>CAUFRY010000011.1 GCA_959028445.1 uncultured Collinsella sp. | reverse complement strand
GCGGGTTGGCCAACTCCGAAACACGTTTATGGCGTGAGAAGTGGCCGTCTTCGCATTACGCGGGGGCGGCTATTTTTTTGAGTGTAAGATTAGACAATTAGACAAACATCTAAATATCGAGTATAGTGTGCGCGTCATGAGAGATGATGAGAGGAGGTCTTATGCCGGGAGAGGGTTTTAAGGCGCTTGCCGATCCAACGCGACGGCGCATTTTGGAGTTGCTGCGCGAGGGCAATTGCACGGCGGGGGAGCTTGCCGAGCATTTCGATATCAGTAAGCCGTCGCTGAGCCATCACTTGGCGACGCTCAAAAACGCCGGGTTGGTGACCGACGAGCGCCATGGCCAAAACATCGTATACAGCTTAAACACCACCGTCATGCAGGATTTGATTGGCTGGTTTATGGGCTTTACAAACACGGAAGGTGATAAGGATGAATAACGAAAACAAGGGCATTCACCCCACGGGGGTATCGTCGCGCGTGTGGATTGCGCTGGTCGCTCTGTGCGTCGCCAATGTCGTAGCGCACCTCATGGTGATGCCGAGCTTGCCTGCGCAGATTCCCACGCACTGGGGCGCGAACGGCGCCGTCGACGGTTGGGGTCCTAGCTGGATGGCCTCCGCGCTCGGCGTGCTGCCTCTGGCGCTTCTCGCAATGTTCTGCGTGGTGCCGCGCATCGACCCCAAAGGTGAGGCATATCGAACCTCGGGCAAATTCTACCAGGGCTTCGTAATCGCCTTCACCTTGTTCATGTGCGCCATAAGCTGGCTGGGAGAGCTTACGGTCTGGGGCGTGGTGCCGGCGGTCGGTTCGGTTAACGTGCTGATTTCCGGTGTTGTCGGTTTGCTGTTCATCGGCGTAGGCAACTACTTGCCGCGTGTGAAGCAGAACTATACGCTCGGTATCAAGACACCTTGGGCGCTTGCCGATCCCGAGAACTGGCGCCGTACTCAGCGTTTTGGCGGCGCCTGCTTTATGGTGCTGGGTATTGGCCTGATTGTGATGGGCGTGGCAGGCAGCGTGCTTTCGAGTGAAGTCGTCGCCGCGGTGATTGCGGTTCTGGCGTTTGGTTCGGTTGGAGCCGTCTACGTCTACTCGTATCTGTTGTGGCGCAAATCGCAGCGAGCCGCTCGTTAAGGTTGCGGAAAACTAGCGTACGCAGTTCATAGTATGTTCCGGGGGACTTTTCCCAGGTAGTATTAGGGGGTGTGGGCAACCATGCCCCTTTTTCGTTACGTTTCAGAGCTGGTTCCCTCATTTCGTTTCCACTAAAGCGAATCAAGAATAGGGAAACAGCAGGTAGAAAGGATAGAACAGACATATGGCGGAGTTTATCTACCAGATGTATCAGGCTCGCAAGGCCCATGGCGACAAGGTAATCCTTGACGACGTGACCCTGAGCTTCTACCCCGGTGCCAAGATCGGCGTCGTGGGTCCCAACGGCATGGGTAAGTCGACCCTGCTCAAGATCATGGCCGGCATCGAGGAGGTCTCCAACGGCGATGCCAGGCTCACTCCCGGCTACACCGTGGGCATCCTGCAGCAGGAGCCGCCGCTCGACGACGACAAGACCGTCATCGAGAACGTGCGCATGGCGTTTGGCGACATGATTGCCAAGGTCGATCGCTTCAACAAGATCGGCGAGGAGATGTGCGACCCGGACTGCGACATGGACGCCCTCATGGCCGAGATGGGCAAGCTCCAGGACGAGATCGACGCCGCTGACGGCTGGGATATCGATTCCAAGCTCGGCCAGGCCATGGACGCCCTGCAGCTGCCCGATTCCGACATGCCGGTCAACGTACTTTCCGGCGGCGAGCGCCGTCGCGTGGCCCTGTGCAAGCTGCTGCTCGAAGCTCCCGACCTGCTGCTGCTCGACGAGCCCACGAACCACCTGGACGCCGAGTCGATCCTGTGGCTCGAGCACTTCCTGCACAACTACCAGGGCGCGGTGCTTGCCGTCACGCACGATCGCTACTTCCTGGATAACGTTGCCGAGTGGATCTGCGAGGTCGACCGCGGTCACCTTTATCCCTACAAGGGCAACTACTCCACGTATCTGGAGACCAAGGCCGCCCGTATCGAGGCGCAGGGCAACCGCGACGCCAAGCTCGCCAAGCGCATGGAGGCCGAGCTCGAGTGGGTACGCAGCTCGCCCAAGGCTCGCCAGGCCAAGAACAAGGCTCGTCTGGCTCGTTACGAGGAGATGGAGGCCGAGGCCCGCGCAAGCCAGAAGCTCGACTGGACCGACATCCGCATCCCCGTGGGCCCGCGTCTGGGCAACAAGGTGCTCGAGGCTCATCACCTGCACAAGGAGTTCGATGGCCGTGTGCTCATCGACGACCTATCGTTCACCCTGCCGCGCAACGGTATCGTGGGTGTCATCGGCCCCAACGGTGTGGGCAAGACCACGCTGTTCAAGACCATCGTGGGCCTGGAGCCGCTGACTTCGGGCGAGCTCGAGGTGGGCGAGACCGTCAAGATCTCCTATGTCGATCAGAACCGTTCTGGCATCGACCCCGATAAGAACCTGTGGGAGGTCGTCTCGGATGGCTTGGACCATATGATGGTCGGCGAGACCGAGGTTCCGAGCCGCGCTTATGTGGCGAGCTTTGGCTTTAAGGGCCAGGACCAGCAGAAGCGCGCCGGCGTACTCTCCGGTGGCGAGCGCAACCGTCTGAACTTGGCGCTTACGCTCAAGCAGGGCGGCAACCTGCTGCTCCTCGACGAGCCCACGAACGACCTCGACGTCGAGACGCTGTCCTCGCTCGAAGCGGCACTGCTCGAGTTCCCGGGCTGCTCGGTGGTCATTAGCCACGACCGTATGTTCCTGGACCGCGTCGCCACGCACATTCTGGCGTGGGAGGGCACCGACGAGAATCCGGGCAACTGGTATTGGTTTGAGGGCAACTTCGAGGCCTATCAGGCCAACCGCATCGAGCGCCTTGGCGAGGACGCAGCCCAGCCGCATCGTATCCACCGCAAGCTCACGCGCGACTAGATCGTTACGCGGTTTTCCAAACCGCGTAACTGCTCGACGCTGCGCGGGCCGCAAGCACCCCATCTTGCCGTTCAAGCCGTCGCTCGCGTACCGAAGTACGCGTCGCTCCTCTTTCACGGCAACCTGGGGCACTTGCGGCCCGCTCGCTGTTGGTTACGCAACATCAACAAATAAAAACGGCTCAAATCCTGATTTGGATTTGAGCCGTTTGTCGTTACTGCTCGGGTTCTTCGACTTTATCGATGGTCCAGGCGGCTCCGAGACCGCCGGTGGTGTTGCGGCGGATGCGCACGGTGACTTCGTGGCGCTCGCCGGCTTGCGTGTAGCGCAGAGGGAAGCTTGCGCGGTTTCGCGCGGCCTCGATGGTACCGCGCTCGCGGGCGATCCAGTAGTACTCGCCGACGATGCCGAGCGTGTCGGCGCCGTAGGGGAGATAGGTTGACAGCTGGTGCAGAAGCGGGCCGGGGCAGAAGACCTCGGTTGCGAAATCGATGGGGAAGTCCTCGGGGATGGCGGGCGCTACGGGTGCGGGGGCCGGTACCATCGTCGGTGCGAAGGCCTGCTCATTGACGGGCGTCACCTCGATGACGGGCGCGGGTTCGGCGCCGAGTACTGATTCGGTGTCCGCTTTCGGCATCGCCGCGGAATCTGCGGGTTCGACGATGGCAGGTGCGTCTGCGGTCGCGGTGTCGAACTCGACTTGCGGAGCGCTCTGATTCTCGACGCTCGACTTTGCCTCGATGGGCGTGGATGCCATGGTGGTGATGCCGGCGTTTGCGTTCTCGGGGTCATAGACGACCGTGAGCGAGATGGCGGGCTGCGGTGCCTCGGGCTCCGGCGCCGACTCGGTAGCGTCTTGATCTGCGGGCTCGTCGGACTGATCGTCCTCGGCCTTGTCACCAAAGACATCGCTGTTTTGGAATGCAGACGTCTCGGGCTGGTCAGCGGCTTCTTCGGTTGTCGACTTGGGAGCTTCGTTGAGCTCCGCAGTGGTTTCCTGCTCAGATATGACTTCGGGATCGGTCGTGGCGGTGATTTCGGTTTCTGCTGTTACCTCAATAGCGACTTCGATCTCTGCCTCGGGCTCGGGCTCCGGCACGGCTTCAACCATGGTTTCTGGCTTGGGACGTTTAACGTGCTTGGGACGCACGGCCTTGAGGTCCTTCTCGCCGCGCTTTTTCTTTTTGTAGGACTGCTTGGCTCCCTTGGCTGCCTTGGGCTTGTCCTCGCCCTTGGCAAGGGCGGCATCCCAAGCCTCGTTGGCGATGACGGTGGCATACAGGCGACCGCCCTTAAAGACGGTCAGCTTAATGCAGTCGTCGAGCTCCTCGAGCAGCTCACGCGTGGACTCAAAGCCCAGGTCATAAGCGGTCATGTCGCCGGCGGCGAGCGCCTCCTCGACCTGTGTCATAAACGTTTGCTTGCCGCACCCAATCGCGTCGCGCAGCAGGCGATACAGATAGATGTGGTTGCCCAGCGAAAGCGTGGGCCTAACTATTGTCTTGCTCATGGCAAATCTCCTCTTTACACATGTAAAGCATCTTACCATCGCATAGCGTTCGCCATGGCGGCGCCCAAGGCAAACGGGCGCGAACCGCTTTCGATTCGCGCCCGTTGTACAGGTCGGTTATCTATGAGAGGCAAATGTACTTAGTTGCCCGATGCCGTGCCTTGGCTCGAGTTGTCAGATGCCGTGCCGGACGCGGTTCCACTCGAGCTGTTCGAGCTGTTGGTGTTGTTGCTGTCTGCTGTGCCCGTTCCCGAAGTGGTGTCGCTCGTCTGGCCGCCCGTGCTCGGCTGCGAACCGCCAGTCGTTTGGCTTGAGTCGGTCGTGCCGGACGGCGTGCTGCTGTTGGCCGTAGAGGAATCGGTGCCCTGCGATTGGTTTTGGGTGTTCGAGGACGAATTGGCAGAGGTAGAACTGTCTTGCGTATCGTCCGTCTGCGCCTGCTGATCCTGCGACTGGGTGTTGCCATTTGCATCGCTCTCGGTCGTGCGCGACGACAGGATTGGCTCGGGACGCTCGCCCAGACCCTCACCGGCAGTGGTGATAAGGATGGCGCCGGCGCAGGCGATGACCGCGACGATGGCGATGGCGATCGAGAAGACGATGACCTTCTTTTGTGTCTGGCTGCGCTCTGCCGCCGCCTTGGCGCGCAGGCTGTTGGGGGCGACGCGCGCCGTGGTCGCGCGTCCCGCAACCTGGCGCATCTCCTGCGTGGTCGCGGCGCCACCTAGGTGCTCCTCGACATCGGGCTCAACGGGCTCGTAGGCGCCGGCAGGGTAGTCGACAGCGGCATGCGTGCCCTTGATTGCTTCGGCGCTGGCGGAGATAAAGTGGCGATAGACCTGCGAGGACACAACAGTGATGACTGAGCTCACAGCGGCACCAATCACCGAGCCGGCAATGCCGATCTTTGAAGCAAGCGCCACGCTCGTGGCGGCAGCTGCGGCGCCGGCGATGATCTGGGGAATGGAAATGTCGTCGAACAGGCCCTTTTTGGGCGCGATGGCCATGGTCTGTCCAATGGAATGGTTCTCGTGTACGCCGTTGTTGAGCGATGCCGGCGTCATGACGCGCGTGCGCGGCGCGTCGGTGTACTTGGTTGTCATACGGGGTCCTCCCGGTGTAAATCTGCTTCGTTTCGTGTAGCCATCAGGGTACCCACCAGATGTGAATCGTACGTGACATTTAACAGATACCATCAACTCATCAATTGCTCACCAAGTTGGTGGGATGCGGTTACACCCGGCGGTTGAACTACAATAGGGCTTGCTAATTGTGTTGAATAGCGTTTACGCACGGGAGCATTCTTATGAATCTTCACCTTTCTCAGTCTGATGGCTTTTTGCGTGTGGCGGCGGCCTCGCCGCGGATTCGCGTGGCCGATGTCGAGGGCAATGCCGAGGTTGCGCTGGCGGCTGTTCGCGATGCTGCCGGGCGTGGCGTTCGCGCGCTGGTACTGCCCGAGCTTAACCTGACCGGCTATACCGCGGCCGATCTGTTCCATAACCGCACGCTGCTGCATGCCTGCGAGACCGCGCTGGCACATGTTCTCGATGAAACCCGTGAGCTGCCGATTGTCTTTACCATCGGTCTTCCCGTTGCAGTTGCCGAGAATATCTACAACTGCGCCGCCGTGTGCTGCGCGGGCGAGCTTTTGGGCCTCACGGCCAAGAAGTATCTGCCCAACTATGGCGAGTTCTACGAGCGCCGCTGGTTTGCTCCGGCGCCCGCAGATCCTGTGTGGGTCGAGTTTGCCGGTCGGGGTCCGGTTCCGCTGGGTTCGGGGCTTGTCTACCGCTGCTGTGATGAGGGTGCCGAGGATATGGTGCTGGGCGTTGAGGTTTGCGAGGACCTGTGGGTACCGGCGCCGCCTTCGACCGAGATGGCGCTTGCCGGCGCTACGGTGATCCTCAACCCCTCTGCTTCCGACGAGATCATCGGCAAGGCAGACTATCGCCGCAGCCTTATCTCTAACCAAAGCGCACGCCTGTACTGCGCCTATGCCTATGCGGACGCGAGCGAGGGCGAGTCCACGACCGATATGGTCTTTGCGGGCGAGAACCTTATCTACGAAAATGGCTCCAAGCTCGCCGCCACCAAACTGCTTACCTGCGATATGGCCGTCGCCGATATCGATCTTGACCGTCTGGTTGCCGAGCGCCGCCGCTCGACGACGTGGGCGCGCGCGGACGATGCGCCGGAGGCCACGACCGTTGAGTTCTCTTTTGAGAGCACACTCTCCGAGGCTCCCGTCCTGCGCAACGCCTGCGACATCGACCGTGTCTTCCCCCGCGCGCCCTTTGTGCCGGCCGACCATGGCGACCTGGCCGAGCGTTGCGAGACCATCCTCGACCTGCAGACCGCCGGCCTCAAGACCCGCCTTGCCCATACGGGTACCAAGGCGGCTGTCATCGGTCTTTCGGGCGGCCTGGACTCCACGTTGGCACTGCTTGTGACCGTGCGCGCCTTTGATGCGCTGGGGCTGCCGCGCACCGGTATCACGGCCGTGTCCATGCCCGGCTTTGGCACGACGCATCGCACCAAGTCGAATGCCGAGTCGCTCGCCCGCGACCTGGGTGTGAGCTTCCGCGAGGTTTCGATCCACGCGGCCGTGGAGCAGCACTTCAAGGACATTGAGCACGATCCTGCCGTGCAGGACGTGACTTACGAGAACAGCCAGGCCCGCGAGCGCACGCAGATTCTGATGGATCTGGCCAACCAGGCTGGCGGTTTTGTCATCGGTACGGGCGATCTGTCGGAGCTGGCGCTCGGCTGGGCTACCTATAACGGAGACCACATGAGCATGTATGCCGTCAATGCGAGCGTGCCCAAGACGCTTGTGCGCCATCTGGTGCGCTATGCGGCTGATGTCTTTGGCGGGCGTATTGCCGAGGTCTTGCTCGATATCCTCGATACGCCGGTATCTCCCGAGCTTCTGCCGCCCACGGGCGACGGCGAGATTGCGCAGAAGACTGAGGATTTGGTGGGCCCGTACGAGTTGCACGACTACTTCCTCTACTACCTGCTGCGTTTTGGCTTTGAGCCGGGCAAGATCTACCGCATGGCGCTCAAGAGTTTCGAGGGTGTCTACGACGCCAAGACCGTCCACACGTGGCTGCGTGCGTTCTATCGTCGCTTCTTTGCCCAGCAGTTTAAGCGCAGCTGCCTGCCCGATGGTCCCAAGGTGGGCTCGGTGACGCTCAGCCCGCGCGGCGATTGGCGTATGCCGAGTGACGCCAGTTCGCGTCTGTGGCTTGCGCAGATCGACGCGCTCAATCCAATTGACTAAGGTTGGCTAAATTGAACCAATGCGGGGGTTGCAAGCGTTACACTTTTGCAATCTGATGGCCCGTATCGCGCGGCGCTCTTGTCGGAGCGCCGCGTTTTTTATATCGAAAGGTGGCACCATGCAGGCATCGCAGCGTCTCGACCGCTTTGGCGCGGAGGTCTTCGCTTCGCTCAACAACAAGCTTCTCGCGCTGAAGGCTCAGGGCAAGACCATTTACAACATGAGCGTGGGCACGCCCGACTTTAAGCCGTACGACCATGTGGTCGAGGCGCTCACGCAAGCCGCCCAGGATCCCGAGATGTGGAAGTACGCCCTGCGCGACCTGCCCGAACTCAAGCAAGCCGTGTGCGATTACTATGAGCGCCGCTTTGGCGTTTCGGGCATTACGCCGTCCATGGTGCAGTCGTGCAACGGCACGCAGGAGGGCGTGGGCCATTTGGGCCTGGCCCTGCTCGATCCGGGTGACACCATTCTGGTTCCCGATCCGTGCTATCCGGTCTTTGAGGCGGGCGCTAAGATTGCCGATGCCAAGCTCGAGTACTATCCGCTGGTTGCCGAGCACAATTACTTGCCCTATGTGGCGGGCATCGATCCCGAGGTGGCCGACCGTGCCAAGTACATGATCGTGTCACTGCCCGCCAATCCGGTGGGCTCGGTGGGCACGCCCGAGATCTACGAGGAGATCATCGCTTTCGCCCACGAGCACGACCTGTTGATCGTCCACGACAACGCATACTCGGACATTGTGTTCGACGGCGAGCCGGGCGGCAGCTTCTTGCAGTATCCCGGCGCGCTCGAGGTGGGCGTTGAGTTCTTCTCGCTTTCCAAGTCGTTTAACGTCACCGGTGCGCGCATCGGCTTTTTGGTCGGTCGCGAGGATGTGGTCTCGGCCTTTGCCAAGCTGCGTGGCCAGATCGACTTCGGTATGTTCTTCCCGATCCAGAAGGCTGCTATCGCTTGCCTGAACGGTCCGCGCGATGAGGTCGAGGCGCAGCGTCTGAAGTACCAGGAGCGCCGCGATGCTCTGTGCGACGGTCTTGAGGGCCTGGGCTGGGAGCGTCCCAACGCGCATGGCTCTATGTTTGTGTGGGCCAAGCTTCCTGGCGGTCGCACCGATTCCATGGCGTTTTGCGAGGAGCTCATGGAGAAGGCCGGCGTTGTGGTGACGCCGGGCGCGAGCTTTGGTCCTTCGGGCGAGGGACACGTGCGCATGGCGCTGGTCCTGCCGCCCGATCAGATCGCTTTGGCTGTCGAGGCCATTCGCGAGGCGGGCCTGTATTAGAAAGTTGTCTCGGCTCGTCAATAGCTCGAAACCGATTTCGTGCAGTTATTTTACGAATTCTGCAAACAATTTCGGTAAACGGTCGATTTTTGGCTGCGAATAGGAGCATAATCAAAGTCCCGATTGGATGTATTGGGATTACGGCAAGCCGCTCGGGTCGTTCCCGGGCGGCTTGTTTGTGGAGAGAGATGGGAGTTTCTAATGGTTAACGAGAAGAAGGTCGCTATTGTCGGCTGCGGTTTCGTCGGTTCGTCTTCGGCGTTCGCGCTGATGCAGAGTGGTCTGTTCTCTGAGATGGTCCTCATCGACGTGGACAAGAACCGCGCCGAGGGCGAGGCCCTGGATATCGCGCACGGCATGACGTTTGCCGAGCCGATGAAGATCTACGCCGGCGATTATTCCGATGTCGCCGACGCCGCCATGATCGTCGTCACCGCTGGCGCTGCCCAGAAGCCCGGTGAGACCCGCCTGGACCTGGTCAACAAGAACGTCAACATCTTTAAGTCCATTATCCCCGAGATTAAGAAGTCCGGCTTTGACGGCATTCTGCTCATCGTCTCCAACCCGGTCGATGTTCTGACCTATGCCGCCATCAAGATGTCCGGCCTGCCCGAGGGCCATGTCATCGGCTCCGGTACCGTGCTCGACACCGGTCGCCTGCAGCAGATGCTTGGTGCCCACGTCGAGGTTGACCCGCGCGACGTTCAGGCCTATGTCATGGGTGAGCACGGCGACTCCGAGTTTGTCGCTTGGTCCAGCGCTCAGGTTGCCGGCGTTCCGCTGAACACCTTCTGCGAGCTTCACGGCCACCTGGAGCACGAAGCCGCCGAGAAGCGTATTGCCGAGGACGTCAAGAACTCCGCCTACACCATCATCGAGAAGAAGCACGCCACCTACTATGGCGTCGCCATGGCCGTCAAGCGTATCTGCACCGCCGTCATGCGCGATGAGCAGACCGTTCTGCCTGTCTCCTCGCTCATGGTGGGCGAGTACGGCCTGTCCGATCTGGCCATCTCCATGCCGACGGTCGTTGGCCGCGACGGCGTCGTTTGCCGCGTTCCCGTGCCGCTGAACGATGACGAGCAGCATGAGCTCACCGTCTCTGCAAAGGCCCTTAAGGACATCATCGACAGCGTCGACTTCTCCTGCTAAATCAAGCTCGCTAGAGCGAAAAGCTACAATGAAGGCGTCCGGGTCCACACGGCCCGGGCGCCTTTTTGGTGCAAAGTAACCTGACCCCAATGCACCATCCCTATACACCATGGTTGATGGGAGGGCCATGTCGGATTCGCCTAATTTTTTGACCTATGCCCAGACGGCGTTTGATCCGTTTGAGGAGCGGCCGTTCTGCGCGGTGGATAGCCTGGTCTTTGCGTGGTTGTCCTATTTGCGTTTGCCGGGTGATATGGCAGAGCTGACGAACTGGCAGGGCCTAGACGTACGCGAGCTGCTGCGTGCCGAGTGCTACCGGGACATGATTGACGACTTGTGGGATCCAGAGGGGAGCAGGGCCTTATTGGAGGCCGTGGCAGCAAGCCCTCGCTACCGTGGCGTGCACGTTTGCGGCTATCGTGCCGTGAGCGATGTGGTGGCGACAGAGCAGTTTGCAGCCATGGCGTTCCGGTTTCCGGCGGGGTTTAGCTATCTTTCCTTCCGGGGGACCGACAGCACGATTGTGGGCTGGAAAGAGGACTTTAACATGGCGTTCCGGTGTCCTGTGCCGGCCCAGGAATCCGCGGCGCGTTATGTGGACGAGGCGGCGGATGCGATTGACGGGCCGCTCTTGTGCGGAGGCCATTCCAAGGGCGGAAATCTGGCTGTGTATGGTGCAGCGATGTGCTCAAGCGGTGCTCGCAACCGGATTGAGCTGGTCTTCTCCCACGATGGCCCTGGCTTTGTCGAGGAGTTTCTGAACGGAGACGCCTTTGCGAGCCTTTCTGGTCGTATTGATAAAACCCTGCCCCAGTCTTCGATCTTCGGCATGATGTTCGAGACGCAAGAGGATTACGCTATCGTCGAAAGCACCGAGTTTAGCCTGCTGCAACACAATCCCTTTAGCTGGGTGGTCGACGGCTGCGATTTTGTGTATTGCGAACGCCTGTCTGCTGGCGCGCGATATGTTGATGGCTCTATTCGCGAGATGCTGCTTGCAGTGTCACCTGGCGAGCGCGAGCGTTTTGTAGATGCGTTGTTCTCCGTGTTTGAGGCTACGGGCGCCGAACGTTTTGCGGATATCGCCGGGAACATGCGCGAGAACCTGCCTGTGATGCTCCGGGCCGCCCAAGGCTTTGACAAGGATACGCGCCATTTTGTTTCGCAGACCATCGCGGCAATTCTTAGATGTGCATTGCTGCCCAAACGCCCTCAGATCGACATGTCCGCTGCCGGTAAGAGTCTGGCAGAACAACTCGAGGCCTGGCAGTCCGAGCTCCTGCGTTAACCATTGGTGCAGAGAAACCTGGCCCCAATGCAGCAATCTTCGATGCGCTTGGGGCGGGCTCGACCGCTATACTGGTTCGTGCCGAAATCGATCTAGAACGGAATGCCGTATATGAAAATCAATCACGCGATTCTGCATATCCTGGACTTTGACTCTGCCGTTAACGTTATGAGCCAGCGCGAGCTCGATATCGAAAGCCGTACCGTGCGCAACTTCGTGACCACGCATCTGCGCCGCGCACGAACCTCGGCCGACAATAAACGTGCCACGTTTGCCGAGAACTCTGCGTTTGGCGGCGAGCTCAAGGGCTATTTCTTCGGCGAGCGCGAGTTCGTGGACCTGTCGCAGCAGATTGCGGAGTTTATCTCCTCCGAGCTCACCAAAGCCGAGAAAGCCGAGTCCACCGACGTGCTCGTGGCCGATTTTGACGACGATGAGGATGCCCGCTGGTTTGCCGTGATGCTGCTGGGCTCCAAGCAGGCTTTTATGCACGAAGTGGGCCGCGAGGAGGGGGAGGTGCGCAACGACATCGCGCGCCACTACGCCATTCTGCCGAACCCCTCGCAAAAGGTGCCGAGCTATGCCATCGTGCGCGCGAGCACCATGGAGATCGGCTATGTGGACAAGAAACGCAAGATCGCCGGCGAGGACCGCATGCTCATTCCCGATGGCCTGCTGCAATGTGACACGGGCGTTTCGGGTAAGGAGGTCATCGACACGGTGACGCGCGTGGTCGAGGAGGTCGCTGAAGAGCACGGCGCCAACACGGCTGTAGCGCTCGCTAAGGTCAAAGCCGCCGTTGCCGAGAAGGTTGAGGATGACGAGGAGCTGCCGCCTTGGGATATCGTCGATGAGGTCTTTGAGGACGAACCGGTTATCAAGGAGAGCGTGCGCGCGGCATTGACCGAGGAGAAGGTGCCTGAGCGTGTGCCCGTGGAGCGCAAGCAGGTCGAACGCGCGGCGGTGCGCAATCACAAGATCCGTACCGACACGGGCATCGAGATCAGCTTCCCGGCCGAGATGGGTTCCAACTCCGAGTACATCGAGTTCGTCAATGAGCCTAACGGCCTCATCTCCATCGAGCTCAAAAATATCGGTAGCATCGAGAATCGATAAGTTGCGTTGCGCCTACAGCGAGAAAGCAAAGGCCGAAGCCCTTCGGGACTTCGGCCTTTTTTGTTTTCGGCTTGGTTGCTGACATTACCCCGCAGGTTGAGCACACGTCAGCGAAAACGCCCCTAGGCGAGCAAGGTGACGCGAAAGAGGAGGGCATTGACCTTCTGGTCATGCCCGACGATTGAACGTCAGATTGCCGCCTAGGGGCGTTTGCAGCGTCGGGTCGTTACGGCGTTTGGTAAAACGCCGTAACTATTAAAGCTGGCGCAGGCCCTCTTCCAGGCCGGTCTTGCTGTCGGTCTTCTCGTCGCGCATCTTGATGGCGCGGGCGGGGACACCGGCCACGACGGCACCGGCGGGGACATCCTCGACGCACACGGCGCCGGCGGCAACAACAGCGCCCTTGCCCACGCGTACGCCCTCCAGGACCACGGCGTTGGCGCCGATCATGACGTCGTCTTCGATGATGACGGGCGTGGCGCTTGCGGGCTCAACGACGCCTGCCAACACGGTTCCAGCGCCGATGTGGCAGTTCTTGCCCACGGTGGCGCGGCCGCCTAGCACGGCGCCCATATCGATCATGGAACCCTCGCCGATAACGGAGCCGATGTTGATGATGGCGCCCATCATGATGACGGCACGGTCGCCAATCTCGACGCGGTCGCGGATGATCGCGCCCGGCTCGATGCGGGCGTTGATGCCCTTAAGGTCGAGCATGGGCACGGCGGAGTTGCGGCAATCGTTCTCCACGTCGTAGTAATCGATGGAATCGGCGTTGGCGTCCAGGATGGCCTTAAGCTCATCCCAGTCGCCAAAGACGGTCTTGCCGCGACGACCGCCGTAGACATGTGCGTCGCCCCAAGCAACCTTCATGCCCGGCTTCTCGCGCACGTACAACTTGACGGGCGTCTTTTTGGGCGCGGTGGCGATGTAGTTGATAATCTTCTGTGCATCCATCTCGGCTGCGTTACTCATTTGCTATCTCTCCTTTGGGCGGATTCGGTTGACACCTGGTTAGACAAACATGACCTGGTCGAACGTATAGAAGCCGGGTTCGCGGGTGACGAGCTTCTGCGCGGCTGCCAAGGCGCCGTTGACAAAGATCTGACGACTCGTGGCGCGGTGGGTGAGCGTGACCTCCTCGTCCTGGCCGAAAAAGCTTACCTCGTGCACGCCGGCGACGGTGCCGCCGCGCAGCGAGTGCATACCGATCTCCTTGGGGTCACGCGCGCCGCACATGCCCTCGCGGCCATAGACGGGGTGGTAGCCTGCCTCGGGCTCAGCTTCGACGACGGCATCGAGCAGTAGCTTGGCAGTGCCGCTGGGGGCATCGACCTTTTGGTTGTGGTGCGTCTCGACGATTTCGCAGTCAAAGCCGGGCAGCTCGCGTGTAGCCTGCGCTACCAGATGGCGCAGGGCTGCGATACCGATGGAGTAATTGCCCGAGTGCATAACGCGGGTGTTCTGGCCCAGCTCACGCAGGCGGTCCATCTGCTCGGGGGTGTAGCCTGTGGTGCCTGAGACCAACGCCGCGCCCGTGCGCTCGACATAGGCGACGACAGCGTCGAAGGTCGCGACGTTCGAGAAGTCGATAATCACATCGGCAGCCGGTGCGTTCTCGAGCTCGCTCAAATCGAAGCCAATCTGGGCCACGATATCAAAAACGGGCTGCCCGGCGGCATCGACAATGCTTTCGGCGGTGGTGCGGATGAGCGAGCCCATGCGGCCCGTTCCCATAATGACGGTCTTAATCAAGCAGACCAGCTCCCTTCAGAGCATCGGTAAGTGCGGATCGCGTGTCGTCTGCCATGGGGCACAGCGGCATACGGTAGTTTGCCTCGATCATGCCCATCTGGGCGAGCGCTTCCTTAACGGGGATGGGGTTGACCTCGCTAAAGAGGGCATTGATGAGCGGCTGACCGGCAATCTGGATATCGCGGGCGCGCTCCACGTCGCCGTCCAAATAGGCGTGGCACATGTCGTGCACGAGCTGCGGCTGAACATCGGCCCACACGCTGATGGTGCCCGAGGCGCCCAGGCTCATGAGCGGCACGGTAAGCGCGTCCTCGCCCGAGTACATGCGGAAGTCGTCTGACAGCAGGTGAGCGATCTTGGCCGCGTAGGCGACGTCGCCCGAGGCTTCCTTAATACCCATGATGTTGGGATGTGCGGCCAGGCGCTCTACGTTGTGCTCGCTGATACCGCAGCCGCAACGACCGGGGATGTTGTACAGGATGCAGGGAATGTCCACGGCATCGGCTACGGTCTTAAAGTGCTGATAGATACCCTCTTCGTTAGACTTGTTGTAGTAGGGGGTAATGAGCAGCAGGCCGTCGGCTCCCAAGCCCTGGTAAGTAAGCGACTTGGTGAGCATGGTCTGCGTGGAGTTGGAGCCCGAGCCGGCGATGACGGGGACGCGTCCTGCAACTTGCTTGACCACCGCGGCGACAACGGAGTTGTCCTCGTCGTCGGTCATCGTGGCGCTCTCGCCGGTGGTGCCTAGGGTGAGGATGGCGTCGGTGCCGTTTTGCAGGTGGAAATCGATAAGGCGCCCAAGCGCGTCAAAGTCGACACTGCCGTCCTTTTTAAACGGCGTAACTAGGGCGACGGTTGAGCCCTCGAGATTGCGGATGTCCATGTTCTTCCCCTTCGCCTCTGCGATCTGGATGCGTTTGTTCCATTGAGCTGCGACTGCCAAGCGCTCGTCTTTGGCGCGACGGCGTGCACTTTCGGCGCGCGACTTGGCCAGCAGCTCTCGGCCGCACGGCAGCACGTCGAGCGTGGCAAAGTAATCGCCCGGGCGCTCGGCGCGGCGGATGAGGTCGGCCGCGCCATCGGGGCGCAGCAGGACCTCGGCCGAGCGCAGCCGTCCGTTGTAGTTGTAGCCCATGGAGTAGCCATGCGCACCGGTATCGTGGATTACAAGCAGGTCACCCATGTCGATATGCGGCAGCTCGCGATCGATAGCGAACTTGTCGTTGTTCTCGCATAGGTTGCCCGTGATGTCATAGGTGTTCGTGACGGACGCTGTGGCCTTGTCGGCGCCGCCCGGCTGACCCATTACCGTAATGTGGTGGTAGGCGCCATACATGGCAGGGCGAATCAAATCGACGGCGCTTGCATCGACACCGATATAGTCCTTGTAGATCTGCTTCTCGTGGATGGCCTTGGTGACCAGGCAGCCGTAGGGGCCCATCATAAAGCGGCCCATCTCGGTGCAGATCGCCACATCGCCCATGCCGGCGGGAACCAGGATCTCGTCGTATGCCGCGTGTACTCCCTCGCCGATGGCGCGAATGTCGTTGGTCTGCTGCTCGGGCAGGTAGGGGATGCCGACGCCGCCGGACAGATTGATGAAGGCGACGTGTGCGCCGGTCTCGCGCTCCAGGCGTACGGCAAGCTCAAAGAGGATGCGCGCGAGCTTGGGGTAGTAGTCGTTGGTGACAGTGTTGCTGGCAAGGAATGCGTGGATGCCAAAGTCCTCGGCGCCCTTGGCCTTGAGCATGCGGAAGGCCTCGAAGAGCTGCTCGGTGGTCATGCCATATTTGGAGTCGCCCGGGTTGTCCATGATGCCGTTGGAGAGCTGGAACAGGCCGCCTGGATTAAAGCGGCAGCTGACCGTCTTGGGGATGGGCCCCGCAACGCGCTCAAAGAACCCGATGTGGCTGATGTCGTCAAAGTTGACGATGGCACCCAGCTTGTCGGCGAGCTCAAAGTCGGCAGCCGGTGTGTCGTTGGACGAGAACATGATGTCGTGTCCCGTGATACCCAGTGAGCGGGCGATCATGAGCTCGGTATAGCTCGAGCAATCGCAGCCGCAGCCGTATTCGTTGAGAATGGAGATGAGCGCCGGGTTGGGGTTGGCCTTGACGGCAAAGTATTCCTTAAAGCCCGGGTTCCATGCAAAGGCGTCGCGCACTTCTTGCATGTTGCGGCGGATGCCCGCCTCGTCGTATAGATGAAACGGCGTGGGGAACTGCTCGACGATATGCTCGAGTGTCTCCTTGTCCACAAACGGCTGCTTGGCCGCATATGCCTCGTTGGGGGTCAATGCCATGTCCCGTAAACCTCGCTATCCAGACGGCGCCATCTGCGCATCGAATCCGCATAGCGTGGACCCAATGTCCGGATAGCGCTCCCGCATTGCTGCAGACAGTCCTGTGGGTGTTTCCCACAGGCCCACCAGGTTGTTCGTGCCCGAAAAGCCCAGTTCGGCGGGTTTCGCCTCCCCACGGGGTCAAAGCCTGCCGGCTCGCCCGCGGTTCTTCGTGCCCGCGCCTCTATCAAGTGGTAACGACCCTACCACGTTGCACTTTACCAAACAAGAGTATTCGTATATAACGTTTAAAAAATGCAGCATCATGCTAGAAACGAGGGCGCCACAATCCTGCGTCACAATAGGTGACAACTGAGTTGCCCCATGAAAGGAATCCCCATGACCGAGCTCCAAGAACTCCGTCGC
The DNA here is from genome assembly GCA_959028445.1 of uncultured Collinsella sp. GTDB lineage: Bacteria > Actinomycetota > Coriobacteriia > Coriobacteriales > Coriobacteriaceae > Collinsella. The sequence continues at coordinate 33,739 of CAUFRY010000011.1, read as the reverse complement.
TATCGTCGCGACCTGCATCGCATTCCGGAGCTCGACTTCGATCTTCCGCAAACTATCGCCTATATCGAGGGCGTGCTCGCTCCGCTTGCCTGCGAGGTGATCCATCCGTGCCCTAGTTGCGTGTGCGCTTTCTTCGACGCTGGCACGGGTGCCTCGCATGCCACGGCGATTCGTGCCGATATGGATGCGTTGCCTATTGCGGAGACGACGGGCGCCGCTTTTGCCTCGACGCATCCCGGCAAGATGCACGCGTGCGGCCACGACGGGCACATGGCTATGGCCCTCGCGGCGGCAACTTTTGTCGACCGTACGATTCGTGAGCAGCCGGGCGTTATTAAGCGCAACGTGCTTTTTGTGTTCCAGCCGGCCGAGGAAACAACCGGTGGCGCTAAGACGGTATGCGAGAGCGGCGTGTTCGAGCGCTACGGGGTCGACCGCATCTTTGGCTTTCACGTGTGGCCCGATCTTCCTGCCGGTACGCTGGCGAGCTGTCCCGGTCCGCTGCTGGCGCGCTCGAGCGAGACGCACATTCATATCCATGGCACGAGCATCCATATCGCCAAGACCTACGGCGTTCCAGTCGAGGAATCACATGACGCAGCGCTGGCGGCGGCAAAGTTCCTGGTTGCCGAGCGCGAGCTGATGGACGAGCTGGGTGCCGATGAGCCCTGCATCGGTAAGTTTGGCCTGCTGCAGGCCGGCACCGTCTGCAATGCGGTGGCGGGGGAGGCCCATGTTGCCGGTAGCTTGCGTGTGTTTACGGACGCCATGTTCGACCGTGCGCGCGAGGGCGTACGCCGTGCGCTCGACGAGGCGTGCACCGCAACGGGCTGTACGTACGATCTCGACTTTGCCGAGGGCTATCCGCCAGTCGATAACGACCCCGAGTTGTTTGCCCACATTGCGCCTGCCTTGCCCGAGTTGCAACTTGTGGACGAGCCGCTGTTAATTGCCGAGGACTTTGCTTTCTATCAGCGCCATCTGCCGGGCGTGTTCTTCTTGCTGGGCACGGGCGTGCCAGAAGGACAAGAAAACCCGATCGACGCTGATGACTGCCCAGCCTATGCGATGAGCGCTCTGCATACCGATACCATGCTCTTTGACGAGGAGATTCTTCTCAAAGGCCTCGATGTCTACAAACGATTGCTTTTGCTTGACTAAGGCGCAAAGGACTATTTGTTCTAGAAAACACGAACAAACGTACGATATAATAGAGATGTAAGTCTATAGAAAGGTTTGACGTTACTAACGTAAGGCGATACTATGATTGCATCGTATAAAGATGAGGATACCGAACGCTTTGCCATGGGTGTGCGGGTCAGGAGGTTCGTGCCCTTTGAGCGTGTTGCGTTGAGGAAGATTCGCCAACTGCAGGTTTGTGCTTCGCTTGATGATCTTCGCGTTCCACCGGGCAACCGCCTGGAAGCTTTGAAGGGCGATCGTGCCGGTCAATATAGCATCCGTGTTAACGAGCGCTATCGGGTCTGTTTTGAGTGGAGACAGGAGATGGCTTGGAATGTCGAAATCGTCGATTATCACAAGTGATGAGACTTCGGCCGATTTGCTGTCGCCGGTGACTCCTGGTGAGCTTCTCAAAGAGGAGTTTCTTGTTCCCATGGGCATTTCTCAATATCGCCTTGCGAAAGAGACTGGGATTCCGGCTCAGCGTATCGGGCAGATTGTCTTGGGAAAACGTCGCGTGACGGCCGACACCGACCTCCGTCTTTGCCGTTATTTTGGCCTGACGGATGGTTATTGGCTGCGCGCTCAGGTGGCGTTTGACCTTGAGGCCGAGAAAAGGCGGATCGAACCGGAACTCGACAAGATCGTTCCTGTTCAGCAGGCTATCGCACTGTAGTGCTCAAAGATGATGGGGGTGGCGCGGCGATGAGGCGACGCCGACAGTCTGCCGTATATAGTCCGGGTGGATGCGGGTGCGGTTTGCTGCTGCTTCCGGTTATTGCTGTGAGCATTGGCGTGATGTTTGCGCTTGCCGGGCTTGCCGCGGCGGCGCTCGTGCTGTTTATCACTGCCATCGGCGTGACGATTTGGCTCTGCCGCAATCGCGAGCAACGCCGTGCCGACGGTAAAACCAATGTCGGCTGGGTCGTCTTTCTGATCATTGCGTACCTGCTGAGTGCCAGCTACCTTGTTTTCTTTGTCCTGTTGATGATCAGTGCCTTTACCGGGGAATCCGTCACGGTGGGTTGATGCACTGCCAGCAGACGGTCGCGCGCAGTGCGTTTGCTCGGCGTTTGGATAACTGCATTGGTCGTTTACCGCAGCCTTAGCTCTCAGCTAATGAATTCAAGTTCAATCCTTCCTACGATGTGCTGTGTACCGGCACGGTAGCCGGATCGTAGGAAGGATGAATAATGGCAAAAGAGGGAAAGAAGCCAATCGGCAAGATTGTCCTAGGCATCATCGTGGTGCTGGTTATTGTCGGTGCCGTGGGCTCTATGGGCGGCAACTCAACCGATTCGTCTGCGAGCGATTCGGCAAAACCTGCCGAGACGACACGGCAGGCTGAGGAGCAAAAAGAACCGCAAGAACCGTATACCATTGCTGACGAGGCTGAAGACACTTCCAATCAGTTTACCTATAAGATCACGGGCACCCTGACCAATAACACGGACAAGGAAAAGAGCTACATTCAGATTGAATATGTTCTGTATGATGCCGATGGCAACCAGGTTGGAACGGCTCTTGCAAACACCAATCATCTGAAGGCGGGCGGCTCCTGGAAGTTCGAGGCGCTGGGTACGGTGTCTCCCGACCAGGTTGCTAGCTGGGAGCGTTCGGACGTAAGCGGTTTCTAGCATGTTGCATGCACTGGGGGAGGTGAAGTCGTATGTCCGATAAAAAGCTGACTGACGAGTTGCTCAATGAACTTCTCGACGCGCCAAACATCGATGGCTATATCAGGGAGCACGACTTTGCCGCCCCGTCGCTTTCGGACTACCTGAAGCAGCTACTGCAGGAAAAGGGCTTGGAGCGCTCGCGCGTGGTCCGTATGGCTGATCTCAATGAGACCTTTGGCTATCAGATCTTTACCGGTGCGCGTCATCCGAGTCGCAATAAGGTGCTGCAGATTGCCTTTGCGATGGCGCTAACACTCAAGGAGACCAACCGTGCGCTGACGGCTGCCGGGGTAAGCGTCCTTAACTGCAAGGACCGCCGCGATGCGATTATCATCTTTTGCATCGATCGCGGGTGCAGCCTCCAAAAGGTCAACGAGGAACTGTATCGCTTTGGCGAGGAGACGGTGAGTTAGCGGCTGATATCTGAGCCGGCGGAGCTGTCGAACAACGATGCAAACGAACGGGGCGCGGATGCCATAGGGCGTCTGCGCCCTGCGCTATGATGGAGGCTATGGATAATCAGACCCCAACATATCCCGATGACGAGCTGACCGCAGCGCTTGCCGAGCACCTGGCGTCGCTCGATCGCGACGACAGCTATCGCGTGGAGCGTGTACTTAAGCGCTCGTCCGTTGAAACAACCGAGCTCGTGTACTTTGAAGGAACCGGCGGTGGTTCGCTCGGCCCCTTTGTCCGTAAACGCATCGATGCTTCGGCTCAAATCGGAGGGGCATACGAGCGTCTATTTGCCGCTCAGCGGGCAGGCAGGCGTTTTGAGCACCTGCCCAGAATCGTCGATTGTCGTCGTGTGGGCGACGAGCTCAACGTGGTTATGGAATACATCGAAGGGGAGACACTCGGGGCGCTGGTGGACCGTCTGGGAGCCACCCCCGATTATGCGCGTGAATTGTATCCTGCCCTATGCGATGCCGTGGGCGAGCTCCACGCCGGTTTTGCAATAGCGGGGGAGACGTCGGCGCCGGTGATCCATCGCGACCTCAAGCCGTCGAATATCATCGTGACAGGTGCCAACTATACGCCTGATGACGGCCTGACATTTTCATCGCTGGTGATTATCGACTTGGGGATCGCGCGCGTATGGCGCGATGGCGCCGATGCCGACACCGTCAAGTTTGGCACGCGACCCTATGCGCCGCCTGAGCAGTATGGGTTTGGGCAGACGAGTGTGCGCAGCGACGTCTACGCACTTGGCGCCCTGTTGTTCTTCTGCTTGACGGGAGTCGACCCTAAACCGGGGCTCGACATGCGCGAGCAATGCGAGGCGCGCGGCATTCCCACTTCACTTACCGATGCCGTCTGCATGTCGATGGCACTCGACCCGGCCAAGCGTTTTGCGAGCGCGGAAGCGTTGGGACGGGCGACGCGCGCGGCATACGATCTGAGTCGCCCCGTGCGGCCTCCTGCGGCTGTGCTTGTCCGTACTCCGGCCTCGGAGACGGTGTTGACGCCCCAAGGGCTCCAGAACCCCACAGGGCTTCCTAGGCCTGCCGCCTCCGCTGCATGCGGTCTGCTCTCTCGCGTTCCGGAGTCTCTGGGGCGTATTTGGAATACGCTCGTCTGCTTCTCGCTGCTCGTGTTCTTTGCCGGTAGTCACTTTGCTGTCTTTCATCCCACCGGAGCAAACCAAAGCTACCCGACGTGGTTTCTTATAATCGAGTACTTTTTCTTTGTCGATGGCCTTATGGTGCTTATGCATTTTGCGCTGCTCGATAAGCGCCGTCTTCGTCGGCGATTCGCACTGCTCGACAGCTATCGCGGCAAGAAACTCGCGAAACTCTGGCTCAAGGCATTGGGTGTGCTGCTCCTATGCATGATCGTCATAGTCGCGGTTGCCAATGCGACCGGCGTCGTCGATACCTCCGCTACCTAAAAGAAAAGGGCCCCGTTGGGGCCCTTTGCAGTTGCACTTAGATGCGGTTCATCTGAGCGGCGACTTTGTTGTACCAGTCCTGCCACGTGGGCGGGCAGTACTTTTTGGCCGCAGCCGGGGTAAGGGTGGAGCCGTAGTTGGCGCCCAGATAGGCAACGTGAGCGGAGATGCCCTCGCTCCAGCTGCCAAAGCTGCGCCAACCGCCGCCACGTGCACTCCAGCCCCAGGCGTTATAAGAATTGGCGCAATAAGCACCCTTTGTGCTCTCGATGCAGGCGATGGCGGGGGACCAACGGGGGTCGACACCGGTATTCCAAGCGGCGACGGCAAAGTTATAGCCCTGGCCTGCCATGGGGGAGCCGGCGAGATAATTGTCGATGCGGCCTGTCCACTCATTAATGAACGAATCGTAATCGGAGCTACCAGTATTGGAGCTGTTCACCGTGGTGTCGATGGTGGTGTTGGTGTTGGTGGCCTGGCTGCTGGAATTGCTGCCGCTTACGCCCTCGCCCGAGAGCTTCTCGGCGGCAGCGGCCTTATCGGCCTCAAGCTTGGCAAGCTCGGCGGCATTTTCCTGCTCGGCTTTTGCCTGTGCCTCGCTGCGGAGCTGCTGGGCCTGTGCCAGCGCATCCTCGGCGTTTTTCTGCTCTGCCTCAAGCTGAGACTTGGCCTGCTGGAGCTCAGCCTTGTTCTGCTCGAGTTCGGTTTGCATGTTATTGAGCTGTTCGATCTCGTCGACGCTCGAGCTCGTGATCTGGTTGGTGTATTTGCAGGTCGTGATGAACTCACCCAGGCTCTGTGCGTTGACCAGGAAGCTCACGATGGGATTGGTGCCCTTCTGATACTTGTACAGATCGCGCATGGCGGAGCTTGCCTTGGCCTGCTGCTCGGGAAGCTTGGCCTCGATTTCCTCGATGCTTGCCTCATTGGAGTCAATCTGCTTTTGCAGGTCATCGAGTTTGGTGCGGGCGTCGTTGTAGGCGCTCGTGGCGGCTTCGATCTTCTGCTGGGCTGCGGAAAGCTGGTCCTGCGTTGCCTGCGAGGCGGCATACGCCGCAACGGGGGAGAGCATCGGCGAGGCCGTCAGCGCAACGGCGAGCGCGGCGCTCGTGATGATACGAGCCGGCTTCGACGCAATGAGCGCTGCGGTGCGATGATTCGAATGCTGCATCCAGTCCCTCTGCAATCAATCGTAGGTTATGGTTCGAACGGTATTCTACTACTGCTTTCGACCTCAACTTGAACCTTAAAGGTTCCAAAGGGTCAAGTTGAACTTGAGGCTTTGGCTTTGACCTGCAGTTATGATGAATTGTTGAGAAACCATAGAGTTCAACTTTAACGTTACGGGGGCCTGTTTAAGAGGAACTTTGGGCTGTAAAAGCTATCTCAACGTGGGGTTTTACAACTACAGCGTGCCCTCCTGGCGAGCCTGCTCAATCTCTTCGAGCGCCTCGGCGGGGGTGAACGAGCAAGTGCCGTCGCCGAGCTTGACCACCTGGATTTCGTCGCCGGTATGGACCTCTCCGCCCTTTAGTACCACGCCGAAAACGCCCTCGTGGGGAAAGATGCAGTCGCCGGCGAGATAGTAGATGGCACAGCGGGTATGGCAGACTTTGCCGATCTGGCTGATTTCGACGAGTACTTCGCTGCCGAGCTTGAGCTGCGTGCCCAAGGGGAGTGAGAGCAGGTTGATACCCTGGGTGGTGAAGTTCTCGCCAAAGTCGCCCTCGTGCACATCGAGCCCGCGCGCCTGCGCCGTCTGGATAGACTCTGCAGCTAAAAAGGAGACCTGACGGTGCCAATGCCCGGCGTGCGCATCGGAGGCGAGGCCAAACTGCTCGACGACGGTGTCGTGCCCGTCGGCGACGGGTGACTTACGCGTGCCTTTGTGCTCCGACGTGTTGATTGAGACGATGCGGACAGGCCCGTTGTAAGCATCGTTTGCGGTGCGTAGGGGAGCTGCCGTCTGGGCACGATCCGCAAGTTCGCGCTTTGCGGCGTCAATGATGGGGTTGTTGATCGGATGAGCCTGGGGCACGGTGCACCTTTCGACGGGGCGGGCAACATGTTGAATCCTACAACAATGGTAGGTTCATTGCCCATTGTCATACAACGGTGAGCGCCGTCTTCGTGCTGGACGATTACGTCGACTGCCATAGATACGGTGGAGCTTTGGGCGCCGGCGGCTTGGCACGCTAGAATAAATCAGTTGCGCAAAGACCGCCCGTTGTGTGGGCAGTTCATGATAGGAAGTTTCCATGGCATTGCAATTTACAGAGCGCGAGTTCATTCCCGTGCTGCTCGGTGGCGACATCAACGCCTATTCGGTGGCGCGCGCCTTCTACGAGGAGTACCAGGTCAAGAGTCTGGTCTTTGGCAAGTATCAGACGGGCCCCGCGTACCGCAGCCAGATTATCGACTACACGCCCAACGTGGATATCGACACCATGCCCGTGATGCTCAAAACCGTCAACGGCATTGCCCAAGCGCATGCCGACAAGACGATTGTCCTTGTGGGCTGTGGCGATAACTATGTTGCCCTCGTGGCTCAGGCCAAAGATGCTCATGAGCTGGCGGATAACATCGTCGCTCCCTACGCGCCCTACAGCATGCTCGAGCAGTGCCAGAAGAAGGAGATCTTCTACGAGCTGTGCGAGAAGCATGGCGTGCCCTATCCGCACACGTTTACCTTTACCAAGGCGATGCTCAATGCCCAGGGTGAGGCGCCTGCCGAAGTGCTCGACCAGATCGATTTTCCTTACCCGATGATTCTGAAGCCTTCCGACGGCATCATGTGGTGGCAGCATGAGTTCGAGGGCCAGAAGAAGGCCTATGAGATTGCCGACCGCGCCGAGCTGGAACAGGTCATTCGCGATTCGTATGCCAGCGGCTACACCGACGACCTGATCTTGCAGGATCGCGTGCCCGGCAACGACGAGTACATGCGCGTGCTCACCAGCTATTCCGACCGCAACGGTAAGGTCCGCATGATGTGCCTGGGCCATGTGCTGCTCGAGGAGCATCAGCCCCACGGTGTCGGCAACCATGCCTGTATCATTACCGAGCCCAACGACGAGCTCATGGGCGGCGTGCGCAAGTTGCTCGAGGACCTTCACTTTGTGGGCTATTCCAACTTTGACGTAAAGTACGACGAGCGCGACGGCTCGTTTAAGTTCTTCGATTTCAACACGCGCCAGGGCCGCAGCAACTACTACGTTACCAACAGCGGCTTTAACGTTGCCAAGTATGTGGTGGACGAGTATGTGTTCAACCGTCCGTTTGAGCCGGAGTTTGTGACGGCTCAGGACGAGGCCCTGTGGATGGTCGTCCCCATGGGCGTCGTCGACAAGTACGTCAAGGATCCCGAGCTGCGCGCTAAGGTGCATCGCCTGGACAAGGAAGGCAAGGGCGCCGACCCTTCGTTTATGAAGGGCGACTTTGTCTTTAACCGCTGGCTGCGCATGTGGCACACCAAGCTGCGCCACTTTAAGCTGTTCAAGACGTATTACAAGTAGATGAGCGCGGCGCCCGTCCGGTTTGCATCGGGCGGGCGCGGGTATGATACGCGCAATTGCGCAAGCGTCACCAAGGAGGCGGCGATGGAAAAGCTGGGAGTTATCGGCGGCATGGGCGCCGAGGCCACGTCGTACTACTACGACCAGGTGGTGCGTCATACGGCTGCTGCCTGCGATCAGGAACATATCGACATGGTGGTGCTCTCCAAGTCGACCATGCCCGACCGCACGTTGGCCATTAAGACCGGCGAGCATGCCAAGCTGCTGGCGACCATGAAAGAGTGCGCCCAGGCACTCGAGTCGCTGGGCTGTGCGCACATTGCCATTCCCTGCAACACGTCGCACTACTTCTACGACCAGATCCAGTCGTTTACGAAGGTGCCGATTATCCACATGCCGCGTGAGTCGGTGCGCTATGCTCTGGCCGGTGCGGTGATGGGGGAGTGCGAGTTCGACCCCAACCTGAGTATGCCGGCCGAGCCGGTGCACAAGATTGGCATCATGGGCACCGACGGAACCGTGGGCGCGGGTGTCTACGGCCGCGAATGTAAGGCTGCGGGTGTTGAGGTTGTCTATCCCAGCGAGAAACGTCAGAACGATGTGATGTCGCTTATCTACGATGATGTGAAGGCCGGACGTGAGCCCGATATGGATAAGTTCGACCGCGTGATGTGGGAGTTCGCCCGTAGCGGCTGCGACCGCGTCATTCTGGCCTGCACCGAGCTCTCGGTGTTGCAAAAGTACCGAGAGATGCCCGAGATCACCCTCGACGCCATGGATGTCCTGGTGCGCGAATCCATCATCCGTAGCGGCGCTCCCTACCGCCTCTAGCTTCCGACCTGTCAAAAAGGGACAGGTTAATTTTGGTAGGTTTTATCTGGTGAAACAGTAAGGCCTCGGCTCGTTTGGTGCGAGCCGAGGACTTTTGCGTTGGGCGGTTGCTGTCGGTGGTGAACTAGAACAGGAAGCCGATGGCGATGAGGGCGATGCTGACGATGAGCACGGCGATGTCTAGGCCCTTGATGGGGTAGCGCTTGTACGAGCTGGCGCGCGTACGCAGATAGAAGCCGCGCTGTTCTGCCGCCAAGGCTGTGGCATCGGTCTTGCCCACGCTCGAGATGAGCAGTGGCACACACAGTGGCAGCATGAGCTTAAGCTTCTTGATGGGGTTCTTGGTGTCGTACTCGACGCCGCGTGCGGTCTGCGCCTCCATGATGGCGTTCATCTCCTGACCAAACACCGGCACGAAGCGCAGCGCCGTGGTAAAGGTGAAGGCGTAGCGATACGGTACGTGCAGTACCTCGACGCAGGCGTTGGCAAGGTCGTTGAGCTTGGTCACCATGAGCATGAGGATGAGTGGCAACGCTACGCCCAGCAGGCGCAGACAGGCCTTCGATCCAGTGATAAGGCCCGTGTCGGTGATAAAGCCCCACACCACATTGCCGTCGCGCATAAATGCCAACTGCAGCACCAGCATGATGAGCGCGAGCGGAATCAGCAGCTTGAGCAGCGAGAACAGGCGATTGACGACGCCGGCGTAGGCGCCCAGCGCAAGGGTGAGTGCCAAAAAGCCTAACAGCGCCACATAGGTGTCGGACAAAAAGATGCCGATGATGATGGCGGCGGCGAGGCCCAGCTTGACGACGGGGTTCAGGCGATGCAACAGCGTGTCGCCCGGCATATAGTCGATGACGTTAACCACGGCGGACCATCTCCTTGGTAATGCGAACGATATCGGTAACCTCGCTCACCTGCGCAAAAGCGGGGGAGACGGAGGATGCCAAGCGGCGCGAGAGTTCAATGACCTGGGGCGGTTCCACGTAGGCACGCTGCATGAGCTCGATGTTCGAGAACAGCTCGTGCGTGCGTCCGCGGTCGAGGATACGGCCGTCTGCCATCACAACGATGCGCTCGGCAAAGTCGGAAACGACTTCCATATCGTGGCAGACCATGATCACGGCGCAGCCGCGCTCTGCCATGGTGCGCACCGTTTCCATGACGGTCATGCACTCGCGGTAGTCAAGGCCGCTCGTGGGCTCGTCGAGCACTACGATCTTGGGCTCAACCACTACGACGGAGGCGAGCGCCACCATTTGTCGCTGGCCGCGCGAAAGCGAGAAAGGCGCCTCGTCGGCGGGCAGGCCAAAGCGGTCGATGACGAGCTGGGCACGACGCAGGGCCTCGGCGCGGTCGATGCCGGCAAGCTCCAGGCCAAAGGCGACCTCGTCGAGCACGGTGTCCTTGCAGATCTGGCGGTCGGGGTTTTGGAAGAGCGTTGCGACCTCGCGGGCGATACGGCTCGTGGGGACCGCGGCAGTATCCAGGCCCGTAACGCGCACGCTGCCCGAGGCGGGCTTAAGCAGGCCCGTGAGCAGCTTGGTGAGCGTGGTCTTGCCGGCACCGTTCTGGCCGACGATGCCCACGAGCTCGCCAGGATAGAGCGTCAGGCTAAGGTCGTGTACGGCGGCGCCGCCATTGGGATAGGCAAACTCAACATGGTCGAAGGTGAGCGCGGGTTCGGCGTCCTTGGCATGAGGACGCAACGACGGTGCATGCGGGGAACCGGTGGGCGCCTGGGCTTCGATGGCTGCGTGTGCGGGGTCGACGATGCCCGAAATCAGGCGTTCGGCCTCATCGACATCCAAGCAAGGGGTACCGCTTACCAGACCATCGGCCTCGAGGCTATTGAAGATACGCGTGACGCGAGGGCAGTCGACGCCGATGGCACGGAGTTCGTCGGTATGTGCGAAGACCTCGTGTGGCTCGCCCTGCAGCGCGATTTCGCCATGGTTGAGCACGAGCACGCGGTTGCAGTACTCCGAGAGCAGGGCGACCTTTTGCTCAACGACGACGATGGTGATTCCAAGTGCGCGGTTTGCCTCACGCAGCGTCTCGAAGACCAACGTGGAGCTGGCGGGGTCGAGTGCCGCGGTGGGCTCGTCGAGAACCAAGACGCGCGGACGCATGGCGAGGATGGCGGCGATGGCAACCTTTTGCTTTTGGCCGCCCGAAAGTGTGGCAATCTCGCGGTCACGCAGGTCGCTGATACCGACGGTCTTAAGCGTCTCGCTCACACGTTGCTCGATCTGGTCGTGGGGAACGCCAAAGTTCTCCAGGCCAAAAAGCATCTCGTCCTCGACGACCGAGGCGACCATTTGCGTGTCGATGTCTTGCAACACGCTGCCGACGATTTGCGACACATCGGTGAGCGAAACTTCACAGGTGTCGTTGCCGTCGACAGTGACGGAGCCAAAGAACGTGCCGGTGTAGTGGTGAGGTACGGCTCCCGACAGGCAGGCGGCAAGTGTGGACTTGCCGGCGCCCGAAGGCCCGATAATGCCGATAAAATCTCCCCTGTTCACGCCGAGCGAGATATGCTTAAGCGCCTGCTCGGTCTGCGTGCCATAGGAGAACGAGACATCGTCGACGTTGATGATCGTTTCCATGGATACCTTTCATAGTCATCGGGGACGTTCTTAAATGACTAGTCGTTTAAGAACGTCCCCAAAAGCTCGTTGTTTGGGACAGTCTTTGGTGGTGAAGCACGGAGACGGCTTTACGAGGGGCCCCAGGTTGGCGCGAAAGAGGAGCGAAGCGTACTTGGGTACGCGAGCGACGAATGAACGCCAAGATGGGGTGGCTCGTAAAGCCGAGCAGGTTAGTTGAGCTTCAGGGCCTTCTGGATGGGCAGATAGAGAGCGCCAACCAGGATGGCGTTAAAGACGGCGGTCATAGCGACGACGGGCAGCATGGCAGCGGCGAGCTCGCCCACCACGCCGAGCATGGCCATCTTGATGACCATGAAGATGACGCCCGAGACAAAGGTGGTCACGAAGGTTGCGACGATGGCGACGGCAGGCTTAACCTGGCCGTCCTTGGCAGCAGCGTTGACAATGACGGCCATGAGCATGGCGGCGATGCCCTCGGCGGCAAAATCGACGAACGGCGAGGTAGTAGTGATCTGGATCACGGCGGCCGAGATGAGGCCGATAACGAGCGCCTGGCCAATGTTGGGACGAACGACCAGGATAGTGAGGCAGAAGGCCGAGATGATGAACTCGGGGCTGATCATGCCGCCCGAGATGCCCGAGATGGCCTTGCCGACGGTGAAGTTGAGGATGAAGCCTGCAGCGAGCAGGATGGCGAGCAGGACGAGAGCGCGGACGTCGAGTTTGCCGCGGTCGGCGGTCTGGACGGTGCGGGGCTGGGCGGCGGTGGTGTTCTGAGACATGGTGAAAATCCTTTCGGAATGGGGGTGCAAGAGAAAAGCGGAGGCGCGTGATGCGAATGCGATCGGGCTCGAGATAGAAAAAGGCCCCCGGTCGAAACCGGAGGCCTTCCAATCACCTAGAGCGCAAAAACAGGCGTGAGGGACTCACTGTCGACCGATCGTATTCGCATCACGCCACCACCAGTTGTTGAGAGACTTCATCGTGTTCTTCATGTCGGTGGCTCCTTTCGTGATGCCGTGGCGCGGTCGCACCTAGTTGCTGTTGCGCTGCACTATAGCACAGCGAAGTGTGTGCGGGGAAATCTTTTTAAAAAGATTTCAGGCGGGTTTCCCGCCGGTCAAAAGAGCGGGCTGAGCGGGCGAGGCTGCCATTGCTGCCTTGCCCGCTCAGCTAGGACATGAGGGCCTTAGGCCTTCTTGCGACGATAGATCACGTAGGCGCAGACACCGATGATGACGACGGCGCCAACGGCCATGGCGGCCATGTTGTTGCCCTCGGACTTCTCCTCGGTGACCTCTTCCTCTTCGGCCTCGGGCTCGGCCACGTCCTCATCGGAAAGGGCCTCGTCGGCGTAGGTGATGGACTCGACCAGGCAGTCGTTGTCAGCATCGTAGTCGCTCGGGACGAACTCCTCGGAGAAATCGCCCTCCTTGAGGTAGTCGCGCATCTCCTCGAGCATGGCCTTGCACTTAACATAGGTGTTCTTGGTTGCAGCCTTGCCGGCCTTGTTGGCCAGGGCGGTGCGGGCTTCGGTGCCTTCTTCGGCCTGCATGGCCTCGTCGACGGTCAGGTTCTGCTCGATGAGTTCCTTCTGCAGGGCATCGAGATAGGCGCGGACGCCGGTGGCGCAGTGGTCGCGGTTCTCATAGGCGAGCGTGTTGATGTCCATGAGGACGTAGTTGATGGAGTTCTTGGGCTCCTCGTTGTTCACGACGTCTTCCTCTTCGCAGTGATCGAAGGAGACATCCTGATCGCTGAAGTAGGGGCTGACCTCGGTGAGCAGTGCGGAGTAGAGAGGGATGGCGACGGAGAACTCGGCGTTGGAGAGCATCTCCCACTGAATGGTCGCGATCTCGGGATCCATGCCGTGACGGATCTGGAAGGTGTGGATCTCGGTGTTGCGGTTGGAGCCGATGGCATAGGCGCCGTCGGTGTTGGCGTTGAGGCCGGCGACATTCTCGCCGCGAGCGGCGAAGGAACGAATCATCTCAAAGGTGTTCCAGTCGGACTTGCCGGGCTGGAAGAACAGCGGCTGCATCTCGTGGACCAGGGCGCCGGTCGTCGCGCGAGCGTCTTCGCGCTCGTCCTTGACGATCTCGTAGTCGGTGCCCTCGGCAAGCGGAGCCATGAAGTAATCGCGACCCTGGATATAGCGCGACCACTGGTGCATACCAGCCTCGCTGATCTCCTCGCCGTAGGTCTTGGCGACGTCGAACTTGCCGTCGGTGTACTCGGCAAAGCCCTTCTCCTTAGGCATGGACTCAATGCCCTCGGAATGGAGACAGTTCTCGGTGTCATCGAGGTCGACGTTATAGGTGAGGTTGCCGATGTTGGGGTTGAGCGAGGCGATATCATCGGCGAGCTTCATGGCAATCCACTGATGGCCGGAAAGCGCGGCGAACAGCCAGGTCTCGGTGCTGTCGGCGATGATGATCTGGTCGTTGGAGCAGACGCCCTGCTCGTCAATCAGGCTGCCGATGAGCTCGACGCCCTCGCGGGCCGTGGCACTCTCGCCCAGGATGACGCTGGCATAGCTGTACTCGCCAATGCCAGTCTCCTCGGTGATGGGGTCGGCCTCTTCGGCCTTCTCGTTATAGGAGGTGCTCAACGTGGCAGAGCAGGAGACGCCCTTCTCGTTGATGCCTGCCTCGGAATATGCGTCGTAGCGATCTTCCCACTGTGAGGGGTTGTCGCGAACGAAGGTGTAGCGGTAGGTTGCGCCCTTGGACTTGTACTCAAAACCGGACTCGACCGAGGTGTACTCGTTGCCGTCCTTGTGTGCGGGCTCAATGCCAAAGTGCTTGACATAGCGCGGACCGAAGTCCTCGGAACGGCCGTAGTACGTGTTGCCGTCTGCCGTGAGCTTGCTGCCCATGTAGATCTGGGTGCAGGCGAGTGCCGAAGTCGGCATGGCCATGATGGCCGCTGCTCCAAACGCAAGGCCGCAGCCGAGCTTTTTGAGCGTGTTGACAGGATGAGTAAACCTCATAATCCCTCCCAACCGTTGAAACCCCGCGGAACCGTGCAGGATTTCAGCTAATAAATACATCTATTAGCCTAAAGGAAGTGTAAAGAGTATTCATTCGACAACAGCTTTTACTCGATGAGCGTGAAGAAATATACGATGAACGGATAATAATACTCATTTTATGGCTTTAGTTAAATAAAGGCACCCTGCATTTACTGTAGCTGAATAAAGCATTAGACGGCGGTCAAAAAGAAAACTCTCCCGCTGTTTAGGATTTGCATAAACAACGGGAGAGACGATAATTGGATGAATATCAGACCAATGTGGAATTACTTCTTTCGGCGGTGAATCACGTTGATGGCGTAACCGACGAGCATGGCCAAGACGATGACAATAAAGCCGATCAGGGGATTGTCGTTCATGGGGTCCTCCTATTTACCAAGCGGTGAGAATTCATCGACGATGAGGTCGAGGCATTGCGGAAGTGCGCGGGCACCAAAGACGCCCGAGTTGCTGGAGATGATCTCGCCATCGAACTGCATGCCCAGTGACGGCGTGCAGGTGATCTTGGCTTCCTTGGTCTGGATGATCTTGAACTGTGGGCGCCCGAGTACCTTGCCGGCGGGGTCAAGCGCAGCGGTGATCACGGTAGGCAGCAGCTGCACGGTGCGCACGGGTTCGATGACCGCAATGTCGACCATGCCGTCGTTCATGCGACAGTTGGGGAACAGGTTGATGTCGTTTTGAATGACCGAGGTGTTGCCGGCCATGCAGCAGATGCCATCAAGCTCCTCGACGATGCCGTCATGCTCAATCGTAAAGTGCGCCACCGTGGGGTTGGGCGTGGCGAGCGCGGATAGGAAGTAGGCGATCTCGCCGATGTCGTTTTTGGTGGGGGCGGCCTTCATCATGATCTCGGCGTCGAAGCCCGAGCCGGCGATGATGATAAAGCCGTGGCGCTTCTCGTTGCCGTTCTCGTCGAGCCAAAAGAGCTCACCCATGTCGACTTTGACCGTGCGACCGGCGCGGCAAGCCTTGGCAAGCGCCGCTGCCTCGGGGGCATTACCGATGTTGTTGAAGAACAGGCAGGCCGTGCCGGAGGGGAAGACGAGCGTGGGGACGCCACATCCGCGCATTTGGTCGAGCACGTTGGAGACGGTGCCGTCGCCGCCAGAAATGACCACGCGATCAAACTGGCGCACGTCTGCCACGGCGTCCTCGGGCTCCATGCCATCGCCGATAAAACGCATCACGACCTCGTCGCCGCCCTGCGCGAGGGCGTGCGTGAATGCGTAGATTTCATCTGAGCTGGGGCCCGATGCCGGGTTGTGGATGATAAGGCAGCGCATACTTACGTTCCCGTTCTGTGACTAACCGAGTATAGTTGTAAAGCAATGCCGATATCCTACCCGTGTTTTTCGGGCCTAACCTTATTCGATGGGTTGATATGTACATTTCCACACATCAGGCTCTACTCGACTTTTGCCAGCGCGCCCGCGAGTTCGACGCGATTGCCGTCGATACCGAGTTTTTGCGCGAGCGCACGTTCCATCCGCGTCTGTGCCTGGTTCAGATTGCCACCCCTGCCGAGAGCGTCGCGGTCGACCCCCTGGTGATCGACGACCTATTGCCGCTGGCCGAGCTTATGGCCGACGAGAGCGTGACCAAGGTCTTCCACGCGTGCTCGCAGGATATGGAGGTCATGCTCCATACCGTGGGCGTGCTGCCACGACCGATTTTCGATACGCAGGTCGCCGCCGCCTTTTTGGGCGAGCGCCAGCAGATTTCGTATGGCGCGCTTGTTCAGACGTTCTGCGGCGTATCGCTGCCCAAGACCGAGTCGCTGACCGACTGGTCGCGCCGCCCGCTGACCGATAAGCAGATTGAGTATGCGATCGATGACGTCAAGTACCTGATCGTCGCCTATACCGAGATGATGAGCCGCCTGCGCGAGCTGGGCCGTGTGGACTGGGTGCTCGACGAGCTGCGCCCGCTGGCTGACGAGTCGCACTATCGCGCCGATCGCCACGAGGCGTTCCGCAAGGTCAAACGCATCAATTCGTGCAGCCGTCACCAGTTGGGCATCGCGCGCGAGCTCGCCGCCTGGCGCGAGGACCGCGCCGAGCGCCGTAACATCCCGCGCAAGTGGGTCATGTCCGACGATACGCTGCTGGCGCTCGTCAAGCGCAATCCCGTGCGCGTTGAGGAGTTCCGCAGTATCCGCGGCACCGATCAGCTGGGGGAGCGCGACGTGGACGGCGCGCTCATGGCCATCAAGCGCGGCGCGAGTTGCCCGCACGATCGCCTGCCGCTCATGGTGCGCGGACACCGCCAGATCTCGCCGGAGCTGGAGAGCGTGACGGATCTGATGTATGCGCTCATTCGCCTGGTTGCCGAGCGCTCGGGCGTGGCGACCTCGGTCATTGCCTCGCGCGATGACTTGGCCGACTACATTGAGCATCCCGAGCAGAGCCCCCTGCGCGAAGGCTGGCGTTTTGAGCTTGTGGGCTCGCGCCTGGACGATCTGCTTTCGGGCAACATGGGGTTGACGGTCAAAGATGGCAAAATTGAATTGCTGTAAGGAAGCCTAGCCGCTTGAGTGGGTAGAATGCCTCCAACGTGTAACTCGATTCGGAGGAATTCGCATGCCTTATTACTATGGATACGGCTTTGGCATCGACCCGCTGTACCTGCTGGTTGTTCTTGTCTGCACGGTGATTGGTCTTGCCGCACAGAACTATATCAACTCGACGTACAAAACCTGGTCCAAGGTTCGCTCGGACGGCGACACGGGCGCCACGGTCGCTCGCCGCATGCTCGACGCCAACGGCTGCAACGCCGTGGGTATCAAGGGTGTCGCCGGCGAGCTCACCGACCATTACAACCCGCAGGACAATAACCTGTATCTCTCGGATGCCAACCGTTCGGGCGGGTCGGTCGCAAGCGTTGCCGTCGCCTGCCACGAGGCGGGCCATGCCGCCCAGCGTCAAAGCGGTTACGCCATGATGAAGGTTCGCACCGCCCTCGTGCCGGTCGTCAACTTTACCCAGAACACCTGGACCATCGTGTTGCTCTTGGGCCTGTTTATGAACATCGCGGGACTCACGACCCTCGCACTGATCTTCTTCTCGTTTAGCGTGCTGTTCCAACTGGTTACGCTGCCGGTTGAGATTGATGCCAGCCGGCGTGCCGTGGCGTATATTGAGCAGTCGGGTATGAGCTCCAAGCAGGTCAACGGTGCCAAGAAGGTGCTGACGGCCGCCGCGCTTACCTATGTGGCTGCGGCGCTCACCTCGATTATTCAGCTGCTCTATCTTATGGCTCGCTACAACAGAAACTCCAACCGATAACAAATGGGACAGGCAGGCGCCGCGGGGATTCGTGTCCCCGCGGCGCTGTACTATGTGTTGGACTTGAATTTGCGCAGGGCCGGAGCCCATGTGCACGATGACGAAAGGAGGCTGCGTGGCGGGCTGGAATCTAACCGGCAATGCCGTTTCCGCCGAGTTCGACGGTTCGGACGATCAGGAGCGCAAGGAGCTCAGCGTGAGCCAGGCGGTGGAGATCGCCGCCGGCGCGCTCGATGCCATTCCGCAGCTGAGCGTTTTGGGCGAGGTCACGGGTTTTCGTGGTCCCAACGCCCGAAGCGGCCACTGCTACTTTCAGATCAAGGACGACTCGGCGGCCGTCGACTGCATCATCTGGAAGGGCGCCTATCTCAAGCGCACGTTCGATCTGCGCGACGGCATGCAGGTGAGCTTTAAGGGCAGCTTCAATCTCTATAAGGCCACGGGCCGCATGAGCTTTGTCGCTCGCTCGTTTTCGCTGGCGGGGGAGGGTCTGCTGCGTCAACAAGTGGCGCAACTGGCCGAAAAGCTACGCCGCGAGGGCCTGATGGACGAAGCGCGTAAGCGCCGCATCCCGGTGTTTTGCTCCCGCGTGGCGGTCGTTACCTCGCTTTCGGGTGCCGTAATCGACGACGTCAAGCGCACATTGCGTCGTCGCAACCCGCTCGTCGAGCTCGTCTGCGTGGGCGCTAAGGTTCAAGGCGAGGGTGCGCCGGCCGAGCTTATTGAGGGCCTGCGCCGTGCCGCCGCCATCACGCCAGCGCCCGACTGCATCTTGCTGGTGCGCGGCGGCGGCTCCTTCGAGGACCTCATGACCTTCAACGACGAGGAGCTTGCCCGTGCGGTGGCGGCTTGTCCTGTGCCCGTGGTGACCGGCATTGGCCATGAGCCCGATACCTCGATTTGCGACATGGTGAGCGACCGCCGCGCCTCCACGCCCACGGCGGCGGCAGAATCGGTGGCGCCGGCTATGACGGAGTTGGCCGATGTACTCGAGGCGCGCCATCAGCGCCTGGGTGCCGCGATGGCATCGATGATTGGGTCGGCCCAGGTCGACCTGGAGATGCTCGATCAGCGTGGTCGCCGTGCCTGGGATACCTATTCGGCTCGCTTGGGCGATGCACTCGATGCGGCTGCGTGCCGCCCGTGCCTCAACGACCCCACATTTATGGTTGAGCGTCGCGAATCGGAGCTTGCGCTGACTGCTGATCGCCTGTCGGGCGCCATAGTACGCTCGGTCGGGACATTCCGCTCCAACTTTGAGCGCTTGCCCGAGCGTCTGGTTACAAGCACCTCGGGGCTCGATGGCAAGCGCCATGCGCTCACGCTTGCGAGTTCCCGTCTGGAGCATCAGGGACGTTCGATGCTCAGCAAGCCCGCGTCCGACCTGGGCCGAGCTGCCGCGTCGCTTGATGCCCTGTCGCCGCTCAAGGTGCTTGCCCGCGGCTATTCCATCGCGTACAGCGATGATGGGGTGGCCACGAGCGCCAAGACCTTTAAGCCCGGCGACGCCATCCGCGTGCGCATGGCAGACGGTAACGTTGCGGCAACGGTCGATACGGTCGAGTAGACCGCGTTTCATAGCGATAAACCTTTAGGAAAGGAAACAGATATGGCAGAGAAAACCCCGGTCGAGCAGCTTACGTACAAGCAGGCCTCGCAGGAGTTGGAGCTCATCATTCGCAGCTTGGAGTCGGGCGATATGGAGCTCGAGGAATCGCTCGAGAGCTATACCCGCGGCGTCGAGCTCCTCAAGAGCCTGCGCACCCGCCTGTCCGATGCCGAGCAGAAGGTCTCGGTGCTTCTTAAGGACGTCGACGGCAACGACGTGCTCGCCGACGGCGAAGCCGCCAACACCGACGACAACCTCTCGTTCTAGCCATCCCGACCAAATATAATTACCTTGGTCTGTGAGAAAGGAACCAACTATGTGCGATTGTATCTTCTGCAAAATTGCCAACCACGAGATCCCCTCGACCGTTGTCTATGAGGATGACCAGGTCATCGCCTTCGACGACCTCAATCCCCAGGCGCCGGTCCATACGCTCGTGATCCCCAAGAAGCATTACAGTGACATCGCCGACAACGTACCTGCCGAGACCATGGGCGCCATGGCTCACGCCATCCAGGAGGTCGCTAAGGCCAAGGGCTTGGAGGACGGTTTCCGCGTCATCTCCAACAAGGGCGTCAACGCCGGCCAGACCGTCATGCACTTCCACATGCACGTTCTCGGTGGCAAGAACCTGGGCGAGAACCTCATCTGAGGGCGCGTAGGCCGTCGACTTGGCTGCCTTTGGAGTAATCTATGCAGCTCTCTCAACTCGAATACCTTCAAGCTGTAGCGAACTATGGCGGCGTGCGCAAAGCAGCTCGCGCCGTTCACGTGAGTCCGCAGGCCGTTTCGTCGGCAATAAAAAAGTTGGAATCTGAGTATCAGATTGTTTTGCTCGACCGATCGGCGGGGGAGGCTGTTTTGTCTCCGGCGGGCAGAGAATTTGCGCGTCGTGCACGCGTGATCCTGGCGCAAGTCGACGATCTCAAAAAGTACGCTCAATCGGGGAACGGCGGCGTTTCGCCCGACGGCCATTTCCGTCTTTACGCCCCCTGTCTTCACGGGCGGGGGCTCCTTTTTTCCGAAAACTGGTACGACTCGTTTGAAAGCTCGCACCCTCAGATTCATCTTGATGTGTGGCATCAGCCAACGGCAACATGCTTTGAATCACTTATACTTGGAATTTCGGACGCGGCTATCTCGTTTGAGGAACCACGGGACAGCGTCCTTTCTTCAAAATATATGGGTGAAAAGGAGCTCAGGGTTCTTTCATGCCCAGCTGGTCATCAATCTGTTGACGCTATGACCATTCGTGAGTTACTGGGCGGCAGGCTCGCTGTTCCCATTAATTTGTCACCCTGTCTCAATGCAATCAATCAATGTCCCGAAGCTCAGCTGGTTAATTTCCGCTTTCGCGATGTCGAATACGGAAGCAGGGCGCAGGCTGAGTTTCTTCAAGCCGGGGGATTGATATTGAGTTTTTCTGGCTCTTCTCTCGCATCAGATGGATTGGAAGTGAGCGAGTGCTCTATTGAAGGCTCGCATGACGTAGCCTTGCTCATCTACTTTTGCTATCGACAAAATGCCTGGACCGATCGACACCAGACGGTATTTCTTCACCTATTGCGTCATCTTGCTTCATGAGGCCATTTGGCCTCGTGTTGTCAAGTGAATGTTGACGCCTTGTAACACATGACTGACGGCTTTGCCCTCATGCTTTTCCAAGATTCCGATTCAGATTGTTGACTCTTGGAGGGCGGAGCATGAAAAACCGTACGGTTTTGCTTTATATGACGTTCGTTTTTCTGTCGAACTTCAGCACCATTTTGTATTTTCTGACGGTTTACCTTGAATTCGTCGGATTCTCGATAGTGGCGATTTCTAGCATGATGATTGCATATCAAGTGAGCAAGTTCATCCTCGAAGTTCCCACTGGCTATATTGCTGATAGGTTTGGACGAAAGACAAGCGGTCTCGTTGGCGTCGTGGGGATGCTTGGATACTACGCTGCCCTGCTTCTCGTCCGTTTCCCTCTGCTTTTAATCGGTGCGTTCGCTCTCAAAGGTTTTGCCGTTGCATGTCTGAGCGGATCCATAGAAGCGATTTACATTGACAGCGTCTCTCAGGACCAGCTCGTAAGACTTAATGTCGTTGAGCGATTTGTTTTCTATGCCTCTTATGCCATCTCCGCTTGCGTGGGTGGTTTCATTTCGTCTGTCGGTGCATATCTCATTGGTCTTTCGGCAGATATCATCGCAATGGTGTTGACGTTGGTTGTCGTTGTCTGCATTCCTGAGATGCGAAGAGGGGGCACTGCGGGGGCACCTGAGCGTGGAATTAGCCCGAAGATGATCGGTGCCGCTATTGCGTGTAATGGCATTCTTCGTTCAGCGTTCATCATGGACTGTTCTCAGGCATTTGCTTTTGTCGCCCTGGAAGACTTTTTCTCACTGCTGCTTGCGGGCCGCGGAATGAATTCCGTCGCTTCGGGTGTGACCATTGCGGTCCAGCTCCTTGCCTCGGCCTCCATGGGGCTTATTGTGCCCAGTGTGATTGCTCATGTCGACAAGGGCCGTTTTGCGCGTATTTGCGGCATCATTCGCTTAGTATTGACAGCTTTGTTTTTGATCCCCCTTACTCCGGCTAATTTGCTGCCCGTGTTCTATGTGCTGCAGACGGTTGCGTACTCGTTGTTTGCTCCAATTAAATACTCAATTTTTCAAAATGCTGCTGATTCTTCGATGCGCTGTTCATTGATTTCGGTTCAAAGCCAGATGGTGGCGGTGGGTGCTGTTCTTTTCTATCTGCTCAACGCTGTGTTGAGCAGCGCTGCGGGCATTCGAGTCGTATTGCTTGTCGCGCTCGGGATTTCTTCTTTGGTGTATATCCCCGCGCTATTTCGTCTTACAAGCCAAAGGACATGAGTATTTAGACACCGATAACTTATATATCAACGCCAATAAACCCGAGCGCGAGGGCGTTTGGGTTTATTATTGAAGCGTATGTAACCTGGCGGCGCCACACCGCCTGTTAGTAGGGAGACACATGAACGTTCTGGTCGTCAACGCGGGATCTTCGACCCTTAAGTATCAGGTCATCGACACCAAGTCCCACAAGGTGTCCGCAAAGGGCTCCTGCGAGCGCGTCTGCTTTACCGGCGGTACCTTCACCCACGCTGCTAACGGTTCCAAGAAGGTGACCGAGAACATCGAGTTCCCCGACCACAAGGTCGCCATCGAGGTCGTCCTGAAGGACCTCGAGGCCAACGGCGTCAAGATCGAGGGCATCGGCCATCGCATCGTTCAGGGCGGTTGGTACTTTGGCGATTCCTCCCTCGTCGACGAGGACGTTCTCGCTAAGATCCGCGAGGTCGCCCCGCTGGCGCCGCTCCACAACAACCCCGAGGCCAACGTTATCGAGTTCTGCCTGGAGCAGTATCCCGACCTGCCCAACGTCACGGTCTATGACACCGCTTTCCACTTCAACATGCCCGAGGTCGCCAAGACTTACGCTCTACCCAAGGACGTTTGCGACAAGCTGCACATCCGTAAGTACGGCGCCCACGGCACCAGCTACCGTTACATCTCCAAGAAGGTCGCCGAGATGACCAACGGCGAGGCCCGCAAGGTCGTCGTGTGCCATATCGGCTCCGGCGCTTCCCTGTGCGCTATCGAGGACGGCAAGTGCATGGACACCACCATGGGCCTCACCCCGCTCGATGGCGTCATGATGGGCACCCGCTGCGGCTCCATCGACCCGGCTACCGTGTGCTACCTGCAGCGCGAGGGTGGCTACACCTTCGACGAGGTCGACGAGATGATGAACAAGAAGTCCGGCCTTTTGGCTGTGACCGGCGGCAAGACCAACGACTGCCGCAACGTCGAGGAGCTCGCCGCCGCTGGTGACCCCGATGCTCAGCTCGCCTTCGACATGTTTGTCTACAAGATTGCCGCCAAGGCCGCCGAGATGGCCACCTCCATGTGCGGCATGGACACCCTGGTCTTTACCGCCGGCATCGGCGAGCACGCTCCGGCTGTCCGCGCTGGCGTGGCCGACCGTCTGGCCTTTATGGGCGTCAAGATGGACCATGCCCGCAACGCCCTGCGCGGCGACGGCGCTTGGTGCCTGTCCGCCAAGGATTCCAAGGTCAAGATTTTCGTCATCCCCACGGACGAGGAGTTCATGATCGCTTCCGACGTCGAGCGCATCGTCAACGGCAAGTAATTGCAAGAGGGGAGGGGCTGGACGACCGAGCGCCGTTCGGCCCCTCTTTTGTGCTCGTTGGGCGATATGCTTGATAGCTATTTATCAAGTTGTGATAACTTCTTATTAAAATGCGGCCGCCTTAAGGGGTCTGCGTCGACCGTATTGCACTGCAAAGGAGTCTCATGAACGTACTTGTTGTCAACGCCGGCAGCTCAAGCCTTAAATATCAGCTTTTGGATACCGATACCCGCGAGGTTTTCGCCAAGGGCAACTGCGAACGTATCGGTTCGGACATGGGCATCTTTGGCCACTCCGAGAACGGTGGCGCCAAGCAGACCGAGGAGGTCCCTTTCCCCGATCATCGCTCTGCTATCGCTCGTGTGCTCGAGGAGCTCGAGAAGACCGACTTTACGATTGATGGCATTGGTCATCGTATCGTTCAGGGCGGCTGGCACTTCGATGATTCCGCGGTCGTCGACGATGAGGTCATGGCTAAGATCCTTGAGGTGGCCCCGCTCGCTCCGCTGCACAATTACGGCGAGGCCGCAGCAATCGAGTATTGCCTCGAGAAGTATCCTGAGCTGCCCAACGTCGCCGTTTTCGACACCTCGTTCCACATGACCATGCCCGAGGTCGCCTACACCTACGCGCTGCCCAAGGACGTGTGCGACAAGTACCACGTGCGCAAGTACGGCGCCCACGGTACGAGCCACCGTTACGAGTGGATGATGGCCAAAGAGATTCTGGGCTCGCGCTGCCACCGTCTGCTCTCGTGCCATCTGGGCAACGGCGCTTCGCTTGCCGCCATTGAGGACGGCGTGTGCCGCGACACCACGATGGGCCTCACGCCGCTTGACGGCCTGATGATGGGTACCCGTTGCGGTTCCATCGACCCGGCCACCGTGTGCTATCTTCAGCGCGAGGGCGGCTACAGTTATCAGGAAGTCGACGACATGATGAACAAGCAGTCCGGTCTGCTTGCCATCTCGGGCATCTCCAACGATGCCCGAGACATCCGTACACGCGCCTCCGAGGGTGACGAGCGCTGCCTGCTCGCCTTCGATATGTTCGCCTACAAGGCCATGCAGCAGGCCGGTTCCATGATCGCCTCCATGGCGGGCGTGGATACCATCACCTTTACCGCCGGCATCGGCGAGAACGACTGGTCGATTCGCAAGGCCTTCTGCGACTGCTTTGAGTGGCTGGGCGTACGCATCGACAACAACAAGAACCGCGAGGCCGTGGGCAACGGTCCGCAGGTCATCAGCGCCGCCGGCTCTTCCGTCACGGTCATGGTCATCCCCACCGACGAGGAATACATGATCGCCCACGACGTCGAGCGTCTGACCAAGAACAACTAACGCGCCCGTCTGCATGTAAACGAAAGGCCTCCAGAGCAACAGCTCCGGAGGCCTTTTTACTAGCAGGCGGAAATTCCAGTCCCAAAGTGATCGTCACCAGCAACGCCTGCGCTCCCAGCAACGGCACCCATCCGTTCAGATTTTCAGCCCCAGCTCGTAGCCAAGCCGCCGTCCACTCCAGATGCCCTGATTGCAACGTAACGGCAGGGACCCTACAGGGTAAAGCTCTGAAAACTTTCCGCAGGACGCATGAAACCCCCGCCGCACGAAGTGCGCAGCGGGGGTTTCATGCATGTCCGAGGACGTTTTCAGAGCTTTACCCTGTAGGGCCCCGAGGGGATACGTCCGCTACTCAGCCATCTGAGCCTGGACGGCGGTGATGGCCACGACACCCACGATGTCGTCGGCAGAGCAGCCGCGCGACAGGTCGTTGACCGGCTTGGCGATGCCCTGCAGGATGGGGCCGTAGGCGTCGGCGCCAGCGAAGCGCTGGACCAGCTTGTAGCCGATGTTGCCGGCCTCGAGGTCGGGGAACACGAGCACGTTGGCCTTACCGGCGACGGAGGAGCCGGGAGCCTTGAGCTGGGCGACGGTGGGGACGATAGCGGCGTCGAGCTGCAGGTCGCCGTCGATGGCGAGCTCGGGAGCCTTCTCCTTGCAGAACTTCACGGCCTCCTGGACCTTCTTGGCGACCTCGCCGCCAGCGGAGCCCATGGTGGAGTAGGAGAGCATGGCCACGTGCGGCTCAACGTTGCCCATGAAGGTGGACCAGGAGTGAGCGGAGGCGATGGCGATCTCGGAGAGCTCGTCGGAGGACGGGTTGATGTTGAGGCCGCAGTCGGCGAAGATCAGCGTGCCGTCGGTGCCGAACTGCGGGGTGTCGGTGCACATCACAAAGAAGGCCGAGACCAGCTTGGTGCCCGGGGCGGTCTTGAGGATCTGAAGCGCGGGGCGCAGGGTGTCGGCGGTGGAGTGGCAGGCGCCGGAGACCAGGCCGTCGGCATCGCCCATCTTGACCATCATGGTGCCAAAGTAGGTGGCGTCCATCACCTGGGCGCGAGCCTGCTCGATGGTAACGCCCTTCTTGGCGCGGAGCTCGGCAAACTTCTGCGCGTACTCCTCGTGCTTCTCGGCATTGCGCGGGTCGATGACGGTGGCGCCGGGAACGTTGATCTCGTCGGGGTTGCCCAGGATGACGATCTTTGCCAGGCCCTCCTCGATGATCTTGGTGGCCGCGACGATGGTGCGCGGATCTTCGCCCTCGGGCAGGACGATCGTCTTAAGGTCGGCCTTGGCAGCAGACTTCATACGGTTAAGGAAATCGCTCATGTTACTCCTTACAAGCGTTTCGCTAAGCTCCAGGCGCCCGGCTGTTCACGAATAAACCCGCTGCTAGCGGGTTTACCTTTCAATTATGTACGCCGCGGTGCTTGAGCTTTCCTTGTGTGGCAAGCTCATTATAGGACGCATTAGCGCTATAATCGCTCTGATAAATATGTCTCGAAGAATGTTCGAGAAAAGCCCAGCTAACGAGCCCGTGGCTTTTGACAAGGAGTATCGATGCAGATTACCTCAGGCCTGCCTGAAGGCTTTAACGCCGGCGCGTACGACATGATTGTCGTCGGTGCTGGATATGCCGGTGCCGTTTGCGCCCGCCGTCTTGCCGAGACCATCGGCTATCGTGTTGCCGTTTTGGAGCGCCGTAGCCACATAGCGGGCAATGCCTACGACTGCACTGACGAGGCCGGAATCCTGATTCACGAGTACGGTCCGCATATCTATCACACCTTTAACGAGCGCGTGCACAATTTCCTGTCGCGCTTTACCAAGTGGACGGATTATCAGCACAAGGTGCTCGCCAACATCAACGGTACCCTTATGCCCGTGCCCTTCAACCATGCGAGTCTCAAGCTCGCCTTTGGTGACGAGCGCGGCGAGGAGCTGTATCAGAAGCTCGTGGAGACCTTTGGCAAGGATGTCAAGGTGCCCATTATGGAGCTGCGTAAGAAGAACGACCCCGACTTGGCCGAGGTCGCCGATTACGTCTACGAGAACGTCTTTTTGCATTACACCATGAAGCAGTGGGGCCAGACGCCCGATCAGATCGACCCTTCGATCACCGGCCGCGTTCCCGTCTTTGTGGGCGATGATGACCGCTACTTCCCGCAAGCTCCCTTCCAGGGCATGCCGCAGGAGGGCTACACGGCGCTCTTTGAGCACATGCTCGACCACGACCTGATTGACGTGTTCTGCGACGTGGACGCCCGCGATCTTTTTGAGATCGATGAGACCACCGTCAAGATCGACGGCAAGGTCTACGGCGGCGAGATTGTCTATACCGGCCCGCTCGACGAGCTGTTCAACCTCGACTTGGGTGCGTTGCCGTACCGCACGCTCGATATGAAGTTCGAGACGCTCGATATGGACCAGTTCCAGCCCGTGGGCACCGTCAACTACACCACGAGCGAGGACTACACGCGCATCACCGAGTTCAAGAACATGACCGGTCAGGTCCTGCCCGGCAAGACCACCATCATGAAGGAGTACTCCAAGGCCTATACGCCCGACTCGGGCGAGACGCCGTACTACGCCATTCTTGAGCCCGAGAACCGTGAGCTCTATGAGCGCTATCTTGAGCGCGTCCAGAACCTGACGAACTTCCACCCGGTGGGTCGTCTGGCCGAGTATCGTTACTACGATATGGACGCTGTGACCAATTCCGCCCTCGATCTTTCGGATGAGATTATCGCCTGCCATGCATAAAGTCATAACATTCGGTATTCCCTCGTATAACGCCGCCAAGGACATGGACCATTGCATCACCTCCATCTTGGAGGGGAGCAATTACGCCACCGATATCGAGATTGTCGTGGTGGACGACGGCTCCAAGGACGAGACGGCCGCCAAGGCCGACGAGTGGGAGGCCCGTTATCCTGGAATCATCCGCGCGGTGCACCAGGAGAACGGCGGTCACGGTATTGCCGTCCTTTCGGGTCTGCGCGAGGCGCAGGGCACCTACTACAAGGTCGTTGATTCGGACGACTGGCTTGACGGCGCTGCCCTTTCGACCATGCTGTCGATTCTGCGTGGCTTTGAGGAGCGCGACCAGCGCGTTGACCTGTTTATCTCGAACTACGTGTACGAGAAGGTTTACGAGGGCACGCATACCGCTATTGGCTACAAATTTGCCCTGCCGCGCAAAAAGATCTTTTCCTGGGATCAGATCGGTCATTTTCGCCTGGACCAGAACCTGCTCATGCACAGCCTGTGCTATCGCACGGATGTGCTGCGCGAGTCCAACCTTCCCATGCCGCCGCACACGTTCTATGTGGACAACATCTACGCCTACGTGCCGCTGCCGCGTTGCAAGACCATGTACTACGCCGACATCGACCTCTACCGCTACTTTATCGGTCGCGAAGGTCAGAGCGTCAACGAGGCAACGATGGTCAAGCGTCTGGACCAGCAGTTCCGTGTTACGCGTATCATGATGGAGTCGTACCACTTGTACAGCGATGTTGAGTCGTCGCGTCTGCGTTCGTACATGATGGGCTACTTCACCATGATGATGGCGATCTGCTCGGTTCTCACCAAGCTTTCCGAGGAAGATTGCGCCGACGAGCGCCTAAAGATGCTGTGGAATGATTTGAAGGCCTACGACGAGCGCATGTATCGTCGTGCCCGCTACGGCGTGGTCGGGTTCTTCACCAATCTGCGCGGACGGGCGGGAGACAAAACCACACTCGGCCTATACCGTCTTGCCTCAAAGATCTTCAAATTCAACTAGCTGTTGAGTAATCGCTGCTGATAGGTTGACTGGGCCCCTTGGCCTTTAGTTTGCTACTGCGAACAGTCCTGCTCGCACGGAAAGCACATTAAGTGCTTTCCGGCTCGTGCGGAACTTGTATCAAACTAAAGGCCAAGGGGCCTCTGCTATAAATCGATTGTCAGATAGGTGAATTTGAAGATCTTCGACGCGCGGTACACAGGGGCCTGGGCTGAAAAAAATTAGTTGGTAGTCGGTCGGAGACGGGCGGGCGTTACGTTTGTCGCGAGTTCCGCATGCAAAGAAGGCCACTTAATGTGGCCTTCGTCTTGCATAGGACTGTAGAGCAGCAAACGTAACGCCCGCCCGTCTCCGACCAACGGTCGAGTGGACTACTTAGCGGCGCCGGGGATGCCGTGGGAGGTTTTGGCGTTTTTTGCTCCGTTTACGATGGCGGTCTGTAGGGCCCTTACTGCGAGCATGCCCAGCAGGTCTAGGGGAACGGCGGCGCTTGCCTGGGCGCCCAGTTTGCCGCTGGCGAGGGTGTAGATGGTGTCGCCGTCGTTGGTGGTGTGCGTGGGACGGATGGCGTGTGCGTAGGCGTCTGCGGCCATCTGGGAGACCTTGGTGGCTTGTGCCTTAGTGAGTTCCACGTTGGTGACGATGCAGCTGATGGTGGTGTTGGTGCGGTCGAGCGGCATCTGCATGGATCCGGCGGCGGCAAAGGCTGCGAGTTCCATGTCGACAATCTGGTCGCTATCGGCTGCGGCGCGCATACCGGCGACCCACTCGCCGGTGAAGGGGTCGACAACGTTGCCGCAGGCGTTGACTGAGACCACGGCGCCCACCTTGACGGGGCCGAGTGCCACGGCAGCAGCGCCTAAGCCGGCCTTCATGCAGGTGGCGGGGCCCATGAGCTTACCCACGGTGGCGCCCGTGCCGGCGCCTACGTTGCCCTGTTCGAGCTTGGTGGGGGTGTTGTCGAGTGCTTCGCGCACGGCGGCGATGCCGGCCTCAATGTCGGGGCGAACGGTGGGGTTACCAAAGGCGAGGTCGAAGATACAGCTGGAGCACACGATAGGCACCTGCGTGGGGCCGACGGGAAGGCCGATGCCGCGGCTCTCAAGCTCGCGAGCGACGCCGCTTGCAGCCTCGAGGCCAAAGGCCGATCCACCCGAAAGGCAGACGGCGTGGACCGTGTCGACGGTGTTCTCGGGTCGCAGCAGGTCGGTTTCGCGCGATGCTGGAGCACCGCCGCGAACGTCAACGCCGCCGGTGGCGCCCTCGGGTGCCACGACTACGGTGCAACCGGTGCCGGCCTCCTCGTCCGTATAGTTGCCATAGCAAAAGCCATCGACATCGCAGACGTCAATGGCCTCGAGCAGTGTATCCATGTTTAACTCCTATCGGTTTTCCGCCGCGCCTTGTGCCCGGTCGGGATCCGTACGGTACGCCAAAATTGTAGGCGCTGGGGAATACCCAGCGCCAGATGCAATTACGAGAGTTTTTGAATCGCGCGCGCGACGCGGGCGATGGGTAGGCCCACCACGTTATAGAAGTCGCCCGAAATATCGTGCACGAGCATGCGTCCGCCTGTGCCCTGAATGCCGTAGGCGCCGGCCTTGTCCATGGGCTCACCCGAGGCGACGTAGCGCTCGATCTGCTCGTCGGTGAGCTCGTAGAACGTCACGTCGGTCACATCGACAAAGGACAGGCTCTCGGCGGCATGCGGGGCTGTAGCGTCGCCGGCTTTAACGATGCAGACGCCGGTTGCGACCTGGTGCGTGCGGCCCGAAAGCTCACGGAGCATGGTGTGCGCCTCGTCCTCGGTTGCCGGCTTGCCCAGAATCTTGCCGTCAAAGGTGACGATGGTGTCGGCCGCGACCGTCAGCTCATTGGGCTCGGCATACTCGGCAGCAACGGCGGCGGCTTTTGCGCGTGCTAAACGTTCAGCGAGCGTAAGCGGGGCCTCGCCATCAAACGGCGTTTCGTCGATATCGGCAGGAATCACGCGAATGTCATACCCTGCCTCGCGCATCAACTCGATGCGGCGCGGTGATTGCGAAGCCAAAATCATAGTTGGATGCCCTCGGCGACCTTCTCGACAGCCTTGTCGCCGGCGATCGTGCGCAGCAGCTCAAGCGCAAAGGGGAGCGACTGGGCCATGCCGCTGGCGGTGATGATGTTGCCGTCTTGCGTAACCTTCTCGCCGGTATAGGCGCCCTCGGGGAAGCTTTTCTCAAAGCCAGGGAAGCACGTGGCGTGGCGCCCCTCGAGCAGGTCGAGCTCGCCCAGGATAAACGGGGCGGCGCAGATGGCGGCGACGTGCTTGGTCGCGGCGAACTCGCAGACCACGTCGCAGACGCGCTGATCGGCGCGCAGGTTGGTAGCACCGGGTAGGCCGCCGGGTAGCACGACGCAGTCGTACTCGTCAAAGTCGATCTCATCAAAGAGCGCATCGCAGGTCACGGGGATCTGCAGCGAGCTTACGACCTCACGCGTGGGCATGATCGAGACGAGCGTGGCGCGCACGCCGCCGCGACGCATGACATCGACCATGGTCAGGCATTCAATCGTTTCAAAGCCATCGGCGGCAAGAACGGCAACGCTGGGCATAAGGGTTCCTTTCATAGGGCGGCATACAATTAGCCGTCTTATACCCCGAAGACATATGCTTGCCACGCCCCATTCCCCAATGATTTTTCTGGGTAGCTAATTTGGGACGGGGCTGTTTTAGCTACCCCTATATGCCGGTTGGTATTTGTTCCAACCCAAATATGCGCCAACTGCCAAAGGGTAGCTAAAACAGCCCCGTCCCATTTTCATCGTTGCTTACCGACTTTTTTGCACGTTGAGAATTGTTGCGCAACACATTTGGTTTTTTCAGGCTTAGCGTAGCCTCAGGTCATATTCACTTCTCGATCGAAAGGGGAAACCATGCCAAATACGAGAAAAATGAAATGGGGGGGGGCTTCTAATAGCCAGCCTAGCGCTGGCCGCTAGCCTTATTGTCGCGCCGCTTGGCGCCTATGCTGCCGACGTCCCCACGCCGGAATTCAAAGAAACATATACGGTAGAAAGCGCTGAGCGTGTTGTGTGCCGATCTTTATCGGGAAAGTACATTGTCTTTAACGAGGATAATAATGGTGACCCCGGCGATTATGGAACGGTTTTAAACGTTGAAGACGGAACGCAGAAGCATGTCAAAATGTCCCTCGAGAACAGCTGGGATGGTTACTGCTGCTTCTCTTCTGATGAAAAGACGTTATATGCGTACGACGAGGATAGCCTGTCAGTTACCGCCTACGATTTGAACTCAAGCAAATCAAAGACATATAAGCTCAATAATTCTGTCATTGCGGATGGGCGGGCAGCGAGATTTCAGCTATCTGAAGATGGAAAATCATTTCTATTCATATCGGGCTCTCAATCGATTCAGTTTTGCAAGTATGGCTTCGAAAATGGAGAGATTGAAGAGCAATTCGAAGTAGATGGAGACACATGTGGCGTCGAATCTTCTTACGAAGTGAAAAGTGACGACTACTGGATGTCTTCGGATGGCATGTACGGCTACATAGTGTTCTATGGGTCTGAGGATGGCAACCACTGCAATAAAATAGTTACCTATGACTTGGACGCAGCTTCGATTGCCAATATCGTTACCGTTGAGTCGGATACGGAAGACAATCAAAAAGACGTTTATCCTCTGGGTCTTGTATTTTCCGGCATTCCAATTACCTCGGACAAAGGCACCTTCCTTAACAACGGCGCTTTGTTGTCGAAGAATGGCGAAATGACAAATAATGCTGTCTGTGATCCTTCAGATCCTGACGACCCGAATGAATATGATGGCATCTGCTCAGTCAACTCGAGCGGCTCATTGACTTTGATTCTCCAGGGTAGTGAAGGGAAGTACTATGGTTCTTTCTCTGATGAAGTCGCAGTATATGATTGTGCCTCGGGTAAACAGGGGGAGAAAGTAAAGCCGTCTAGTCCGGTTGGCGCTTATGGTTCATTGTCCAATGATGGTCGATATGTGCTCGGAACTAATTATGATAACGATAGCCAGATGGTATTGCTCGATTTAAATAAGAACGATGCTTCTCAGAGTGCTTTAAAGAGTGAAAGGAGTGTAGAGGAGCTTTGGTTTGCTGATGACGATGCGCTGATTTGTTGTATGAGTCCTGCTGAAAAAGGCATTCGGGTTGATGTGTACAAGTCGAACATTGCACGAAGTCCTCTAAAAACAGCGTCATCTGGAAAGGCCGAAGAGTCCTTCTTGTTCAGTCCTGTTATTGTCGGCGCAATTGTTGTTGCGCTGGCGGTTGTCGTTATCGTCGTCGTTTTTGTTGTCCGCAGGAAGATGGCGTCTCGCGTGGCCACCGATTCTGGGGCGACCCCTCTGGGATCCGCTGCCGACTCACAAATTAACCCTTCGCGCCAGCAGGGCTCGCTTCGGTTTAGTGGTGAGCAGCAATTCCACCAGGCTACAACCTCTATGGATGGGCCGCGCTTCTGTGCTTCATGCGGCACTCCGCTTGTTCCCGATGCAAAGTTCTGTCCTCATTGCGGCACCCCGATAAAACGCTAACTGCGATACCGTGTCAACGTGCATAGTTAAATGAAATGCCCAGTTGATTGCATTATGAAAATGTAATCAGCTGGGTCATTGTTTGGTGGCTTGTATCGCTTTCCAGTCTCGTCTGTTTCGACTTGCACGACAAAAAGGAGGCGGGGTTAAACCATCGAGCATCGAATGATTATCTAAGGCTCTGTTAGACCAGGATTGACATACATGTGTCCCCACGGTGCCATATCGT
>CAUFRY010000010.1 GCA_959028445.1 uncultured Collinsella sp. | reverse complement strand
TGTCGATTTTCGAAAAAGCCGGTCATGGTTGGCCCATCGAGTTAAACGTAGTAGATTGCCCCTTTTCGTGGCGGACCATCAAACGAACGCCGACGCTTGTGCTGTAGCCGCTCCGACCATTCGTAAGTTGCGGTGGAATAGTTCCTAAACTCGATTACTCAAGGCTAAAACCGGAACTATATCACCGCAACTTAGGGGGGATGGGCGGGGGAGTACTAGTTGGGTGCTGCTGTCGGGCTGGGATGGTTTAGGCCCGCTCGCGATGCTTCCATTGTTTGCGGCACCAGCGCATGAGTGCTTTTACGACCGGGATGGTGATGAGGATTACCCAGGCAGGATGGGGTTGTTCCAGGCAGAGACACATGTAGAGGAACCATGCCTCGGCACTGACTGAATAGACGACATCGATCAGCTTAGATAAGTGGCGTTGGTCGATAAAGTCGCCGAGTGCGTAATAGACGGGAATCAAAAAGACGAGGAAGAGTCCCGTAACCCATGTGCCGTAGACAATGCCGAGCACCAGATAGGCGAGGGCGACAAGCGCGGGGAAGGGGAATTTGTTCCATGTACGTCCGACCTTGGTGTGGAAATGCTTGCCATGATGGTCGAGCTTGTCGTGTGCTTCCTTCCAGCTGGAGAACGTCTCGCCGTCGATGGTGACGGTGCCGTCGTCATTGGTATGCACGCTATGTCCATCGTCCTCAAGCGTATCGACATGCACGCCGTCCGGCCCCACATGCACCTCTTCGCCCTTGCGCTCGTTTGTCACATGGATGCCGTTCCAGCCAACATGGACTTCCTCGCCTTTATTGGGATCAATGACGTGGATGCCGCGCGCGAGGGAAATATCGACAAGTGGTTTGTCGCTGCAATCGGCGTGCTCGGCAGAATCTTCGGCCTCTTTAGCCTCATCCACCGTTTCGGTACTGCCGTCCTCTGAGCCATCGGCATCACTAGCCGCTTCCCCATACAGCAGCTCATCCAGCGACACACCATACAGCGCGGCGAGCGCAATGAGGTTATCGGTATCGGGTGAGGACTCGCTGCGTTCCCATTTACTGACAGCCTGACGACTCACACCCAGCTGGGCGGCAAGCGCCTCCTGAGAAAGCCCGGCAGCTTTGCGGCGATCGACGAGGCGCTGCGCCATCGCAAGATCCATGGTGGTTCCTTTCGTTTGATGGTCGAATCGAATGTGCCGAGTATGCCGAGAACAACCGGTAGCGACCACCATTTCTAGTTAGAATCTGCTCCAACCCTACCGCAACTACCAGTAGCAACCCCTAACGACCAGCCATTTCAGGACAAATGTCAGTGCAAGTAGCAGCCAAGAGCCCCCACTCAGTAAGTTGCGGTGGAATAGTTTCTAGATTCAGCCATTTGAGGGCTAAGCTGGAACTATTTCACCGCAACTTAATTTCAGGCTAGGCACCTGTAGCAAGAAGGCGAATAGCCTCGGCGAGCATGTAAACGCAGGGCCCTCCGACCCCGCCCGACGATTTCGATTGGCGACCTTTGACGGAGTCAAGGGAGGAGCCAAATCGAAATACGTCGGGCGGGGTCGGAGGGCCCGATGGGATGGATTTCGGCCGAGGCTATTCGTCGCCGAAGCTGATGCCCAACGCCTTGGCCTCGCGCACCAGATCGCTCTGGGGGTCGACATACTTGAGCTTGCCGGCGACATCCTCGAGCGGCATGTGGCACATCTTGCCGTCGCGCAGAGCAATCATGTAGCCAAACTCGCCGCGCAGGCAGCCGAGCGCCGCCTCGACGCCGCACTGGGTCGCAAAGATGCGGTCCTGGGCGTCGGGCTGGCCGCCGCGCTGCGTGTGGCCGGGGATGGCGACGCGGGTCTCGCGACCGGTCTTGGCCTCGATCTCCTTGGCGATGTCGTAGACGATCGACGGGCTCGTGCGCTCGGCGAGCTTCTTCTTGTACTCCTTCTTGGACAGCGCCGCGTCCTCCTTGGAGATAGCGCCCTCGGCGACGGCCACGATGGTAAAGCGGCTGCCGGTTTCCATGCGATGCTCAATGGTCTTGATGACCTGGTCCATGTCGTAGGGAATCTCGGGAATCAAGATGACATCCGCGCCGCCCGCGACGCCGGCGTACAGCGGGATCCAGCCAACCTTGTGGCCCATGATCTCGATGACGAACACGCGCCCATGGCTCGAAGCGGTGGTGTGGATGTCGTCGATGCATTTGGTGGCGACGTCGATGGCGCTTGTAAAACCAAACGTCATCTCGGTGCCCCAGGTGTCGTTATCGATGGTCTTGGGCAGGGCGATAACGTTGAGGCCTTCTTCGCGCAGACGGTTAGCGGTCTTGGTGGAACCGTTGCCGCCCAGCATAAACAGGCAGTCGAGCTGCAGCTTGTGATAGGTGTGGACCATCGCGGGTACCTTCTCGACGCCGTCGGCCTCGGGAATGTCCAGACGCTTGAACGGCGTACGGCTCGTGCCCAGGATGGTGCCGCCGCGGGTGAGGATGCCGCTAAAATCGGCGGGCGACATGACGCGGAACCTGCTGTAGATAAGGCCCTGGTAGCCGTCCTCAAAACCGTAGATCTCGATAGGCTCTTCGCTATTGGTCATGAGCGTTTTGACGATGCCGCGCATGGTGGCGTTGAGCGCCTGGCAGTCGCCGCCACTAGTAAGAAGACCGATCCTGAGCATGATGAATCCTTCCGGGCAAGTTATAACATGCGCATAAGTTTACCCCCGCACACTGTTGATGCGGAGGTAAAACGTGTTAGCTCAAGCGTATAGAAATGTAAGCAACGTCAGGCGAGCGTAAGGTCGACGGGCCTGGCTCCTTACAGTGCGAAGGTGTCGACGTCGCCCCAGTGGCGGCGCAGCGTGATGGCGGCAGCGGGCTCGGTGTTGTCAAAGACGACCGACCACTGCGTGTTGCTGGTGATGTCTTCCGGATTGGGCTCTTGCGCCGCAGCGCGTAGGGCCTTCCAAGCGACTGTCTCGCCTTGGGCACCAGCATGGGCGTCAAGGACATCGGCGATTGCGACGGCGCGCTCTTTACCATGGCCCAGCTCGCCATTCTTTTGGTTGGGCAGCACTTCGTCACCATAGCAGGCATAGAAGTTCGTAACCTGGCGTACAGGAGTCACTTTGCATGCACGGTCGGGGTCGCGCGGATCCCACTCCACCACCCGCGCGTCACCGGCGGCGTCGTTGATAAAGAAGTGGTAATCGCGTCCTGCCATGGCGTGCATGTCGTAGGCGGAAAGCAGGTCGACAGCTTCTTGCGTGGTGGCGGCACGGTCGAGCACCAGGCGGATGGCGAGCGAGGTATTGATGACGGGGCGCTGCGTGTCCTGGTCACAGGGTTTGGAATCCAGGGTGAGTACGGCAATGGACACGCCGCGTTCGTTAACACCGTCGAGCTGGGCAAACGGGCCCATGAGTGCAGCGGCGCGTCCGGCGACGGAGTCAAGCGGAGCGTTGGTGCCCAGGTTGTTGAGGGCCGCAAAGCCGATGGAGGCATAGCCGTCGCGCGGGTGATTGCGCACCAGCAGCGCCGAGGTGTCGTCCTTAAAGTCGTAATTGCGACCGGTGCGCACGCGGCCTTCGGCATCTGCGGCGACAAAAGCGCTGCAGGCAAACTGGGGCGCCTGGACATGTGCCGGCACGCCGGGCAACACCTGCGCCACCACAGCATCGATGTAGGCCTGGTCGTCGCGCACGCCAGCGGCGATGATGCGGTCAAGGTCGTAGTCGTAAGCGATGTCGATTGCGTACAGGTCATAGCCATCCGCATAGTCAGTCAAGCGTTTGAGCGACGCGGCGGACTTGATTTGCTTGCGGTAAACGATGCCAGCGGCAGCGGCAAGGCCGACGGTGACTCCCGCGACACCGCAGGCGATGGCAATGTTACGTGGCTTCATGACGGCTCCTCTCGTCCTGTTAGCGCAATTGTCGCAAAAGGAGCGCGGGCATGATGGCTCAACTTGGTGAGCGGCGCGGAATTAAGCACGGAATGAAGAGTGCGGTGCTGGCGTGGCGGGGTATGCTGGAGGGGACCATCAACCCAGCGAAAGGGGAGAGCATGACGGATCAGGAAACGCCCGAGCGCGTGCACGTGACGGCTGACGATATCGAGGCCGCCAACGACCTTATCGACTTTATCGAGGCATGCCCCAGCATGTTCCATACGGCGGCGACCATTATGGCCGAGCTCGACGAGGCGGGCTTTACCTACCTGCCCGAGAACGCGGCGTGGGATATCGAGCCGGGCGGGCGTTATTACACGCAGCGCAACACCTCGAGCGTTGTTGCCTTTAAGGTGGGCGAGGACCTGGCTGCTACGTGGGGCGAGGACGGCGTTGCCGGTGACTATCATTTTCAACTGACGGCGTCGCACAGCGATTCGCCGACGTTTAAGGTCAAGGCTGTGCCCGAGCTTGACGGTGCGGGCGAGACGCTGCGCCTGAACACCGAGGCCTACGGCGGCATGATTGACTACACCTGGTTCGATCGCCCGCTGGCGCTCGCGGGCCGCGTGCTGGTGCGCGAGGGCGACCGTATTGAGAGCCGTCTGCTTGCCACCGAGCGCGAGGTCGCTATTATCCCGAGCCTTGCCATCCACATGAACCGCGGCGTTAATGAGGGCTTTGCTCCCAACCGAGCCGTTGACCTGTGCCCGCTCATTAGCGCCGGCGAGCTTAAGCAGGGCGATTTTGATGCTCTGATTGCCGAAGAGCTGGACGTTGAGCCCGAGCAGATTCTGGGCCGCGATCTGTTCCTAGTCAATCGTCAGGATGCGCGCATTTGGGGCTGGGCAGACGAGTTTATCTCGACGCCCAAGCTCGACGACCTGGCCTGCGCCTATACCTCGCTACAGGCATTTTTGGGCGCCGAGAACGCGCACGACGTCTCGGTCTTCTGCTGCTTCGATAACGAGGAGGTTGGCTCCGAGACCAAGCAGGGCGCCATGTCGACCTTCTTGGCCGACGCGCTGCGCCGCATCAACGGATCTCTGGGCTTTGACGACGAGTCGTACCATCGCGCCCTTGCCGCCTCGATGCTTGTAAGCTGCGACAATGCACATGCCGTGCACCCCAACCACGCCGAGAAGTGCGATGCCCGCAATCAGGTTGTACTCAACGGCGGCATCGTCATCAAGGAAGCCGCTAACCAGCACTACTGCACCGATGCCTTTAGCCGCGCGCTGTTCCAGGCTATCTGCGATGACGCCGATGTGCCCACGCAGGCCTTCGCCAACAAGAGCGATATGGCGGGTGGCTCCACGCTCGGCAACCTGTCGAACATGCAGGCGAGCATGCACGCCGTGGACGTGGGCCTGCCGCAGCTGGCCATGCACTCAAGCTACGAGACCGGCGGCGTACGCGACGTGATGTACGCCATCCGCGCCCTCACCGCCTTCTACGAGCGCGACCTCCATATCAACGGCGCCGAAAGCGTGGAGCTCTAAACCAGCCAAAAAGGGACAGGTTTATTTTGCCAGGTTTTATCTGGGCAAATGCAAAGGATGAAACCGAACTAGATTGGTGATGCGTAGCCGCCGAGGTGCAATGTGCCTCGGCGGCTTTTTGTGCACGGAGCACGGCTAATACTAATTTATTGCTATACATGCTTTACGTATCTACCATAGTGTTTTATGATAATTCTGAAGTATTAAGGAGGGGTCATGACCACAACAGCCGCTCAGATCAACGTACGTCTCGATGCCGATCTTAAAAGGAGCGGCGACGCTGCTCTCTCCAGGGCCGGTATGACGCCGAGCCAAGCGGTGCGAGCGCTCTGGCAGCTTGCAGCGTCGCTGGCCGATCGCCCCGGTGCGCTCGAGGATATCCTGCTGCCCAGTCGTGCCCGGGCGGAACAGCGCGAGCGCGAAAAGGCCGCCAAACGTAAACTCGAGCTCATGGATCAGGGATCGAAGCTGTTCGCTGCCGCTTGCCGTGAGTCGGGAATCGATATGGTCAGGGCTCAGCCATCGGACGACGAAGAGCTCAAACGGAATGCATATGCGGATCGCTATGGCGAGGAGATGAGCTGGCTCTATGAGTGAGGCTCTAAAGCGCATCTTGGTTGACACCAACGTGTGGCTCGATTACTTCATTCCCTCACGACGTGGTCGTTCGGCGGCGATTGAGTTTTTACGCGATGCATGCACGGCGCAGGTGGATTTGCTGTATGCGGCGACATCGTCCAAAGACCTGTTCTATTTGATTTCAAGCGAACATAAGGCATGGTATCGGCGAGAGCATGGCTCACTATCCCAAGATGCCGCCGTGGCGGCGACATCACTTGCATGGGATTGCCTCGACGTGTTGTCGCAACTTGCCACGCCAGTGCCCTGTGACCTGAGCGATATATGGATGGCGAGCAGGCAGCGTGAGCTCCATAGCGATTACGAAGACGATTTAATCATTGCGGCAGCGATTCGCTCCCAAGCAGATTTACTGGTCACCAACGATGTCAAGCTCTGTTCGCATGCGCCCGTCGCAGCAATGAGCGTAGAAGACGCAAGAAACTATCTAACAACACTTAAATAGCGCTAGACCCCTCTGGTCGAATAATGGCCAGCGAGAGCCCACAGGTAGGGTCGCGCCAGCAAAGCGCCGCAGGTCGAACAAAAGTCAGCGAGAGCCCGCCGTTTGAGACAAGGTGCCGTGAAATGAAAAGGCGCTGACCTTCTGGTCGCGCCTTTGAAATTGAACGGCAGATTGGCCAAACGGCGGGCTCGCAGCGTCGGCTCATTACGCCGTTTGTAAAACGGCGTAATTCTTAGTGTTCGATCCAGCAGCGAAGCGTCTCGCCAGCTTGCAGGTGACGCAGATTCTCCGCGGCGATGTCGACCACGTTGTTGAGCGTGGCTGCCAGGTGGAACCAGCCCGAGACGTGCGGCGTGATGAGCATGTTGGGCGCATCCCACAGGGGGTTTGTCGCAGGCAGTGGCTCGGGATCGGTGACGTCGACCGCGGCGCCGGCGAGATGTCCCGACTCCAGAGCGGCAACCAAGTCGTCGGCGACCACAAAATCGCCGCGGCCGCCGTTGGCAAAGAAGGCGCCCGGCTTCATCGCGGCGAAGAACTCGGCGTTCGCCAGGCCGCGGGTCTCGGGTGTGCTCGGCATAAAGGATGCGACGACATCGGCCTCGGCCAGGCGCTCAGACAGGGCATCCATGCCGTCCATGTCCTCAAATACAATGGGGTAGACGAGCGGATGGCGCTTGATGCCGCGGACGTGCGCGCCCATGTCGCGGCAGAGCGTGGCGAAGTGGCCGCCGATATCGCCCGCGCCCAGCACCAGCACGTTGGCGTTTTTGAGCGAGGTAACCGGCCCCAAATCCTCCCAGCGATGCTCGCGCTGCAAGTCGTGATAGCCGGGCAGGCGCTTCATCATGGAAAGGACCATGGCAAACATGTGCTCGCTCACGGCCTGGCCGTAGGCGCCTACCGAGCAGGAGAGCTTAGCGTCGGCTGGCACGGTGCCAGCGGTCAAGTAATCGTCATAGCCCGCGGTCTGCAGTTGCAGCAGCTGGAGGTGCTCGCACGCGGTAAGCAGGGCAGGGTCTATGTTGCCCAAGATCACGTCGGCGTTGGCGACCTGCTCACGTGTGATGGCGTCGGCGCTCGTATAGATAAAGTCCTCGCCCGGAGCGCTCGACTCAAGAATTACGCGATGACGGTCGTTGACGGGCAGCAAAACCAGGATGTTCACAAGCAGTCCTCTCCGCTCGACCTGCCAAAAAGGGACAGGTTTATTTTGGCAGGTTATATCAGGCAAAACGCTAAAAAACGCCGGATGCAAGACGAGCGTGCCCGTCAGCATCCGGCGCATCCACGGCTACCAGCTCAGCAGCTCGTAACCGTCCTCGGTCACCACGAGCTGTACCTCGCACTGGGCCGAATCGCTGCCGTCCTTGGTGCGCACACACCAACCGTCACCCTTGCTAATCTTGATGTCGGGCGCTCCGGCATTGACCATGGGCTCGATGGTAAAGACCATGCCCGGGGCCATGATAGTGTCCACATCGGGTGCCTCGGTGGTAAAGCCCACAAACGGGTCCTCGTGGAACTCCTTGCCAATGCCGTGTCCGCCGTACTCGCGCACCACGCTAAAGCCGGCGTCCTCGACGGTCTTTTGCACGGCCTCGGCCATAACGGACAGCGGTAGCCATGGCTTGACGGCCGCCAGACCCGCCTCCACGCTGGCGCGGGTGACGTCGACCAGGCGTTGGCGCTCGGCCGAGACCTCGCCGATGCAGAACATGCGGCTCGAGTCGCTAAAGTAGCCGTCCAAGATCGTGGAGCAATCCACGTTGATGATGTCGCCCTCGTGCAGCACGTCCGTATCGCAGGGGATGCCGTGGCAGACGACGTCGTTGATCGAGGTACACACGCTCTTGGGATAGCCCTCGTAGTTGAGATCGGCCGGCGTGCCACCGTGCTCGACGGTGTAGTCGTAGATCATCTGGTCGATCTGGTTGGTGGTCATGCCAGCGGCGATGTGCTCGCCCACGTAATCGAGCACGCCCACGTTGATGGCGGCCGAGCGCTTGATGCCCTCGATATCGGCGGGCGTCTTGTAGAGTGTGCGGGGCAGAACCTCCCAGCCCTCTTCCCACAAGCGCTCGAGGCGCTCATCAAAGGCACTGTGGCATTTCTTGTATTTTTTGCCGCTGCCGCACCAGCAAGCGTCGTTGCGGCCAGGCACGGGTCCTTTGTCATACATGGCTAACTTCCTTTCATCCGCAGCTAGTATAGCCCACTCACGCGTCCATAAAAGTTGCGGTGATATAGTTCCGATTTAAGCGGTTTAACAGCATAAACAGGAACTATATCACCGCAACTGATGGAGCGGGATGGCGGGCACTGGCTACTGCGTGGTTTTGCTAGTAGCTCACCTGGCAGGGAATGCCGATGGCGCGCACGCGCGCGGCAATGGCGTCGAGCACCTCAGGCGCCGCTTTGGCAAGGCCGGCGACCGGTGTCTCGCGCGCCACCGTGTAGATGGTCGCTTCTTGTGGGCGAATGCGCTCGAGCGCCGCGAGCCAGGGGGCAACGTGCTCCTCGCCGGTGTTGTCGATGAGCTTGCCTTGATACTCGCCGGTCAAAAAGATCGTCTGGATAATAACGTGACCGTCAAAGCTTGCGAACGTCTCGATCTGGTGCTCGACGTCGTAGGGGCCAACGGGCTGGTCGAGCAGCTGGATAAATGCCGGGTCGACGGTATCGAGCTTAAGAATGTTGTCGTCGACCATCATGAGCGCGTCGTGCACCTCGGGGCGGTCGGCGCGCGTGCCGTTGGAGAGCACGGCGATCTTGGAGTTTGGGGCAAGCTCGTCGCGCAGCGCGACGGCGCCGGCGATGGCCTGCGGAAACTCCGGTGCGGCGGTGGGCTCGCCGTTGCCTGCGAAGGTGATCACATCGGGGAGCTCGCCCTCGGCTGCCATCTCGCGCAGCTTTGCCTCGAGCGCGTCGAGTACCACGGCAGCTGTGTTGTACGGCTCATGGCAGGGGCGCTCGGCGTTGAGGCCGTTTTCGCAGTAAATGCAGTCGAACGTGCAGATTTTGCCGCTGGCCGGCATCATGTTGACGCCGAGCGAGAGGCCAAGGCGACGGCTGCGAACGGGCCCAAAGATGGGGCTGGCATTCAAAAACGTAGACATAGGCATATGCTCCTCAAGACAATTGTGCCTAAGCATAGCATCGGCTCCAAAGCAGGGTGCGGGCTCTTGCTTTACAAGTTTCGTTTTTTCACGTCGCTCATTATGCCGTGTCATGAAAAGCCTCGGGTCGGGTAAAGTTAATCTGTTAACAAGGTGTAAGGCAATGCGGGTCCATTCAACCGCACTGACGTGCAACTGGATGAGCATTGATGATGGGGGCACAACATGGATTTTACGGTCGAGAATGCGGGCACCACGATTGCCTGTCGCGAATATGCCGGCCCGGATGTGTCGCCTGATACTCCTGCCTTGGTGTGCGTGCACGGCGCTTGTGTCGATGGCACATTTTTTGACGGTATCGCTTGTGAGCTCAGTCG
Source organism: uncultured Collinsella sp. (assembly GCA_959028445.1). GTDB lineage: Bacteria > Actinomycetota > Coriobacteriia > Coriobacteriales > Coriobacteriaceae > Collinsella. The sequence continues at coordinate 49,679 of CAUFRY010000010.1, read as the reverse complement.
CAACTACCGCGTAATTGCCTACGACCGCCGCGGCTGCGGTGACAGCAGCGATGCGGCAGACGACAGCTATGATCTTGCCGCTCAGGCCGCCGACCTGCAAGCCGTGATCGAACACGTTGGCGCTCCGGCAAATGTGCTTGCGCATAGCGCCGGTACGTTGGTGGCGCTGGAGCTTCTTCGTACCGAACCCCATCTCGTCGCCCGTGCGATTCTGCATGAGCCGGCTGTGTCGGCCGAAGGCGTCGGTATGGGCGCAGCTCCGGTTTTGCTCGATATGATTGCGGCTGGAAAGGTTTCAAGGGCGCTCCGGCTTTTCTTGGTAGCCCTCGGCGACTTGGACCCCGAGGCTCCCGGGACGACCGAAGCGGAAACCAAACATGCCCTGCGCAATGGTCGTTGCTTTATGGCCAATGAATACGGAACAAATATGACATATGCTCCCGACTGGGAGCGCGCCCGCGCGTCAAAGGCGGTGTCGGCCGTGTTTTTGGGCGAGCTTTCGGTCGATACACCTCGCGAGGCTGGTACGAGGGTGGCGGCTGAGCTTTTGGGCTGTCCACTCGTAATGGTTCCCGGCGCGCACAACGGCCTGCGCGATCGCCCGACAGCGGCTGCCCAGACTGTCCGTGGCATCCTGGGGTTCTAACAGCTGCAAAAACAAAACAGGCTTCACTCGCAAACGTTTCGGCCGTGTCAACAAATGTGCTCAAGACCTCACCTCTGCGGCTTCAATCGCGCCGTCTGCCAACTCATAAAAATGTAACAGCATTCACGTGCTTACCTGCATCGGCAAGGTGTTAACCTTGTAACATTTGGAACCCACCGCTACCATGCGAAACTATCGAAAGGGCCCCATATGCTCAATAATCACGAGGTCAATCTAACCGACGAGGAGGCTGCCGCCGAGGTCGCCCGCGTCGCGAAGACCTACCCCGTGGTGCGTTTGCTGTCGGCCGATCAGATTAAGAGCGAGCCTAACTGCTTGCTCGCCGGCAATCGGTGCCCTTGTCTGCGTCAGTCGAGTCTTGAGGCCTTGGCAGGTTCCGATGATGTATCGGAGCAGCTGCTCAATGATGGTACCGAGTACCGCGCTCGCCTGCGCCCTCTGAAGGTCGAGGGCGAGCCTCACGTCCTGCTGATGGTGCGTCCGATCGATGAGCAAGAGGCTGCAGAAGAGGACCTCGTCTACACCGACGTGCTGACGGGCGTGTGCAATCGTCGATATTACGAGGAAAAGCTCCGTAGCGCCCGCATGAAGGCCGGTGTTGCGATGATCGACCTTGATGATTTTAGGGCCTTCAACGATACGTGTGGCCGTCATGCCGGCGACCTTGCACTCGGTGCTGTGGCGACAGCCATACGCAGCGGAATTCGTTTGACTGACGAGCTTGTGCGCTATGGCTGCGACAAGTTTGTGGTCGTCATGCCCGATATTCCCTCCGATGACTTCGCCCGTCGCTTGCATCAGGTATCCGAAGCCGTTCATTCCACGATTATTCCGGGCCATGAGTACGTGAGCTTGACGGCATGTGTTGGTGGCGTTCGCATTCATGGCGAGACGGTCGATGAGGGCGTTGGCCGCGCTGTCCAGTTATTGAGCCGCGCTAAGGCAAAAGCCGGTACGGTCGTGACCGATGCCGATTCCATCGAGGCCTTCCAAAGCGAAAAGCCTTTGGTGCTTATTGTCGATGACTCCGAGATGAACCGAGCCATTCTCAGCGAGATGCTCAAGGACGAGTATTGCATCCTCGAGGCCGACCACGGTCGTGCGGCGCTCGACATGGTCGACCGCTATGGCGATGAGTTGTCGCTCGTGCTGCTGGATATTGTCATGCCGGGCGTAAGCGGCTTTGAGGTGCTGGCCGATCTGTCGCGCCGATCGGTTAGTGACAATCTGCCCGTCATCATGATTTCGAGCGAAGATTCCGATGATATGGTTCTGCGCGCGTACGAGCTGGGCGCCTCGGACTATATCAACCGCCCGTTTGACTCCCGTGTCGTGCGCCGCCGTGTAAGCAACACCATCCGCCTATACGCCAAACAGCGCCGCCTGACGAATCTGCTGTCCCAGCAGTACAACGAGCGCGTCAAGAACAGTCGCATGCTCATCGACATCATGGCCGGCGTCATGGAGCTTCGCAACGGCGAGAGCGGCAGGCACGTTACGAACATCGAGAAGCTGACCGAGCTGCTGCTTGGCTGTCTGGTCCGGCGTAGCGACACGATCTCCCTCGACAATGAGGAACGCTCCACGATCGCCCTGGCTTCGGCGCTGCACGATATCGGCAAGATGTCGATTGACGATGCGATTCTCAACAAGCCCGGACGCCTTACGCCCGAGGAGTTCGAGATTATGAAGACGCATACCACGATCGGCGCCGACATGCTGCTTGAGCTGGGCCGCCATCACGTCGGTAATGCGCTTATGGAATATGCGTACCAGATCGCGCGTTGGCACCACGAGCGCTGGGACGGCAAGGGTTATCCCGATGGCCTTAAGGGCGACGAAATTCCCATTGCCGCGCAGGTGGTCTCGGTGGCCGACGTGTACGATGCTCTGACGAGCGTGCGTGTGTACAAGGACGCTATTCCGCACAAGGAGGCGATCCAGATGATCCTGGACGGTAAGTGCGGCACCTTTAACCCGCTGTTGCTCGACTGCCTGCTCGAGGTGCAAGACCGTATTGCCGAGACGTTGGCACGCCCCGCCGACGTTGTCGCGTTTCCCACGATTTAGTTTGACCTAAGGAGTTTTAATCCATGATTTCCATGCGTGAGGCGTATGAGAAGATCGGCGCTAATTATGATGACGCGTGCGCTCGGCTGATGGGCGAGGAAATGCTTGCCCGCTTTGCCCTCAAGTTTTTGGATGACGAGAGCATGGACAAGCTGGAGGCCGCCATGGCGGCAGGAGACGCCGAAGGTGCGTTTATGGCAGCGCACACGCTCAAGGGCGTGAGTCAGAATCTGGGATTCGATAATCTGTACGAGCCGGCGGTCGTGGTGACCGAGGCGCTGCGCGGCGCCGATTTCGTTGACGGCGCTCGCGAGGGAATGCATGCGTTGCAGCAGCAATATGCGGCTACGATGTCGGCCCTGCGCGAGGCGGGCGAGTAAGAGGTTGTGAGCCTTGGGCTGCCCCAAGTTCGTTGATGTAGACACAAAAGGGCGCCCCGCCGGACCATGTGGCCGGCGGGGCGCCCTTTTGTGTTGTGCTGTCCGTGAACTAACGGGCCTGCTTAACCTTTGCCGCTGCCTCGACAAACGACTTCCAGAGGTTAAAGTCGGTTTCGAGCGTCTGCCAGGTGTACTCGGGATGCCATTGCACGCCCAGGCAGAAGGGTTGGCCTTCGACTTCGATGCACTCGGGCACGCCATCGGTTGCCTTGGCGACCAAGCGCGTGCTTTTACCCAGACGGTCGACGCAGCAGTGATGTGCCGAGTTGGTCTGGATCAGCCTGTGCCCGCCAACCGCGCGCTCCAGCAGCGAGCCCGGCACGACCTCGACGGGGTGCACGGGATCGTTGAGCACGTGGGTATGGCGCCACTGCGTGCGGCCCTCGCGCGCACCCAGGCTCGGCACGTCCATGCACAGGGTGCCGCCGGTGGCGACATTGAGCAGCTGCGTGCCTCGGCAGGTGGTAAAGAGCGGCTTCTTGGCGCGAAGCACCTCGTTAACCAGCTTAAACTCAAAACGGTCGCGAATCTCGCAGCACAGCGTGGGGTCGTAAGGACGCTCGTCGCCCCAGCGTTTGGGGTTGACGTCCGGGCCGCCGGGAATAGCGATACCGTCAGCGATTTCCACGTAATGACGGATAACATCGACGTCTTCGGTAATAGACATCTGCAGCGGCAGGCCACCGGCGGCAAGGATGGCATCGACAAAGACACTTGCGATTTCCTCGTTGGGGGAGAGGGTCTCGCTCAAAAACGGTTTTGCCTCTTCCCAACGCGGCGCCACCAGGATGAGCGGACGGTCGGCGGGGGCAACGTCGACGTGCGGGGTGTAGGACGATGAGGTACGGGTTCCGATCATGGGTGTGGCTTTCGAATCCGGGTGGACATGGCACAGGGGTGGCGCGGGACAAACGTTACTGACGAATTCGCCCGCGTGGCAATTGGGTTAGTGGCCCTTGATGGAGTTGAGGAAGTCCTGGGCGCGCTTGGTCTGGGGGTGGTCGAAGAACTCGTCGGGCGTGCCGGTTTCCACGATCTGGCCGTCGGCCATAAACACGACGCGGTCGGCCACGCGGCGGGCAAAGTTCATCTCGTGCGTGATGACGATCATCGTCATGCCCTGCTGCGCCAAGCGCACCATGACCTCGAGCACCTCGTTGATCATCTCGGGGTCAAGGGCACTTGTGGGCTCGTCAAAGAGCATGGCCTTGGGCTGCATGGCGAGTGAACGGGCGATGGCCACGCGCTGTTGCTGGCCGCCCGAGAGCTGTGCGGGCACCTTATCGGCCTGCTCGGCAACGCCCACGCGGCCCAGTAGGTCCATGGCGCGCTCGCGAGCCTCATCCTTGGAGACGCCCAGCACGTCGACCGGCCCCAGCATGACGTTCTGCAGTACGGTCATATGTTCGAACAGGTTGAACTGCTGAAACACCATACCCAACTCGGCGCGCATGCGGGCAAGGTCTTTGCCTTCCTGCGGAAGCGGCTGACCTTCGATGAGGATCTCGCCCGAGTCGATGGTCTCCAAGCGGTTGATGGTTCGGCACATGGTCGACTTGCCCGAGCCCGAGGGTCCGATCACAACGACGACCTCACCGCGGTCGACCGAGAGATTGATGTCGTTGAGAACGTGCAGATCGCCATAGTGCTTATCGACGTGCTTGAGCTCAATCAGCGGCTGATTGCCGGTAGAAGAAGTGCTCTGTGCCATGGTGCTCGGCTCCTTATGACTCGAAATGGTAAAGCGTTAGCGGATGATGGTCGCGCCGGTCTTGTGCGAAACGTAGACAGCGGCCTTGTTAATCGCGACGTTGATGAGGATATAGATGACCGCGATTACCAGGTAGACCGACACGAGGGCATCGTAGTTGGTAATGAGCACGCGGGCGTTTTGCATGAGGTCGGGGTAGCTCACCACGTAGGCGACGGTGGTGTCTTTGACTACGACCACGAGCTGCGAAATCAACGACGGAATGATAAATCGAATAGCCTGCGGCAATACGATTTTAAAGGTGATTTTAGCCTTGGAGAGACCGAGCGCCTGGGCCGCCTCGACCTGCCCGCGCGGTACGGCGTTGACGCCGGCGCGGAAAATCTCGGCAAGTACGCCGGCTGCAGCGAGCGCGACGGGAAGCGTGAGCATCCAAAACGACGGCAGCGCGATCTTGTACTGGGGCAGCACCAAAAAGAAGAAGTAGATGAACAGCAGACTCGGCACGCCACGGAAGAAGTCGGTGAGCACGCGGCAGACCAGCTGCAGCGGCTTAATGTCGCTGGTACGGCCGAGCATAAGGGCTAGGCCCAGCACCAGCGCGATGGCGCCGGCGGTGAGCGCGACTTTAACGGTGCCCTCAAAGCCGGCAAGCAGGAACTTCCAGGTGGTGAGGTGTGTAAAGAAATACCAATAGTGGACCGAAAGCTGGCCGGTCACATAAAAGCGCTGCAGTACCAGGGCGACGAGCACAGCGACGGCAACGAGCGAGATAGCGGTGCCGATGCGAATCTTGGCGCGCATCTTGGGGCCGGGAGCCTCGTAGAGCGCATCGCGCATGGTAAGTGCAGGGGAGGAATGCTTGCTCATCGGAGGATCCTCACCTTCTTATCGATGTAGTTGCCAACGTGGCTCACCACAAAGGCCGTGCCCAGGTAGCCGAGCGCCGAGATAAAGAACGCGGCGACGCCGCCAAGTGAGCGCGTGTTGATGTAGCTCACCACGCCGGTGAGCTCTTGCGGCTTAAGCGGCACCTGGCTGCCGAGCGCGGTGGTGAGCATGACGGCGATAAAGAGGTTGGTCATGGGCAGCACGCTCGAGCGCAGTGCCTGCGGAATCACGATCTTGGCGAGGATGCGATTGAAGCTCATGCCGAGCGAACGTGCGGCTTCGACCTGACCGACGCCAACGGTGTTGATGCCACTCATAAAGTTCTCGGAGCCAAAGGCCGAGCCCAAGAGGACCGTGGCGACGATAACGCAGGTGCGGTAGGGCAGGACGACCTTGAGCGGCGGCAGTGCGTAGACGACGATGATGAGCAGCGCGATGCCGGGGATGTTACGGAAGACCTGGACATACAGGTCGCCAAAGACGCGCAGCGGCTTGAGCGGCGACACGCGCATTACGGTGACGGCGACGGCCAGCACCATGGCGATGGCAAACGACTCAAGCGTCATGCTCCAAGTTGCTAGCAGCGCGTCGATATAGTTCTGGCCATAGAGCGACCAGAGTTCGGAGAGACTCATGCGGACCTCCCGCCGATAAGGAAAGGGGCTCCCGTGTGTACGGAAGCCCCGACAACTCAGTGAGGAAACAGTTTACCGCAATAAAGCGCATCATGCGTTTCCGTATGGTTTCGTTGCGGCCGTTACCAGGCTCGCTGCCTAGGCGCCGATCTCGGGCAGCTCGGGAACATTGGTGTCGCCCGTACGGTCGCCGATGCAGATCTGCCACAGTTCGGTCCAGGTGCCATCGTCCTCGATCTTCTTAAGGAAGTCGTTGACAAAGGCGACACCGTCGGAATCGAGCGGCAGGCCGATGCCATAGGGCTCCTTGCTGCCGAAGGGCTTGCCGGCGATCTTGTACTTACCGGGCTCGCGGACCAGGGCGCTCTGCTGCATGTTGTTATCGATGACGTAGGCGTCAACGCGGCCCTGCTGGAGTGCCTGACGAGCCTCCTCGTCGGTCTTGAACTCCTGCTGGCTGGCCTTGGGAGCGAACTCCTCCAGGATGGCGGGGCCGTTGGAGCCGGACTGGACGGCGACGTTCTTGTCGGCCAGGTCGTCGACGCTCTTGATGTCGTCGTTATCGGCGAGCACCAGGATGGCCTGCTGGGTGTAGTAGTAGGGGCCGGCGAAGGAGACGAGCTTCTTGCGCTCGTCAGTGATGGTGTAGGTGGCAAAGACAGCGTCGACCTGGCCGTTCTGCAGGACAGACTCGCGCGTGTCCGAGGTCACCTGGGTGATCTCGACCTTGTTCTCGCCCAGAATGTAGTTGGACAGGAGCTGTGCGATACCGGCATCGAAGCCGCGGGTCTGACCGTCTTTCTCGTTGAGGAGGGAGAAGAGCGTGGAGGTCTGAACGCCACCGATCTTAAAGACGCCGGCGTCCTTGACAGCCGTGGCCCAGGTGCTGGCGGCGATGGCATCGTCATCGGCCTTGGGGCCGTTGTCGACGAGCTTGTCGAATGCCTTGGCATCGAGCGTGGCGGAAACTTCGGTATCCTCGGAGCTCTTGGAGGAGCCGGCGGCGGAACCCTTGTCGGCCTCGGCGCTGGTGTCAGAGCAGCCGGCAAGACCAAGGCCGGCGACGGTTGCGAAGGTGGCGGCAACGAAGCCGCGGCGGTCGAGAACGACCTGCTGGGAGAGGTTCTTGCTCATGGTAGAACACCTTTCTCAATAAAATCCCTAGCGGTTGAGTAGAGTTATACCCTATCGCGCTCAAATGGGTCAACACGAAATAACTCAGAAACATACTTGCCTTATGGGTTATTCTGCCTACCAAAAAGGGACAGGCACCTTTGTGGTGGTTCTTGCAGATGTGGCGGCCCGCCTCGCTGTTTTGTCTCAATCTGTAACAGGTAGACGAGGAAATGGGTTCTTACTGTTACAGATTGAGATTTTCTCTTCAGGGGAATTCGAATGTCTCAATCTGTAACATCTGGACGGCCAAAAGGTCTCTATCTGTTACAGATCGAGATTATCTCTTCAGGGGGATTCGAATGTCTCGATCTGTAACAGCTGGACGAGGATTTATCCTCTAGATGTTACAGATTGAGATAATCGCGTCGCGAAAATAAAAACCTCCGCAGGGGTGCTTCCCTTGCGGAGGTTATTTACTCGTTGAGTAGCCTTACGGCTTCGGCGGCCATGTTCTCGACCGTCATGCCGTTCTGCGCGAGCAGCTCGTTGGGGTCGTAGCGGTCGGGGAAGCCCTTGGCGATGCCAAAGGTGCGCGTGCGCACAGGCGTGCAGGCCAAGTAGCACGCGACACGCTCGCCCCACCCACCGTCCAAGATGCCGTCCTCGAGGGTGACGACAACGCGATGCTCGGCGGCAAGGCTGTCGAGAAACTTGCGGTCAAGCTCGGTTGCAAAGCGCGGGTTGACGAGCGTGGCCTCGATGCCGTACTCGGCAGCCAAGCGGTTTGCCACGCGCTCGCCCAGTTCAAAGAAGTCGCCAAGCGCAAGCACGGCTACATCGCGGCCCTGACGCGCGACGTCGTAGCGCACGATGCCATAATCGGCGCCCTCGGCGGGCGCCAGATCGGGACGGCTTACCAGGCCGATGCCCGGTACGCGGATTGCCACGGGATGCTCGCGGTGGTCGAGCGACCAGCTCAGCATGGACAGGTATTCTTCCATGCAGGCCGGTGCCAGGTAGCGCATGTTGGGAAGTCCGCCCAGCATGGAAATATCAAAGAACGAGAGGTGCGTCTCGGACGTTGTGCCAAAGACCGAAGCGCCAAACACCAGGATGGTTGCGGGGGCGTCGTTGAGGCACAGGTCGTGCCACAGTTCATCGTAGGCGCGCTGCAAAAACGTGCCGTATGCGCCAAAGACCGGCTTGGCGCCGGCGCTGGCGAGCGCGGTGGCAAAGGTGACGGCGTGCTCTTCGGCAATGCCCACGTCGACAAACTGCTTGCCTGCCACGGCGCGAAGCTCGGGCGTAAAGCCCATGATATAGGGCGTGGCAGCCGTGATGGCGACAACCTGCGGGTCGTTCGCGATAGCGGCGTTGAGTGCCTCGCTCGTAATATCGGCATAGGTGCGCGGCGCGGGCTCGCTCGGGTGGCCCGGGCAAAGTTTGCGACCGGTTGCCATATCGAAGGGCCCCACATGATGCCAGTGCTCGGGGTCGCTCTGGGCCGGCTCAAAGCCCTTGCCCTTGGCGGTGGAGACGTGCAGCACGATGGGATGATCGATATCGCGCAGCTCCTGCAGCGTATCGACCAGCGCTTGGACATCGTTACCGGCGTCCAGGTAGCGATAGTCGAGCCCCAGCGCGCGGAAAACGTTGCGCTCGCAGGTGCCGTTGCTGGCGCGCAGCTCGGCCAGATTGCGATACAGACCACCGTGGTTTTCGGCAATGGACTGGTCGTTATCGTTGACGATAATGATCAAGTTGCTGTCGAGATCGGCGGCATTGTTAAAGCCCTCAAACGCCAGACCGCCCGAAAGCGAGCCGTCGCCAATAACGGTAATGACGTTATACGTGTCACCCGCCAGGTCGCGCGCGTGGGCAAGACCGCAGCCCAAGCTCACCGAGGTCGAGGTGTGACCCATGGCAAACAGGTCATGCTCGGACTCGTCGGGATTGGCAAAGCCAGAGGCCTCGCCATAACGCTCCGGATCGATATAGGTGTACGCGCGCCCGGTCAGCGCTTTGTGTGCGTAGGTCTGGTGCGACACGTCGAAGACAATTTTGTCGGTGGGGGAGTTAAACACGCGGTGGAGCGCGACCGTGAGCTCAACGACGCCCAGGTTGGGGGCAACGTGTCCGCCGACAGCGGCGGAGCTTTCGAGGATGGCGTGGCGAATCTCGTCGCAGAGCTGCGGGAGCTCGGCGCGATTAAGAGCCTTGACGTCCTCGGGCGTTGTCGTTTGCGTAAGCAGCATCGTTGTGGGTTACTCCATGCGAATCGAGCGCCGGCGCTCCCTCGGCCGGCACAATTGCACAGAACAGTCTCGCACATTTTGGCGTTTGATATGTGACGGCGGCGCGGTAATTCGCCAACTGGCGGGGCAAAACGTTTTGTCCGATGCCATACTGGTAGATTCGATGATGTTTTTATTCAATGCGTGCAGGCCGTGGCTTGCCGCCGTGAGCCGCTGGAAGGAGGCAGCATGTCTGATGCCGTTCGTGCCGAGAAAATCGCGCACGAGGTCGACTATGCCGCCCACCAGCTGGCCCAGGCGGGCCGCTTGGACCTGACGCACGAGTTTATCCAGCATGGCGACGTGACGGTCTATGCACATGTGACTTCGGTAGCGCGGGCGAGCCTGTCCTTTGCCGAGCGCTTGGGCCGTGTTGGCATTTCGGTCGACCGTGCCTCGCTGCTGCGCGGAGCCTTGTTACACGATTACTTTCTCTACGATTGGCATGACCCCGATCCGAGCCATCGACTGCACGGATTTCGGCATCCATTTTTTGCCCTGGCACGTGCCGAAGAGGATTTTGAGCTGACGCCGCGCGAACGGAATATTATCGCGCGACATATGTTTCCGCTGGTGCCAGTGCCGCCGACGTGTCGCGAGGCATGGATTGTGTGCCTGGCTGATAAGTGGTGCGCACTGTGCGAGACGGTCGCCGCCCGTCTGCCGCGCAAGGACGAGGCTGACGATGGCATGAGTAAAGCATCGAGCGAAAAGAGGAGAGGGTAGACGGTGGAAACCGCGATTGATATGGCGTTTGGCGGCGCGACGCTTGCCGCCTGTCCACTCTCGGCACTGGTACTCTCGTTTGCCTTTTACGGGTTTTTCGGCTGGGCATGGGAGTCGACAGTATGCGCCATGCTTAACCAAGGACGCTTCGCCAACAGCGGATTCTTGCTGGGGCCGTGTTGTCCTATCTATGGTGTGGGCGGCATAGCCTGCTGGCTTTTGCTGCGCGGGATTCCGGATGCCTCGGGCCAGTTTGTCGCGGCGGCGCTTGTATGCAGCGTAATCGAGTACAGCGTGGGCCTCCTATTGGAAAAGACAACAGGCGCTCGCTTTTGGGATTACTCGCACCTGCCGTTTAATTTGCATGGACGCATCTGTCTGTACTGGGCCTGCGCGTTTGGCCTGGGTGCGCTGTGCATTTGCCGTTTAGTGGAGCCGGCATTGCTGGGGCTGCTCGGCCATCTGCCGGTGCTGATTGTGCGGCTGGCGGCCTTTATCGTCGCGGTCGCGATGATGGTCGATGCGGTGTGCTCTTTGGCCAGCTGGCGCCGTTTGTCCGATCAGCTGGAGCGTGTGCGCGCCGACCTTGCCGACCGCATCAACGAGTCGCTTGCCGACGCGTCTGACTCCATGCTCGAACGTATTCCCGATTCGGCGATCGACTCGGTGGCGCAGACGCATATCCGCAGCCGTGCCGTTAACGCGTGGCTGGCCGAGCTGGGCGACGCGACGCTCGATGCCCTGCGAGAGAAGGCTTCGATGCCGACGTTTATCGCGGACGGTGCCCGCGGTCTGGCACTTGCTGCCCGCCGCGTGGCCGATGCCGCGCCGAGCATGCCTCGTCCGTCGCTCAGTCGTCGCCTTGCCGGCAAGCGCATGAGCCGTCCGGTGCCGAGCGTGTCACTCAGCCGCCGCGACCTACGCTTCTTTAATGCCTTCCCGCGTCTGCGCATCAACCGCTACGAGGGCGTCATCCGAGCTACCGACCTCCGCGACCGAGCCCGCGAGCTGTTCCGACGCTAGCCGGGATGGGAGCGCTCGCGGCTTCCTTGCTCGCGTATTTCCCGTTCGTTTCGCGCCCGTTGCCGCGCCGTTTCCAAGATTGCGGCGCCGTTTCCATTCGACAACGCAGCGTTTAACAACGCCGTATCTGGTCTACACCAGTTGCTCCTCGGTCGCATTATGGGCGCCGACAACGTTCATGCGATCAAGGGGGAGCGAATGTACGATACGGGATCGACAACGTTTATGCTCATCTGCACCATGCTCGTGTTTTTAATGACACCGGGTCTGGCGTTTTTCTATGGCGGCCTCTCGAGGCGCAAAAATGTCATCAACACCATGCTCATGTGCTTTGGCGCCATTGGCCTGGTCGGCGTGCTGTGGATTGTTGCCGGCTGGTCGCTGGCCTACGGCGGCGACGGTTCCAGCCCGTTTATTGGAGGCCTTGACCAGCTGCTGTGCTTGCCGGTGCTCAACCAGGTGCTGCAGGCGGCTGAGGGCACCGCGTCGGACGGTGCCGTCTACCCTCAGATCATCAACATCGCCTTCCAGATGGCATTTGCTATGATCACGGCTGCTATCGTCACGGGCAGCCTGGCCGGCCGCGTTAAGTTTGGTGCCATGGCGGCCTTCCTAGGTATTTGGCTGCTCGTGGTCTATGCGCCGCTTGCCCACATGGTGTGGGGCGGCGAGGGCTCCTTTATCGGCGACATCATCGGTGCGCTCGACTTTGCCGGCGGCGACGTGGTGCACATCTCGTCCGGTCTGACGGGCCTGATTCTCTGCCTGATGCTCGGCCGTCGTCGCGGCTTTGGCATGGTGAGCTACCGTCCGCATAACGTGCCGTTTGTGGCGCTGGGCGCCGGCCTGCTTTGGTTTGGCTGGTTTGGCTTTAACGGCGGCAGCGAGTTTAAGGCCGACGCCGTGGCGGCGCTCGCCATCCTCAACACCGTGACGGCCAGCGCGGCGGGCATGGTCTCGTGGCTTGCCGTCGAGCGCGTGCACACCGGTCGCCCCACGCTGGTGGGTGCCAGCACCGGTCTGGTTGCGGGCCTCGTGGTGGTCACGCCGGGCGCGGGCTTTGTCGAGCCGTGGGCGGCGCTGGTCATGGGCCTGATTGTATCGCCCGTCTGCTACCTGGCCATCAGCCATCTTAAGACCAAGTTCGGCTACGACGATGCGCTCGACGCGTTCGGCTGCCACGGCATCGGTGGCATCTTGGGCGGCGTGCTCACGGGCCTGTTCTGCGTGCCGGAGCTTTCGTGGACCGGCAAGGGTGGCTTGTTTTACACGGGCGACATGTCGCTGCTCATCTCGCAGATTTTGGGCATTGTGGTGACGGTCGCTATTGTACTGGTGCTCGATTTGGTGATTGCCGCGGTGGTCAAGATGCTGTTCCACGGCAGCCTGCGTGTGGACGAGGCCGACGAGGCGCTGGGCCTGGATGTGAGTCAACACGGCGAGAGCGCATATCCCTCGTTCTCCGGACTCGATTAGCAGCACGGCTTTCCCAGGCACCCGACCTTGCCCCTCAAACCGTCGCTTGCGTACCGAAGTACGCGGCGCTCCTCTTTCGGGGCAATCTCGGGCACCTGGAAAACCCGTGCCATGTGAATGAGCGGTTCATTTCTATATTAAAGAGAGGAATTCACTATGAAGAAGATTACGGCGGTCGTTCGTGCCGAGAAGCTTGAGGTTCTCAAAGATGCGTTGTTTGCTGCCGATGTTCGTGGCATGACTATCAATCAGGTGCAGGGCTGCGGCGCGCAGCATGGCTGGAAGGAATACGTGCGCGGCAACGAGTTGCTTGTCAACACGATCCCTAAGGTGCAGTTCACGCTCATTTGTGCCGACGAGCACGTCGACGGAATTGTCGACATCATCTGCAACGCCGCTCGCACCGGTGCCGTTGGAGACGGCAAGATTTGGGTCGAGCCGGTCGAGGAGGTTATCCGTATCCGCACCGGCGAACACGGCCCCGCCGCGGTGTAGGATCGAACGCCTGCCATCCGCAACGTTAAAATACTGCAATAAGGCACAAGACTTGCGTTGCGGATGGACGGATTATGGGTCGTAATAAATATCCCGAGGAGACGGTCGCGAAGATTCTCGACGCGGCGCTGGAGCTATTCTGCGCACAGGGTTATGAGGGAACGAGCATCCAGGATATCGTTGACCGTCTCGATGGCATGACCAAGGGCGCTATCTATCATCACTTCAAGAGCAAAGAAGAGATTTTCAACGCCGCGTTTGATCGAGCGATGGCTCCGATTGTTGAACGCCGCCGCGCGACGCTCGGTGCTGGCAATATGACGGGCGCCCAAAAGCTCAAGCGACTTTATGCGCCTGAGTCTGTCGTACCACAAATTGAGCTTTGGGCGCGCATACATCCTGCGGCGGATCCGGTAAAGAGTTCGCGTCTGCTGGCGATGCAGTATCAGAGTTCGTTTGACGAGTCGGCCGATGGATATCTCTTGCCGGTAATCGAGGAAGGCGTCGCCGACGGCTCCATTGCGTGCGAATGCCCGCGCGAAGCAGCAGAGGCCGTATCGTTGCTAGCGAATCTTTGGCTGCTGCCATTGTTCCGTCCGCTCGAGCCCAAGGAGCGAATGGTCGCTCGCGCGCAATGTTTGACGCAGATGGCGGCCGCAGTGGGTCTCGATTTGGGGGAAGAAGTGCTTCAAACAACGTGCCAAATTTGGGACGTTTGGAACCGTGTCGGGTGGTAATATACATACTAACGGTATATATATTGATGTAAGAGGGTGGCTACGGTCGCCCTTTTCGAGCCGTTAAATACATACCAATAGTATGTATAGGAGGCAAAGCTCTATGGACGGGATGAGAGACTTCGATGCCGTATCAGCATCAAAGACAGCGCTGCCTATAAGACTCGTCGGTCTTCTCGTTGCGCAGCTGTGCGTGTATTCGACGTTGTCGGCGCTGTGCTTTGCGTGCCCGCTTTACTTGCTCGACCGCAGTGGTTCGTCAACGCTATATGGTGCCGTCGCGGCTATAGCGTTTATACCGGGCGTGCTTGCGACTCCGGCTGGCGGAGTATTAGCTGATCGAGAGGGGCATCGCGGCGTTCTAGCAGCTCTCGGTATTGCTTTAATGGTTGCAGCGATGCTATTTGTTCCCATGAAGTGCTCGTTGCCCCTTGCGGCTGTTGTGGCGGTGATGCTGTGCGTCCAATACGCCGTTCAATCTATTCTGAAGCCGATACTTCAAATTGAGACGCTGCACATGGTCGGCAAGGAAAAGGTCGAGCGGGCCACCGCGTTAGTGTCGCAGACGACCATGGCGAGCAATATTCTAGGTCCCGTGGTTGGAACAGCCGTCTACGGATGCTTTGGAATCGACGTCCTTTGCGCGATCGCGGCGGTGGCGTTTGCAATGTCGACGCTGCTGTTTTGGGCCACACTCAAACAAAATGTCCCCTCTGAAATGACGGGGGATAGCTCGACTCGTATGGCATGTCAAAGCGATTTTATGTCAGCGATTCGGTGCCTGCTTCAAAACACCTCGTTGCTCGCCGTGATTTTGCTTGCGGCTGTTTTGAATCTTGCGTTGGTTGGGTTAACGATTGGTGCACCCGTTATTGTTACCAGGCATCTCGGCATGCAATCTTCCTGCATTGGGATTATTGAGGCAGCTATGGGGCTAGGCGGTCTTGCAGGCGGCGGTTTGGTCGGTATTAGGCCGAATCGTTTTTCCTTCAATGACATATGTCGATACGTTGCGATGATCTGTTTTGGAGTCGTGCCGATTACTGTCACGCTGCTGAGCGGCGCTGGCCAAATTGTGTTTGCTGCGCTTGCGGTCGGTTCGGCATGGGTCATGGTGTGGGCGAGTATTGCGTCGGTCGAAATCGTTGCATTCGTTCAGCGGGCGGCGCCGGCGGAACTCTGCGGAAAGGTGCTTTCGGTCGTATATATGGCTCTTTCCTGCGCAACGCCTATTGGCCAATTGACATACGGATTTGCATATGATCGATGGGCGCCGGCGGCTGTGTTCGCAGCTATGCTGGTGGTACTGGTGCTGACGACGGTGCTGTTTTATCGCTTGAAAAGTCGCTCACCACAAACAATGTGACGTTCGCAGTGCAGCGGTTTAACAGAAACGATTGCTGCGGCGTGGAACGCCCATACGAGAACGAGCCTCTCCTTCGCCTACAATATCGTGCAGACGAAGGAAAGGCATGCCCATGATCAAGATGTTTGCGAGCGACTTAGACGGAACGCTGCTCAACGCCCTGCACGAGGCAGATGGGACCATCCGCCATGCCATTCGCGAGCTGACCGAGGCTGGCTTGCATGTGGTTCCCGCGACCGGGCGCTCGACGCTGCCGATTGGTGAGCATGGCTTTACGGGCCTGGCGCTTGACGCCTGCTGCTCCAATGGATCAATCGTGCGCGACAGCCATGGCGAGGTGCTCAAGACCTGGACCATCGACCCACAGATCACCGAGGAGCTGCTCAAGGAGTTTCCGGATATTTGCTTCGACTGCTCCACGCCCGATGGCATGTTCTCGAGCGGCTCGTTCGAGATGCATCAGGCGGGCTTTAAAAAGGACAGTCCTATCAAGCGCATCGTGATGCGCGGCATGCGTGCGCGTGGCGGCTATCACGAGGAGCAGTATTTCGACCAGTCGATCGGCGACATCTTGCGCCACGATGTGTGCAAGATCAACTGCCGCGTGACCTCGCCCGAGCTGGAGCGCGACCTAAAGGCGTATTTGGCCGAGCGCTCGGACCGCGTGGTCAACGCACCGTTCGATCCGGTGATGTTCGAGATCACGGACGTGGCGTGCAACAAGGGCGAGAGCGTGGCCTGGCTGGCGGGCTACTACGGTATTGCCGAGGACGAGGTCGCGGTCTATGGCGATGGCGGCAACGATATCGCCATGCTCAAGCGTTTCCGTCACAGCTACGCGACCAAAAACGCTAGCGATGCAGCTAAAGCCGCCGCGAGCGCAACTATCGGCAGCTGCATGATCCACGCCGTCCCCAAACACATGCTCGCCACCATGCACACGCAGAATTCCTGCACCGTAATCGAATAATGTGACAAAGGGACAGCCCCTTTGTCACAGGTGACGCTGGTCTCTTGAAATGCGAACAAACATTCGCATATCTAACTGCGCTTTGATAGAATTGATACTGTTGGCGGCAGTTCCATGTGCCGGGCAACGCCCTCCATCTGATGGGAGGTGATGCCCATGACCGATCTGATTGATTTCGTGAGACTTCTGACCGCTTTGGTCTCGTTCTCCACGGCGCTCGTCGGGCTTTCCGAGGCACTCAAGCAACGTTCGAAGCAACGTAAAAGGGGTCGCCGCCGCTAAGGCGTTGACCCCTTAGTCCAAGCAACGGCGCTGCCCAGCTTTCCAGAACTTGGGCTGCCGTCGACACTATTCTACCCACGAATGACTTTTTGGACAATCGGTACTGCCGCTTCAAAAGCCAGGCACAACTGGTACAACCTAGGCGGTCGCTGAATGTGACATGGGAACTGTCCCTTCGCCACATCCCAAATATTGCCTTTACGTGTTGATACACACGGTGTGCAATAATACTCGCACTGTGCAATAGCGCACAGGCTGAGTAACAAGGAGGACGCTTGTCCCAGCTCGAGAAATGCGATCGCCGGTCCCTTCGCTCGCAGCGTGCCCTTCGCCAGGCACTTGCCAGCGAGCTTGCCGAAAGCGGCGACCTTTCGCGCATTAATGTCGCGTCGCTCACCGAGCGCGCTGGCCTTACGCGCCGTACGTTCTATTCGCACTACCGCGATATCCCCGACTTTATCAATCAAATCGAGGATGACTTGCTGACCGAGATCCGTGAGCGTATTGAGCTCATCACCGCAGCTCAGCTGCCCGATCTCTATCACAACATCGATGAGCTCGAGCCGGCGCCCGGTTCGGTTGAGCTGCTGCGTTATCTTGCGGCCAACCGCGACTTAATCGGTGCGCTGCTGGGTCCGGGCGGCGACCAGGCCTTCATTAAAAGGATCATCGACACCGCGCGTGAGGCTGTGGTGCCGCGTGCGCAGACGGGCATTTTGGGCCTGGCGCTGGGCACGTTCTTTGACTACTACGTCACCTACGTCGTGAGTGCCGAGGTCGGCATGATTCAGCGCTGGTTTGAGCGTGGGCTCACCGAATCGCCCGAGGCCATGGCGCGCATTATGACGGTGCTCGCTTTTGTGCGCCCTGGTGACCTGTATGGCCAACCCATCGATATCAACGTACCGGAATACGGCATGAAGCTATTGAACCTGCAGCTCGAGGACGCGGCCGACACCGCCGCAGCCGTCGAGTCCAACAACTAAGAGGAGAGACAATGAGCAAACTCGTCGAGGGCATTAAGGACCGTATGGTCACTGCCGCGCGTGAGGCTGCGCCCGCCGTGGTGGATGCCGCGCAGAAGGCCGCGACCGCAGCTGCCGAGAAAGTTGCCGAGGCAGTTGCCGATGCCAAGAACGCGGCAGGGGAGACGTCCGTCGCTAGCGAGCCCGCCACCGCCGCTGAGCCCGTAGCCGCCGGCCAGGCCCCCGAAGGCGCGATCTTCAACCCCGAGAACGCTCGCGGCAGCCTGCATCTGGGCATCGACGTGGGCTCCACCACCGTTAAGCTCGCCGTGCTCAACGACGACAACCAGATCGTCTATGCCAAGTACCAGCGCCACCACACCGACGTCCGCGCCTGCGCCCGCGACCTGTTCGAGGGCGCTGCGACCGTGCTGCCGACGGCCCAGATGACCTGCGCCATTACCGGCTCGGGCGGCCTGCTGCTGTCCCAGTGGCTCGACCTGGAGTTTGTCCAGGAGGTCATCGCCAGCAAGCGCGCTGTCGAGACTCTTATCCCGGCCACCGACGTTGCCATCGAGCTGGGCGGCGAGGACGCCAAGATCATCTATTTCGACAACGGCATCGAGCAGCGCATGAACGGCACCTGCGCCGGCGGCACGGGCGCGTTCATCGACCAGATGGCAACCCTGCTGCACACCGACGCGAGCGGCCTCAACGAGCTCGCGGCCAACGCCACCACCATCTATCCCATCGCCAGCCGCTGTGGCGTTTTTGCCAAGACCGACGTGCAGCCGCTGCTCAACGAGGGCGCCCGCCCCGAGGACGTGGCTGCCTCCATCTTCCAGGCTGTCGTGACCCAGACCATCTCGGGTCTGGCGTGCGGCCGTCCCATCCGCGGCAACGTCGCCTTCCTGGGCGGCCCGCTGCAGTACCTCTCCGAGCTGCGCCACCGCTTCTACCTCACGCTCAACCTGGACGAGGAGCACCGTATCGTGCCCCAAAACGCTCACCTGTTTGTGGCGAGCGGCGCCGCCATGGCGCACGAGTCCAACAAGCTCAGCACGTTCCCGCAGCTCATCGAGGCCATCGACAGCTTGGGCGACACACAGGGTGCCGAGGTCGAGCGCCTGGATCCGCTCTTTGCCACCGACGAGGACTTTGCCGAGTTCAAAACCCGCCACGACCAGGAAGTCGTCCCCAAGGGCAAGCTCGACGGCTACACCGGCCGCGTGTTCATCGGTATCGACGCCGGCTCCACCACCATGAAGGCCGCGCTCGTGGGCGAGGACGGTCAGCTGCTGCACACCTGGTACGGCAACAACAACGGCGACATCCTAGGCACGGCCAAGGTCATCATGGCCGATTTCTACAACCACATTCCCGCCGGCTGCACCATCGGCCACGTGACCACCACGGGCTACGGTGAGGCGCTGCTCATCGAGGCCCTCAAGGCCGATTCCGGCGAGATTGAGACCGTTGCGCACCTGCGCGGCGCCAAGGCGTTCCTGCCCGGCGTCGAGTTCATTCTGGACATTGGCGGCCAGGACATGAAGTGCCTGCGCGTCAAGGACGGCGTTATCGAGCACATCATGCTCAACGAGGCCTGCTCGTCGGGTTGCGGCAGCTTTATCGAGAGCTTCGCCGTGTCTATGAACATGGACGTGCGCGCATTTGCCGACGCTGCCATCCATGCCAAGGCCCCGGTTGATTTGGGCAGCCGCTGTACGGTCTTTATGAACTCGCGCGTCAAGCAGGCGCAAAAGGAAGGCGCCACGGTGGGCGACATCGCGGCCGGCCTGTCCTATTCCGTCATCAAGAATGCCCTCTTCAAGGTCATTAAGCTGCGCGACCCCAAGGAGATCGGCAGCCAGGTGATTGTCCAGGGCGGCACCTTTATGTCCGATGCCACGCTGCGCGCGTTTGAGCAGCTCACCGGCGTTCATGCCGTGCGTCCCGACATTGCCGGCTGCATGGGCGCCTACGGTGCGGCCCTGCTCGCCCGCGATCGCGCCGGTGCCGACGGCACTTCGACCATTCTTTCGGCCGAGGACATCGCGCACCTCACCGTGACGCAAAAGCATGTCCGCTGCGGCCGTTGCTCTAACAACTGCCAGCTTACCGTCAACGACTTTGGCGGCGGCAGGCGCTTCATTACCGGCAACCGCTGCGAGAAGGGCGCTGGCCACAAAAAGCAGAAGACTGAGGCCCCCAACCTCTTCAAAAAGAAAAACGAGCTGCTCTTTAACCGCGAGATCCTGAGCCCCGACGAGGCCCCGCGCGGCACCGTCGGCATCCCGCGCGCGCTCAACATGTACGAGAACTACCCCTTCTGGCATGCGTTCTTTACGCGCCTGGGCTTTAGCGTGCAGCTGTCCGACCAGTCGAGCAAAAAGACTTACCAGGCGGGCATCGAGTCCATGCCGTCCGAGAGCGTGTGCTATCCGGCCAAGATGAGCCACGGCCACGTGATGAACCTCATCGACCGCGATGTCGACTTCATTTGGATGCCGTGCGTGCGCTGGGAGCGCAAGGAGGATCCGACCGCCGGCAACTGTTACAACTGCCCCATTGTCATGAGCTACCCCACGGCGCTGGCGCTCAATATCGACGAGATTCGCGAGCAGAACATCGAGTTCCTGTACCCGTTTGTGCCCTATCACGACAAGACCGAGCTCAAGCGCCGTCTGTACCAGGTGCTCGCCGTCGACCGTGTGGCCGATGCTGAGGCCGGTCGCGGTCGTGTGCGTGGACCCAAGATCACGCGTTCCGAGGTCGATGCCGCCGTCAACGCCGCCTACGAGGCCGATGCGCGTTTCCACGAGGACATCCAGACCATGGGCGAGGAGGCTCTTAAGTGGGTCGAGGACCACGGCGGCCACGGCATTGTGCTCGCCGGCCGTCCCTACCATAACGACCCCGAGATCAACCACGCCCTGCCCGAGCTTATCTCGAGCTTTGGCTTTGCGGTCTTTACCGAGGATTCGCTCGCGCACCTGGTAAAGCCCGAGCGTCCGATTCGCGTCGTCGACCAGTGGATGTACCACAGCCGCCTGTACGCCGTCGCCCGCTTTGTGACGATGCGCAACGACCTGGACCTGATCCAGCTCAACTCCTTCGGCTGCGGTCTCGATGCCCTGACTACCGACCAGGTGCAGGAAATCCTTGAGGCCAGCGGCAAGATCTACACCGTGCTCAAGATTGACGAGGTGTCCAACTTGGGCGCCGCGCGTATCCGTATTCGCTCGCTCATGGCAGCGCTCAAGGACCAGGAGGCCGAGCGCTTGGCCGAGGCCACGGCCGCGGGCGAGGCCTACGAGCAGGGCGATGCCGCGCCGGTGGCGCCCTCCACGGATGCCCCCGCGTTCGCGAGCCGCAAGTACACGTTCGAGGCGCAGCGCAAGAGTGCTTCGACCGCATGGCCCAAGGTGCCCTTTACCGAGCAGATGCGCGAGGAGGGCTACACCATCCTGTGCCCGCAGATGGCGCCGATCCACTTTGACCTGGTCAAAGAGGTGTTCCGCGGTGCTGGCTATAACTTGGAACTGCTGCCCTCGACTGACCACGATGCCGTCGAGGCCGGCCTGCGCTACGTGAACAACGATATTTGCTATCCGTCGATCCTGGTGACGGGCCAGATCATGGAGGCCATCGAGAGCGGTCGGTACGACCTGTCCAAGACGGCCGTGGTCATCAGCCAGACCGGCGGCGGCTGCCGTGCCACCAACTACATCGCGCTCATCCGCAAGGCCCTGCGCGAGAGCGGCCACCCCGAGATTCCGGTGATCTCGCTTTCGGCCGTGGCGCTCGGCGAGGACAACCCCGGCTTTAAGATTACGCCGGCGCTGCTTAAACAGGCAGTCTACGCGGTGCTCTTTGGCGACGTGATGATGCAGATGCTCTACCGTTGCCGCCCGTACGAGGCCACGCCCGGTGCCGCCAACGCGCTCTACGAGGAGTACATGGCGCGCGCCCGCAAGCTGGCGCCTAAGTTCAACAGGCACAACTACACCAAGCTTGCGCGTGAGGCCATCCGCGCGTTCGACACCATGCCGCTCGTGGGCGAGGGCACCAAGCCGCGCGTGGGCGTGGTCGGCGAGATCTTGGTCAAGTTCCATCCCACGGCCAACAACCACGTTGTCGATGTCATTGAGCGCGAGGGCTGTGAGGCTGTGGTGCCGGGACTGCTTGACTTCTTCCTGTACTCCATGAGCAATGCCGAGCTGCAGAAGGACGAGCTGGGTAGCTCTGCTACCACGCGCGCTGGTATGCAGGCGCTCATCAAGCTCGTGGACTGGATGCGCACGCCGGTGGAGGAGATGCTCGAAAAGTCCCGCCGCTTTGAGGCGCCCGAGCGCATCGGCACCATGGCGGACAAGGCCCGTACGGTGCTTTCGGTGTGCAACAACATGGGCGAGGGGTGGCTGCTCACGGCCGAGATGCTCGATCTGATTGACCACGGTGCGCCCAACATCATCTGCACGCAGCCCTTCGCGTGCCTGCCCAACCACGTGGTGGGCAAGGCCGTGATCAAGGAGCTGCGTCGTCAGCACCCCGAGAGCAACATCGTCGCGGTGGACTACGACCCCGGCGCATCCGAGGTCAACCAGCTCAACCGCATTAAGCTCATGATCAGCGTGGCCAAGGAGAACATGCGCGCCGGTAAGGGCTTTAAGCTTGAGAAGGTGGCGCCGCTCGCGATGGACGAGGTCACCGGTCAGATGCGTGCCCATGACGGTTGCGTGAGCTGTGGGCCGGCCAGCGAGGAGGCCGTTGCATCGGTCGCCAAGCGTCTGGGGCGCGGTGTTAAGAAGTAGTTGGCCTACTTCGAGCCGGATATAAGACAAACGGGTGGTAGTCGTACCGGCTACCACCCGTTTTTGCTGGACATATGTTGCGCAAATGATCTCGCTGCAGCCTTCCGTGGGCTCGTATTTCAGAAGTGCGGTGAAAAACGCGAACCTCCCGAGCACACCGCCTTTTTAGACTCCCGCGACGGTTTTGTTGTCAAAAAAGCCGATCTGGTCGGCGAAACCCGATTTTTCCCCGCACTTCCGAAAACAGCGGTTCAGCAGCGCCAAAAAATGGCCTCAAAATCGAGAGTTAATGAACAAATGTAGCCGTTCGCCGCGAAATACCGTCCGTTTATAGAACCCACCCCCGGCTCGCGGCCTCCTTACGGTTGAATAAATACACATCTATGGAATTACGTAAGAGAGGACCGTCCCATGAGCTACAAGACCGTTTGCGTCGCCGGCGGTGGCGTGCTGGGAAGCCAGATTGCCTTTCAGGCTGCCTACTGCGGCTTTGATGTAACGATTTGGCTGCGCAGCGAGGGCAGCATCGGCCGCACCCAGCCCAAGATCGATCATGTGCGCGAGGAGTACATCGCGGCAATCGAGGGTATGGCGGACGGCACGGGCGAGTGGTGCTCCGGTATCGCCGATAGCGGCAAGCCCTTCGACAAGGAGGCGGCACTCGCCGCCGTTGAGCGTGCCTACTCCACGCTCAAGCTAGAGCTTGATCTTGCCAAAGCCGTGGCCGACGCCGACCTGGTCATCGAGTCTATGGCCGAGGACACCCAGGCAAAGATTGACTTTTACAAGAAGCTCGCCCCGGTCCTTCCGCAAAAGACCGTCGTCGTGACCAACTCCTCCACGTTACTGCCGAGTACCTTTGCCAAGTACACTGGCCGCCCCGAGAAGTACCTGTCGCTGCACTTTGCCAACTCTATCTGGAAGAACAACATGACCGAGGTCATGGCACAGGACCAGACCGACAAGCGCTACTTCGATGAACTCGTCGACTTTGCCAACGACATCCGTATGCTGGCGTTGCCCGTCAACAAGGAAAAGAACGGTTATCTGCTCAACTCCATGTTGGTACCGTGGCTGCTTTCGGGCCTTGATCTGTACGTCTCGGGCGTGAGCGATCCCAAGAGCATCGACCTCGCGTGGACGCGTGGCACCGGCGCTCCCAAGGGCCCGTTCCGCGTATTCGACACCGTGGGCATCCAGACGGCGTACAACATCGTTATGCAGTATCAGAAGGTCCCGGGCCTGGTGAGCCCGCTGCTCAAGAAGATGATGATGCCCTACAACTTTAAGGCCATGGCGTCCGTCCTCAAGAAAATGCTCGACGAAGGTAAGCTGGGCGAAAGCTCGGGCGAGGGCTTCTTCAAGTACTAAAAATGATCCCTCGGGGTCGGAGGAAAACGGATCATTTCCGGCCGCCAACAGTGAGAAGATGGACCCAGAAATAGAAAGGAGTGGCAATGGGCCGGCTCGGGCTTTGAGGACAAGTTGCTGCAGGCCCAAGGCGATTTTTCGCTCAACGCAGGCCAGCACAGTGTGACCTATCTGCCAAACGACGAGACGACCGTGATTGGTCGCTACCAAGTGCTGTTATACGACAACAACTTTGGTGCGGCCGAGAGCTACCCCAAGTTCGATTGGGGCCAGCTGGGCGCCGCGGTGGTGACCGACTACAGTAAGGGAACGCATTCGTTTGGGCGCATCTTTACGGTGGATGAGATCGCGCGCACCTACGAGCTCGAAGACCAGATCGCGGTGCCGTTCTCGGGCTACGTCAGCAGCACTCAGCGCGTCGGCAATTCGAGCAGCATGCTCGTGGCATCGGGCCAGGCCAAGACCTTTACCGAGTACGATCGCTACGGCCTGCCCATCGCTACCTACGAGATGGAAGCCGAAAAGTATATCTACCGCGTGTACAAGTACGAGCTGTAGGGCTGCGCTTAGGTTTGACCAATGGAGTATGAAAACACGCCGCTCGCCGATACCCCCTCCGCGAGTGGCAGCCATATGGTTTGATAAAAGAAGCATATAGTTGTCGCCAGCCTGCTGGGGACGTTCCCCCCTGACATTGGAGGTTCCAGGCATGTTTCGCGCTCCGTTAAACAACTATCGGTTGGGCTAACATGGGCCGCCGTGCTATTTCGATAACCCTTGCAGTGGTCTGCCTGGCTGTGCTCCTGGGCGCTACAGGGCTGTTTGCTATAAGCCGAGAAACGTCCTATATGCAGGAGTGCGCTTCCGAAGGGTTTGCCATTGACGGTTACTATCGGGACGACAAGACGAGTCTGGAAACCCTGGCCTTTCTTGAAGAGGATAACCATCGGTGGCAACTGGTCGACAAAGACGGCAGCTGCGTTGACGGGCAGTTTAAGCGTACGGACGATCCCAATATCCTGGTATTAAAGAAGGAAAACGGCGAAGAGTTCGGCACGGTTCACGTTGCATATATATCGCGCCGACGCAATCAAGGGCAGATTTACCTAATTAGAAATACTAAGGTGACCCGATTTTATCTTGTGAGCACCGATCCGGCGTTTACGGTGGAGTCTGGCGAGGTCGATTCGGACAGTTGATTCACGGCAATAAAAAAGCGAGCGGGGCGCGGGTGTGAACTGCACCCCGCTATTTGCTCGTGTCCGTATCGCACCTGCGCCTCGTCGTAACTTGCGTCCGTGCGAGCATTCATCCCGCGCTCTGCATCACTTCACATCGAACTCCACGCGATCGAGTTCGGGTACGTTGAGGTCTATGAGCTTGCGGGCGACGTGGCGGTCGTGTGCCCCAAGCGCCTCGCCTGTCGTCACATGGGCGACAATCTCACGCTCGACGACGCCCTCCTCCTCGCCTTCGGTAGCCGAGGTCTCGACGGCGACGGTGTAATCCTTAAAGCCCGGCAGCACCGCGGCAAGTTCGCGCGTAGTTTCGGTGACACCGTAGCCGTCCTGCACGCCGGTCTGCGCCGAGCCAATAGACCCCGCCGTCATAACGATGCAGGGGATGGCAAAGACTACCGTACCCACAATGATGCGGCGGCGCACCTTGCGCGATAGCTCGTCGACCTCGGCATCTTCTTCGGCGGTTACAATGCCGTCGCCGTTGAGGTCGCGCTTGAGCGGCACGCGCAAGATAAGTAATACGGCTTCGGCCGCGAGTGCGATAAAGACCACGTTGATGCCAAACTCGTAAAGCGCCGAGAGAAACAGCGACCCGCTTGCGATGGCGATGCCATAGCCCGCCGCGCACAGAGGCGGCATGAGCGCGGTCGCCACGGCCACGCCGGCGATGAGCGTGGCGGGTTCCTGGTCGCGCGAGTTGCCCAGCCCGCCTGCAAAGCCGCCTGCGAGTGCGACGGTAAGGTCCCAGACGGTGGGTGTCGAGTTGTCGATGATGGCGGCCGTGGTGGTGCCAAGGGGCGAGAGCTTAAAGTACAGCGTGGACGTGACCAGGCAAAAGGCCATCTGCAGCGCAAGGCTGGCGATGGCTTCGACGGTAATCTCGCGGTCGAGCGTGGCGATGCCGTATGCCATGGCAAGGACCGATCCCATAAGCGGGCAGATGAGCATGGCGCCCACGATGGCGATGTCCGAATCGATATCGAGGCCGATGCTTGCGATGAGCATGGCGATGATGAGGATACACAGGTGAGAGCCAGTCAGACGCGCGCCGTTTACAAAACGCTTGCGGATCACGTGATAGGGCGCGCGTCCCTCGCGAATGTTGAATGCGCGCTTGAGGAAGCGGGTGATGTTTTCCATGGCTTCGCTATGAGCGGGGCGGATGCCGTGACGCCGATGATGACGCTCGCGCAGTCGCTTGATCTGTTGTTTGTCGAGTTCCATGTCCACCTCGTTCCAGCGCGGTCCGCGCAACGCGCCCGTTGTCTTAACTCTACACCGTGGCGGGCGGGGTGTCTGTTGGATGCGGAATCCGATAGGGCGGATGACGCGGGAGCAAATGCAAATCACAGGCTCAATTCCATCCCGCGAGAATATGATGCACCAGCTCCTTCAAATGTGACGAAACTGTGAAGCACGAGAGCGTGAATTTCAAAAAATCCGCTGGTGACCAATGTTGCGCAACAGAATTCAAAAATCAGCTCCTACATTTTGAGGCGTATGGATACATCCGTGTCAAAGGGAGAAAGCCATGGCAAACTATATCCCACAGCACTTTGAGCCTCGGGCCAAGGCCGTCAACGTCAAGGGCGTTGCCAACCGCGCCGTCGCAACCGTTTTGACGGCGGGCCTCATCGCTCAGCCGCTCATGTCGCCGCTGGCGGCAATCGCCGCACCGACGGCAGATAACGGTGACGCCACGAAGGGCGACAGCGCTATCGAGAACACCGTTGCCACCGGTAACCAGGCGGTCGTAAAGACGGCTGCCCAGTTGGCCGAGGAGTCGGCAAAGCAGCTCAAGGACGCTCAGGCCGCCTACGATGCCGCCCAGAAGAAAGCCGACGCGGCGGGCCAGTCTCAAAAGCAGGCGCAGCAGCAAAAGAATCAGGCCTCGCAGGCCGTGACCGATAACGCCGCCGAGCAGAACGAGGCCGAGGCAGCCGCGCTTCAGGAGAAGATCGACGAGCTTAAGGCGGCTGTTGACAAGGCCGAGCAGCAGCAGAAGAAGCTGGGCGACCTGAACGATCAGCTCGATCAGGCCAACAAGAGTGTCGAGGATAAGACCCAGGCGCTCAAGGACGCCAAGGCAAAGCAGGATGAGGCCAAGAAGGCCCTCGACGATGCGCAGGCCAAGCTCGAGGCCATGGGTATGGACGAGTACGAGGCCGCCAAGAAGGCCGTCGAGGACGCGCAGGCCAAGCTCAATGCGGCGAATGCCGATGTGAAGACGGCCGAGGGTGAGCTCGATGCCGCTAAGACCGCCGCCGACAATGCTGAGCAGGCAAAGAGTGATGCCGAGTCTGCTCTGACGACTGCCCAGGCCAAGAAGCAGGAGACCGCCAATGCCCTTGCCGCTGCGACCACCGCGTGCGGCAACGCCCAGGATAAGCTGAACGACGCCCAGAAAGCGCTCGATGCCGCCATCTCGGGCACGGGCATCGATCTAAAAGCGCTTGAGGCCGCCAAGGAAGCTGCTGCCGGTGAGCTCAAGGACGCGCAGACCGAGCTTGATGCCGCGAAGGCTGCCGACGCCACCGCACAAACGAACCTCCAGGCCGCACAGACTGATGCCAGCGCCGCGCAGGAAAAGGTCAACGCCGCCAACGCTGCCGTTTCGTCAGCGCAGACTGCATACGACGAAGCCAACGGCAAACTCGGTGATTTGACCAGCAAATACAACACCGCCAAGGCTGCTTACGAGCAAGCTCAGCAGACCGAGGCCGACAAGAAGACAGAGTACGACCGTCTAGCAGAGGTCGCAAAGCAGAAGAAAAGCGCTCTTGAGAATGCTACCAGCGACTACAACAAAGCGAATGATGAATACAACACGGCCAGCGCAACCGTCAAAGCTCTTGAGCAGCAGATTTCTGAGCTAAAAGCAAACATGACGGTGGATACGGATGCTGTCAAGGCTGGCCTGCTTGGCTTTATGAATCACATCGCAAGTAGTACGTCGTTTACTGCTGCTCAGCGTGCCAACGCGAGCGATGCGGCGAAGTTACTTGATGGGTCTGCTAGCAAGGCGGCATGGTATGACGACTATGTCAACTTGGATGCATCTGACGCTGACAATGCTTTTTCGCTCGTGAATCTGCAGAATACCTTGACCTACATGAATGCCGTCAATGGAATTCGTCGCGCAAATGGCTTGAGTGACATGAAGGTCAGCATTGTCTCTATGGCGCAGTCGGCGCTCGATGTTTGCTATTCGTCGAATGTTTGGGACCACGCGGGGAACAGCGGCGAGGGCTTTTATATGTCCTATAACGAAAACCTTGCCGGACGTGCTGGCGCCTACAAGGGGTCAGATAATCCTAAAGATTGGGAAATATCCTTCGATAACGGCGACAAGTACGGCGATGATTGGCCGTTTATCGGTTGGTATACTGCGGAAAAGCGTGACTATGACAGGGGTGACTATAGCAACACCGGCCACTATGAGAACTTTATTGATTCAGGTGCTAATTCCTTTGGGTTCGCCGTCGGCTACGGTAAGGATGGCAACCGCTCAACGCCCGAGGATGACGGTGCACCCAGTCCTGTTTCAATTTATCAGGGAAACTGGGCCGAAGGCGATTTTACGGTTGACGAGTTCAAGAACCTGGTAAACACGTACGTAGACTCCGTTTATCATGCCGGTGGTACCGCCGCGCAGAAGGCGCAGCTGGCGCAGCTGCAAGATCAACTTGCGGCAGCACGGAAGGCGCTCGATGTGAAAAACGATGCGCTTGGCTCTGCGGAGTCATCCCTCGATGCTGCCAAGAGTGCCGCGAATGAAGCGAACGGTAACGTTGCTGCTGCCAAGAGCGACTATGAAGCTGCGCAAGAGGCCACCGCTATCGCGAAGGCGGCATATGGCGCTGCCGATGTCAATTTGAAAAATGTTGACATCGAAACTCCTAGGGCAAATCTCAACGCCGCCAAGGACGAGGCGACCGTCGCGCAGGCCGCACTTGACGACGCTAACTCCAAGCTCACCGAATGCCAGACGAACGCCTCCAAGGCTTCCGCCCGCAAGGCGAAGGCACAGGGCGATTACGATACCGCCAAGACAAAGTCCGATAAGGCCAACGAGGCGTATGACAATGCCACGGCTTCGGTCAAGGACCTTACTGCCAAGCGCGATGCCGCTAATGCGAACCTTGCGAGCAAGCAGGGCGCGCTTGACGGGGCCAAGAAGGCCGACGGCGCCGCTCAGGCTGGCGTAGATAAGGCTCAAGCCGCAGGCGCACACGCCGCGACCGCTCTTTCGGATGCCAAGCAGGCAGTTGCCGCCAAGACGCAGGCCGTGTCCGACGCACAGGCGAAGGTCAAGGCCGCCGAGGGCGAGCTGGCCCGCGCAAACAAGGCCTTCGAGCGCTTCGCCGGCGCCCAGAAGGCGGTCGACGACGCCACGGCCGCCTATGATGCCGCCGTTGCCGGTGTCGCCGATGCCCAAAAGCAGCTCGAGGCCGCCAACAAGGCCGTTGTCGATGCGAACTTCGATATCATCAAGGCCAAGGCCGAGCTTGCCGGCGACGAGGCGCTCAAGGCCGATCTTGAGGCCGTCGACCACAAGGCCTCCCTTGCCGCGGGCACGACGGGCAACGATAAGCTGACCAAGCTGAATGCCGCCTACGCTCGATACAAGTCCGCCGTCGATGCCGCTGCGGGCCTCAAGACTGCCCTGAGCGATGCCGATGCCAAGCTGTCCGATGCCAACGACGCTTATGCCGCCGCATTGGCAGAACTCGGCGATGCCAAGGACGCCCTGGCTGCTGCACAGGCCGAGTACGACAAGTATCATCCCAAGGCCGAGCCGCAGGCTAAGCCTCAGGTTACGCAGGCTGCTGCAAAGGCCCCTGCCGCTAAGAAGAAGGCTGCGTCGGGCGCGCTTGCCCAGACCGGCGACAACTCCGCGCTTGCGGGCGAGGTGTTCGTCATCGGCGGCATTACGCTCGTTGCCGCGGGCGTGACGCTGAGCGATCGTCGTCGCAAGCAGATGTAGCGTATTGAGCGCTGGCCTCGCGACATACCGCAATTCGTCGCGAGGCCGACTCGATAACTCAACCGATAAGGCCGGCGCGCTGTCATACGCAGCGCGCCGGCCTTTCTTTGCGGTGGTATCAAAAAGCTCGGTCGGTAGCCGCGAAAGCTGCCGACCGAGCAAATCGTAGACAATATGGTTGCTGTCGAGCAGCTGCTCAGCTTAGCCCAGCAGGCTCAGACCCACGGAGACAAACGCCAGGATAACGCCGACGATAGACTCGCCACCGAGCAGGCCGCTGGCGACAACCAGACCCTGCTCCTGGAAGGCGGCATCCTTGGCGGCCTTCTCCTCGTCCGAAAGACCGGCGGCGGCGTCGCGGTGTGCAGCCCACTTGTCGTAGGCGAGCTTGACGCAGGAGCCCAAGAAGGCCGTGAGCGACATGTAGAACGGCAGGTACACGCCCAGACCGATCATCATGGCCGGAATGCCGAGCCAGTACATGACGATGCCGGCGATAAAACCGCCCGCAAACCACGGCACGCTCGGGATGCCCGAGACCATGGTGGCGACGACGCTTGCCTGCGCGGCCACAAAGCTCTTGTCGGGTCCAAAGGCGTCCGGACCATAGGCGGTTACGAGCGCGACCATGACGGCGGCAGCGACCAGGGCGCCCACGATGCCGCCAATGGCTTGGCCGATCCACTGCGCACGCGGGTTGGTGCCCAGCACGGCGCCGGCCTTAAAGTCGTTCATGACGTCGCCCGCAAGGCCGCACGCCACGGCTACGATGCCGGCGATAAAGAACAGTTTGACCTGCGCGATCTGTGCAAAGGCAGCCACGATGAGCATGACGATGAGGCCGAAGATCTCCATGGGGTCGATGCCCGTCTGGCCGCAGCTCTGTGCGCTCATGATGGTGGTGACAAAGGTGAACAGCGTGACGATGACGGCCGGAACGGGACCAAGGTCAAGCACGATGGCGATGATCACGGCGATGGCGGCAGCGCCCAGGCCGATGATGCCGGCGTCGAGCTTAAGGGAGCCCGAGATGAGCGACTGCTCGTCGGTGTCGGTGGAGCTGTCGGCGGCAAGACCGCGGACGATGTCGGCGACCTGCGGTAGGATGTCCTTGAGGACGACGGCGACGCCAAAGCCCATCATAAGACCCATACCGAGGGACTTGACGATGCCCTGCGCGGTTACGACGTCGAACAGACCGGCAGCGGTGCCGCCGACGATGATGCCAAAGTTGCCCAGCAGCGCACCGGCAAACCAGAACGCGACGGGGGCGAAGCCCACCAAAAAGCCGATGGACAGCAACATGGGCGAGTTGTAGATGGCAAAGGTCACGCCGGGGATATTGAGCGAGCACAGCATGCTAGGCACCACGCCCAGAGCGTCACGAAGCACGCTGTAGATGCCTGCGATGGCCATGGAGCCAAAGAGCTGCTTGCCGGTTTTGCCGCCAGCCTCGGTCGCGCGCAGGGTCTGAGCTGCGGCGTTGCCGGTGGGGAACTCCAGCGCGGCGTCCACGATAAAGTGACGGTGGATGAGTGCCGTGGCCAGTAGGCCCAGGATAGTGCCGGCGAGTGCCACGATAAACATGTCGAGCCAACTGATCTGGTCGGCATAGCCCAGCATCCAGGCGCCCGGGATGGTAAACGCCAGACCGCCGGCGACCATGGCGCCTGCGGACATGATGGTGTGGGTGACGTTGGCCTCGTTGAGGCTGGCGTTGCCCATGAGCTTAAGGAAGAACAGCGAGATGACGGCAGCGAAGATGATCGGCCAGGGGAGTGCGCCCATCTTGAGGGCAGTGTAGGCCGAGCTTGCCGTGATAATCACGCAGCCAAGGACGCCGATGACGACGCCGCGCAGCGTAAGTTGCCCGCGCATCGAAGCGCGGTTCGAGGGATTGCTCATATAAAACTCCTTTGCGTATATCCGCTTCCCCCGGGAGCGCCGCTACGGATACGGCGCGGGAAGTCGGGTTACCAAGGGCCGCCGCGTGAGCTCGCAAACGACCGCGCACCAGTATAGCCGCAAGCTAGTCATTTTGGGATGACTGGTTTAGGTAGGCGATATACTGCTGGGCAGACGAAAGGAGCGCCGACGATGCTTAATGGGTGCGCATATATATTGACGGTCGACGTGGGCAACACGTTCATTCGCTTTGGCCTGTTTGCAGAGGATTCGGCCGCGGCGCAGGAATGCCCGCTTGCGACGTGCGAGATCACCACGCCGTCGAGCATCACGGCAGACGAGGCGCGCATGCGTCTCGTGCAGGTCATGGCCGCACTGGCGGCCGATGCGGGCATGCCGGGCGCGCTTGTGCCCGCCGCGGCTGTGCTGAGCTGTGTGGTCCCGGCGCTCGAGCGCCCGTGGAAGGTGGCGCTTTCCCGTACCTGCACGGGACGCGTGCTCACGGTGGGACCGGGACTTAAGACTGGCATGCCCGTCCACTACGACGACCCCGCCGAGATCGGCCCCGACCGCATCGCCGATGCCGTGGCGGCTCGTGCCGTCTACGGCTCTCCGTGCATTGTGATCGACCTGGGCACTACGACCAATATCGAGGTCATCGATACGCACGGAACCTTTGTCGGCGGCGTCATCGCGCCGGGCCTGGCACTTGGCGCCCGCTCGCTTTCGGCCGCTGCGGCGCGCCTGCCGCAGGTCGAGCCCTCGGCGCCCACGCATGTGATCGGTCGCAACACGCGCGAGGCCATGCGCTCGGGCGTGGTCTTGGGCGAGGTAGCCCGCATCGACGGCATGCTCGACATGGTGCTCGCCGAGATGCGCGCGACCAAGGCCGCGGGGGAGGACGGCGTGCCCATCGTCATCACCGGCGACGATGCCGAGGCGCTCGCGGCGTTGGTCGGCCACAGTCTGACGGTCGACGACGCGCTGACGTTGCGGGGACTGGCCGAGCTCTACCGCATCAACCAAAAGCCCCGCCGCGTGTAAAAGTGAGGGCGCCGGTGGGACAAACGCCTCCACCTTTCACCTGCTACAATGGGTCAAACTATTGCGATTACGGAGGTGTCTGCCATGTCGGACGATCTTCATCAAACTTCGTCAGGCAAGCGCCTGGACGTCATTAGCTGGGACGAGTTCTTTATGAGCGTGGCCATCGCCGCGCAGCGCCGCAGCAAGGACCCCAACACGCAGGTGGGTGCGTGCATCGCCAACACCAACCACCGCATCCTTTCGGTGGGCTACAACGGTACACCCTCGGCGCTCAACGACGACTTTTTTCCGTGGGGTACGAGCGACGACCCGCTGCAGGACAAGCACAACTACGTGGTCCATGCCGAGGCCAACGCCGTGCTCAACTACCGTGGCTCGCTCAAGGATCTCGAGGGTTCCACGGTCTACGTCACGCTGTTCCCGTGCCATGACTGCGCCAAGATTTTGGCTCAGGTGGGCGTGGGCGAGGTCGTCTACCTGGACAACAAGTATGCCGACACCGATGACGGCCGTATCAGCCGCCGCATTCTCGACTCCTGTGGCATCAGCTACCGCCAGGTTATCGTCGATGTCCAGATTGGTACCGGGGGACAGGCTCAGCAGTAGCGCGTGGCAACGCCAGTTGGCAACAAAAAGCAGCTAAAAGAGCCCCGTCCCAAATTGACTGCTCGTGAAAGTCGTGTCCGCACGCATGGATGGCTCGTGAGCGGGTACATGGCTGTAGTAACATAGCCCCTGTCCGCGGGCGTGCCCGCGTTATTGTGAGAAAGGAGCCCCTGTGGCTGTTAACGAAGAGCTGCTTAAGAAGGTTCTTGAGGAGATCCGCCCCAACCTGCAGGCCGACGGCGGCGATATGGAGTATGTGGGCGTCGACGACGAGGGCGTCGTCCAACTTGAGCTTCAGGGTGCCTGCGCCGGCTGCCCTATGAGCGCACTGACCCTGTCCATGGGTATCGAGCGTATCCTCAAGGAGCACGTGCCCGGCGTTACGCGTGTCGAGCAGGTCAATGCCTCCGGCGAGACCGATGACCTGTACGACGAGTATGCGCCGTTCTAAGATGCGAAAGCTGCGGGCGATATGCTCCGCATAGACGTCACGCCCGAATATGCGGCTGCGAGCGCAAGGCCCGCGGCCGCATTTGTATGTAGGGAGCAGAGGGACCGATATGCTCAACGACCTCTACCATATGCTTGATCCCGTCGCCATCTCGGCGGGGCCCATCACCATCTACTGGTACGGCTTGGCCTATGTGGTCGGAGCTCTGCTCACGGCGGTCGTCATGTACCGCACGCAGCGCCGTTGGGGTTTTGACATTACGGTCGACGACCTGACGAGTGTCGTGGTCGGCGTGGTCTTTGGCCTCATTATCGGTGCGCGCCTGTTCTACGTCGTCTTTTATGGCGATGGCTACTACTGGGCGCACCCGCTCGAGATCTTTGCCACCAACGAGGGCGGCATGAGCTTCCATGGCGGTTTGGTGGGCGGCATTATCGGCGGCATCATTGTGTGCCGCATGTATAAGCTCGATGCATGGACTTTGGCAGACCTTGCCGTCATAGGCGCGCCGCTGGCCTTGTGCCTGGGCCGTTGTGCCAACTTTGTCAATGGTGAGCTGTGGGGCAAGCCGACCGATCTGCCCTGGGGCGTGGTCTTCGGTGGCACCGCGGGCGATATGCCGCGTCACCCCTCCCAGCTCTACGAGGCATTTCTTGAGGGAATCGTGCTCTTTTGCATTCTGCAGGTGCTCAGCCGCAAAAAGCCGCTACTGCCCCAAGGCACGTTTATGGGCGTGTTTGTGATGGGTTACGGCATCGTCCGCTTCCTCATTGAGTTTGTGCGCGTGCCCGATGCGCAGCTGGGCTATCTGCTGGGCGGCGTCATCACCATGGGCCAGCTGTTGAGTCTGCCACTCGTGATTGCGGGCCTGGCGCTCATCATCTTTGCTCGTCGCCGCAACCGGCCCCAGCGCATCTACCTCGACGCCTAACCACCAAAAAGTGAACAGGCACCTTTGTGGTGGTTTGCTGGGCAACGATGACGGAACTGTAACGTTTCCCCAGATAAAACCTGCCAAAATAAACCTGTCCCTTTTTGGCAGGTTTCTAGAAAGGCTCTTTGGACTGTGAAGGATTCCGATCTCTCCACAACGGCTGCGCGCGACGCTGCCCGCATTGTCTGGTTTAAGCGCTACCCCGCCAAGCAGACGCTCATCGCATTTTTGCTCGCGCTGTTGGCGACCACGGCGTTTTCCATCGATCCCTCCCCGGTGTCGAGCAACGCAGTCTTGGCGATTGACCCCAAAGCCTCGGGCATGCTGTACGTGTGCTACGAGGTGCTCCTCTCGTTTGCCGGCCATACCGACGCGGTCATGCTGCTTGCACTTGCTTGCCTGCTCACCTTGCCGTTTCGCTACGTGTTCTTTGGCCGTGGCGACACCTGGCGTCCATCGATCGTTCTGCCGTCGCTGTTCTTTGCCATCTGCATGGTGTTCGGCCGCAGCTACGATCTCACCGACTCGGCCGAGATTGTCCTTGGCGACAAAGCCCGTATCATCTGCGCCTGGATTGGCGGCGCGGGCTGGATGCTCTTGGCGGTCGTTGCCTTCTACCTTGCTTTTGAGTGTCTAGATTGGCTGAGCTCTCGGCGCATTCCGTTTTCGGAAGCGCACTTTGGCCGCGTATGGCGTGTGACTCACGCCGCGCTCTCGGTCCATCCCTTTGCCGGGCCCTTCCTGGTGCTTATGATCGCCTGGGCGCCCACGCTTATCGCTTCGCTGCCCGGCCTTTTTATGGGAGATACGGGTGCGCAGATTCGCCAGTGGTTCAACTACCCCAACGGCACGAGTGACTACCTGCGTCTGCTCAATCCCAATGTGTTGCTCAACGGGCATCACCCCGTGGTGCACACGGCTATCATCGGTTCGTGCGTCCAGCTGGGGCTTTCACTGTTCAACAGCGCTAACGCAGGTCTTGCCATCTACACCTGTGCTCAGTTCGTCATCACGGCCGCCTGCATGGCGTATTCCATTTCGTCGCTGCGCAAACTGGGCGTGAGCCTGCCGGTTCGCGGTGCGATCCTGCTGTTCTTTGCGTTTATGCCGATGTTCTCTAACTACGCGGCGTTGCTCACCAAAGACGTGCTCTTTGCCGAAGCGTTCTTGGTGCTGCTGGTACAGACCGTCAAGCTCGTGGCATGTGGCTTGCCCCGTCGTGATGCCAATGTCGAGCGAGCGGGCGAGAAAGTCCCCGTGCTCTTTGCGCGCCACGACTGGCCACTGCTCGCTCTGGGCGCCATGGGTTCCACGTTCCTGCGCAACGGCGGCTTGGTGTTTCCCCTAGCGGCATGCGTAATCGCGGCGGCGTTTTGCGTATGGGACGTGCATGTGGCTCGTCGTGCAGCCAAACAGACTGGTGCTGCGCCGTCAGGCGCCATCCCGCGTTTCCGCTGGGTCGGTGTCCTCGCGGTGCTTGCGCTCTGCCTTGCCTCTAATATGTACTTCACCAAGGTCTTTATGCCGGCGCACGACATTACGCCCGGCTCCAAGCGCGAAATCCTTTCGATTCCGTTTCAGCAGACAGCGCGCTTTGTCCAAAAGCACGACGGTCTTAACTCGGGCGTCAACCCCACGGTTAAGGAGGACGGCACCATCGTGGAGGCTCCTTGCGACGGCTTGGTGACCGACGAAGAGCGTGCCGTGATCGATCGGGTGCTCAAGTACGAGAACCTGGGCCGCCGCTACAACCCCGACAAGTCCGACGCCGTCAAGAACTGCTTTAACGAGTATGCCTCGCAGGAGGACATCGATGCCTATTTTGAGGTATGGGCTCAGATGTTTAAGAAGGATCCCGAGTGCTATATTTCGGCGCTTATCAATAACTACTATGGTTATTTTTATCCGAGCGCGCGCGATGCCTGGGTCTACAGCACGGCGCGTAGTGCCGAGATCATGGCGCGTCCCGACAACCTCAAGTACTTCGACTTCCATCCGGTTGACAGCAACGTGGTGCGCTGGTGCGACCACCTGATCAATCTGTACCGTGTGGCGGTGCAGCGCATCCCGTTTATTTCGCTCACCATGAGCTCGGCCACCTATGTGTGGATCATGATTGCCGTGGTGGTCTACTTGCTGCGTCGTCATTCATGGCGTGCGCTGGCGATTTGGGTGCCGCTGTTGGGTGTGCTCGCCGTGTGCCTGATTGGCCCGTGTAACGGCTCGACCTACATGCGCTACCTGTATCCGGTCATCGCCTGCATGCCCTTCGCCATCGGCGCCACCGTCACCCGCAGCGACTTCCTCTGGTCCTAACTTGGTGCATTGGGGTCAGGTTTCTTTGCACCAAAGGGGGCATCATCACGACGCCTTCATTTTGGGGTTTATCTCGCAGGCCAGTAGGTATATCATAACGACGTTTGTTTATATTGCCCGAGCAACTGCGCTGGGCTTTAGGTCGAAACCGATAGGAGACACGTATGTCCGGACACTCTAAGTGGGCCACAACCAAGCATCGTAAGGGCGCGCAGGACGCCAAGCGTTCCGCCCTCTTCTCCAAGCTCAGCCGCAACATCACCGTTGCTGCCCGTCTCGGCGGTGACCCGCTGCCCGAGAACAACGCCAGCCTCGCCGCTGCCGTTGCCAAGGCCAAGGCTCAGTCCATGCCTAAGGACAAGATCAAGTCCGCTATCGACAAGGCTTTTGGTTCGGGTGCCGACGCTGCCGTCTACGAGAACATCGTGTACGAGGGCTACGGTCCCGCCGGTGTCGCCGTCTACGTCGACTGCCTGACCGACAACCGCAACCGTACCGCCGCTGATGTCCGTTCCGCCTTCTCCCACGCTGGTGGCAACCTGGGCACCTCCGGCTCCGTCGCCTTCCAGTTTGAGCGCAAGGGCCAGATTGTCGTCGCCAAGGAGATCCTGGACGAGAACGCCAAGAAGGAGACCATGATCGCCAACGGTGCTGCCGGCGACGAGGATGAGTTTATGATGGCGATCGCCGAGGCCGGTGGCGAGGACTACGAGGACGCCGGCGAGGAGTGGATCGTCTGGACTGCTGCCAACGACGTTATGGCTGTCTCCAAGGCGCTCGAGGAGCAGGGCGTCCAGGTCAAGGGCTCCGAGACCACCATGGTCCCGACCACCCCGACCGAGGTCTCCGGCGCCGACGCCAAGAAGGTTCAGCGCCTCATCGACCGTCTTGAGGAGCTCGACGACGTCCAGGATGTTTACAGCACCATGGACATGACCGACGAGGTCATCGCTGCCCTCGAGGAGGAGTAGCGCCCGTACGGGTTAAGCCGTGCATATCTGGGCATAATGAAGCGAGCATGCAAGCCTCGTGGAATAGATGAGCCGGATCCGCGTGCGTAGAGCACCGGACCCGGCTCTTTTATAATGATGCGAACTGTTTTGCATTTCGAGAGCCGAGATTTGAAGGGAGCGCCACGTGCGCGTACTCAAACGAGCCCTAGCGATCGTGTATCTTGCCGCCGCCATCGTGGCGCTGGGTACGCTTGTCTGCCAGTTTTGGGGGCCGTATACGTATCGCTTTATGCTGCTGATGCGCGACCCCATGCCGCGCATTGTCGTGACGGCATGCGGCGGAGTTGTGGCGATTGGCGTGCTGGTAAGCTTCTTCCGCCTGATGTTTGCTCGTCGCGAGCCGTCCTGCGTGCATCCGGCGGGGGAGCGCAATATCGAGGTCACGCTCGCGGCGCTTTCTTCGTGCGCCAGGGCTGCTGCAGAGCGCGACGATCGCGTGATGATCGAGCATGTCGAGGCCCGCGTCCAAGGTTCCGACGATTCGCACGTCCGTTTTAAGGTCGAGGCTATCGCGCTTGACGATAAGGACGTGGCATCTTTGGCTACCGCGATGCAGCAGCGCATCGAGGAAGCTTGCGACACCATGCTCGGCACGCCGGGTACGACCGCGCGCGTCCGTTTTTTGCCGTCCAAGACTACCGTCCAGACCGTGGAGGTTTCCGGTGAGTGATACCAATCAAGATAAGACCGCTCGTACGCCGCGCCTGACGATTGACCAGAGCGCCACGCCGGCGAGCGAACCTGTTGATTCCAAAGCAGAGGCAACCGAGTTGCAAGACGCGGCAGCCGCGGATTTTGACGAGGCTATGGGTCTCATCAAGGGTACGGGCGCTGCCATCTGGAGCTATGCTGTGCGTCATCCCAACACCACGCTTGGCGCCGTCGCTGGCTTTATCCTCGCCGTGTTGGTGCTCACGCTCGGCCTGTGGGACACGCTCGTCATTGCATTCTTCGTGTTGATCGGCGCTGTGATCGGCCAAATTCGCGACGGCGAGAACGGGATCGTCAACTTCTTCGGCCGTCTGTTTAGCGGCCGCTAATATGTATTCGACTGTCGCATCCGCGGCAGGCATAAGGAGGAACCATGGCTTTTAATACGAAGGTCGATGTGGCCGACACCGTGCTCGAGGAGAACGAGGCGGTCGTCGCCGAAGCCGAGGATGTAGAACTCGAAGGTCAGTCCCTCGCCGAGACAGAGGCCGAGTCCGATGCGGACGAGGATGACGAGGAGATGGACGAGTCCGAGGACTCGCTGACCTATTCCAACGGCGTGATCGAGAAGATCGTTGCCATGGCCACCCGCGAGGTTCCGCACGTTCTGGGCATGAAGGGTAACCTTATGCACTTTGTGCAGGAGCAGTTTGGTGCCGAGAATCTGACCAAGGGCGTGACGGTTGAGGTCACCGATGACAATCGCGTGGTCGTCAACATCTCCGTCATTATCGAGTACGGCGCCTATGCGCCCGCGATCTTCGACGATGTCAAGGCACGTGTCACCGAGCGCCTTGCCGCGATGACCGGCCTTGAGGTGGCGGGCGTCAACCTGCGCATCGAGGACGTCATCACCCCCGAGGAGTACGAGCACCGCACCAGCCAGCACGAGTAACCTTCCAAAAAGGGACAGGTTTGTTTTGGCAGGCTTTATCTGCGAAAACGTTAAACGGCCGACCGCGCAAGCAAAAGCGTGGCCGGCCGTTATTTGTATGCCCCCCGATGTGGGCATACCGCTCGTCTAACTAGGGGTTGCAATCGTCGCGTTCCGCGTTACCCTAATGGGCGCATTGTTTCCAAATTGTTAACGAGGGGTTGCCGTAATGGCCGACGAGCACGAAACAGAAAGCAAGGCATGGGCGATTGAGGCCGCCGCGGCAGAGGCGGCATCGCGTGCTGCCGAGGAGGTGCATCGTCCTCCCGTGGTGCCGATGGAGCGCGTGGTTGATCGCACCGATATCGAGCGCGGCGAGCGTGTCGGTCAAAAGCGCAGCCAGGAGCCGGGCTTCCCGCGCTTTTTTGCCGAGCTCAATCTGGGCCTGATTCTTACGGCCTTCGCCATCGTTGCGTTTAAAACCCCTAATCACTTTGCTTTTGGCGGCACCTCGGGCGTGTCGGTCATTCTGTCCACGCTGTTCCCGACCCTGCCCGTCGGCGTTTTTATGTGGATTATCAACGCGGTTCTCGTCGTTTTGGGCTTTATCTTTTTGGAGCGCAAGGCGATTCTTTGGAGCGTCTTCGCCTCGTTTGCGCTTTCGGCCTACGTCTCGCTGTTTGAGCTCTTCATTCCGACCGATGTCTCTCTGACGGGTGATATGTGGCTCGACCTGTGCTTTGCCGTCATCTTGCCGGCGTTCGGCAGCGCTATTGTCTTTGACATCGGTGCCTCGACGGGTGGCACGGACATTCTTGCCATGATTCTCAAGCGCCGCACCACGCTCGAGATTGGTCGCGCCCTGCTGCTGGTCGATATCGGCATCGTGACCATCGCGGCCTTTTTGTATGGCCCGCGTGTCGGTCTGTATTGCGTGCTCGGCCTGTTTGCCAAGACGCTTGTGGTCGACAAAGCCATTGAGAGCATTCACCTGCGCAAAGTCTGCACGGTCATTTGTTCCGAGCCCCTTAAGGTCGAGGAGTTTATCGTCAAGCATCTCAACCGCACGGCGACCATCAGCCGCGGCTACGGTGCCTTCTCGGGCAAGTGCGTGACGGTGATCATGAGCGTGCTGAGCCGTCGCGAGGCCGTGCAGCTGCGCCGTTATGCGCGCGAGGTCGATCCGGGTGCCTTTATCACGATCGTCGACAGCTCCGAGATTGTCGGCAAGGGCTTCCGCGGAACGAACTAGCACAGACGTATTCAACGAACCGCCTGCTGGCGCCGTGTATCTTGCAAATCGGTCATCTTTGAGTATTTGACCCCACATTGGGCAATAATGATGCTAAAGACATCGTTTGCGATCCAAGTGATTTGTTCAAGATACGAAGGGATGATTCTATGTTCTGCTCGCAGTGTGGCGCCCCCATGGGCGATAACGACAAGTTCTGCGGCGTGTGTGGTGCTCCTAATGCCGGTGCCGCTGGCCCCGCTCCCCAGGGACAGCCTCAGCCCCAGCAGTTTGTTCCGCAACCGCCCGTGGCGAATGCGCCAAAGGGCTGTGTGGCTCAGGCGTTCCAAGATATGACCAAGACTCCGGGCGTGCTTCAGCGTGTATGCCAAATCGCGTTTTTGCCGGCGCTGATTTGCGTTGTGTCGGTGCTCGTGTTGTTTATTCCCGTTATTGGCGGCATTGCGGCTGCCATCGGCTTTTTGGCAGCTTGCATTGCGAGCGTGTGCGGTTCCGGCTTTGGTATCGAGTGGGGTCGCGATCTGTCGCTCAAGGTTGATGACGGCATGGATCGTCCACTCATGCGTTCCACGTCGTTTGGCCTCGGAGTCTTTTCGAGCGTTATCTCGGTCGTGCTCGAGGTTATCGCTGCCATTCCCGTTATCGGTGTAGTGCTTTCGCTGGTGGAGGGCGTGGTAATTGGCGCCGCGGGCTCGTATTCTTATTACGGCTCTTATGCGCTCGAGGCTGCGCTGTTCGGTTCGCTCGGCCTGCTTGTCCTGGCGCTAATTGCCTCGGCGATTCTGGGTGTCTTCTTTAAGATGTTCGCCGACATTGCCGTGATGCACTTTGCGGTGACCGGGCGCGTCGAGAGCGCGTTTTCGCTCGATAAGGTCTGGGCGGCCTTTAAGCACAACAAGACCAAGCTGTTCTGTGCTTCGTTCCTTCCCGAGTTTTTGACCGGCTTGGTCGCCAACGTTGTCACATGGATCTTGACGGTCGTCTTT
Organism: uncultured Collinsella sp.; assembly: GCA_959028445.1. GTDB lineage: Bacteria > Actinomycetota > Coriobacteriia > Coriobacteriales > Coriobacteriaceae > Collinsella. The sequence goes on along the minus strand of CAUFRY010000010.1, from coordinate 7,307 downwards.
GGCGCCATTGCCTCTGTCGGTATGTATAGCTACTACTATCGTCCTACGGGTATTGAGGCAATCGTTACCGGCGGTGGCGTCACGCTCGCGCTGTTCTTGGTGCTGGTCGCTTTCGTCACCGTATTTCTTACGGTCTTTGGCAAGATGCTCAAGCACCGTGCCGTTGGCTATTGGGCCGCACGCTATGCAAGCGAGTGGGCCGATGAGGATAAGGACGACGTCCTGACTTTTGTGTTGCCCTTCGAGAAGAAGTCCGCTCCTTCGGGTTACGGTGCTCCGGATGCTTCGCCGGCACCTGCACCCGCTCCCGCGACCGAGCCTGAGCCGGCGTCCGAGCCTGAGACGGCATCTGAGCTTGAGCCTGCGCCTGAGTCTGAGCCTGAGCCGGCACCTGCACCTGAGTCGGCGTCCGAGCCAAGCTCCGACGAGGAACCTCAGGACGAGTAGTCATGCCGTCTGCCATTTGGGGACGGGGTAGAAATAGTAGAAATAGCGCTTGAAGAATGAGCGGGGGCGGACGTGTCGAAACGTCCGCCCCCGCTTTGACATCGCGATGTGGCTATGACTGCGAGATGCCAGCGAATCGATTACTCGTCGTGCTTCTCCTCACGGCGTGCAGCAGCGCGTGCGTCGTGGATGCCCTTGATCGCGGCATGGCGAGCCGTTCGGGCATCATGGATGGCGTCGCGAGCCTCGGCGGTCGTCGCCTTGGCAGAGCGCAACTTGGCGGCCAGATCGGGGTTGGTTTCGGCGACCGCGGTAATCGCGGGGCCGTCGAGCTCCTCTTGCGTGGGCTCGGCCAAAAAGTCGATAGCATACTGGGCGGCCACCATGGAGCCCTTTGCCAGCACGGTCTCGTCGATCTTGTAGAAGCAGGAATGTTGGGCGTACGTGGCGCCAATCTTGGGGTTGCGCGTACCTACAAAGGCGAGCACGCCCGGTACGCGACGCAGGTACTCCGAAAAATCCTCGCCCGAAAGCGTGCCGCGATAATGGCCTTGGCCGGCGGGGCCCAGACACTTAATTACAGCCTGACGGCAGCGCTCGCTCGAGGCCGCGTCGTTTTCGACCTTGTAGTTGGCGATGGTGTAGTCGGTGAGCTCTGCCTCGGCGCCCAAGGCGGCCGCGGTATGCTCCACGATGCGGCGCATGAGCTCCGGCATTTCCTCGTGGGTCGAATCGCCGTAGGTGCGCACCGTGCCGGCGAGGTAGGCCGTGCCGGCGATAACGTTGCGTGCGGTGCCGCCGTGCAGCTCGCCGACGGTGATGACAGCCGGCTCGTAGGGGCTGATCTCGCGCGAGACGATGGTCTGCAGGGCGTTGACGATCTCTGCGGCCACCATAACGGCGTCGTGACCGCGCTGGGGCATGGCGCCGTGGCACGAGGTGCCGCGTACGTCGATACGGAACCAGTCGGTATTGGCCATGCGCGGTCCGGGCTCGCAGCTCACGGTGCCGGCGTCGACCTCGCTCCAGATGTGCGCGGCGTAGGCGCCATCGACGCCGTCGAGCACACCCGTGCCGATCATGAGCTTGGCGCCCTGGCCGTTTTCCTCGCTGGGCTGGAAGACGATGCGGACCTCGCCGTGGATGTCGTCGGTCATATGGCGCAGGATTTGCAGCGTGCCGAGCATCATGGCGATATGGCAGTCGTGGCCGCAGGCGTGCATACAGCCCTCGTTGACGCTGGCGAACTCCTCGCCAGTCTGCTCGGTAACGGGCAGGGCGTCGATATCGGCGCGCAGCAGGATGCGGCGGCGTGGCGTGCCGTCCTCGCGATAGGCGTCGGGCGCGGTGCCGCGAAGCGTTGCCACCAGGCCCGTCTTAAGGGGACGCTCGTAGGGGATATTCATGGCGTCGAGCTGGTTGGCGATGTCGGAGGTCGTGCGCTCCTCGGCGAGGCTCAGCTCCGGGTGCTTATGGAAGTGCCGGCGCTGCTTGATGATATATGGTTCAAACTCGGTAGCGATATCTTGGATGGCCGCGGTGACGTCGTCAGCCGCGCGAGCCTCGGTCGCCGCCATAATCTGCTGTGCCTTGGTCTTCGTCATGGTCGATTTGCTCCTTGCTGGGTTGATCGCAAAATCGTACAGGCTCTCTCCAGTATGCCACCTGCCGCTAGGGCTGGTAAAGTTGCCGTTTGCCGCTTGGGGTTTTGTTACAAGGGCGGGGGAGTACACTCGGGGGTGTTGAATTTCCTGCCAGAGATGGGGATGCCCATGCAACATATCGATCGGATTATCCGCTCCAAGAACGTCTTTACCGCGCAAGACGGCATCGATACCACCCGCGAGCTGGCGATTGCCATCGCAGGCGACCGTATCGTCGCAGTCGGTGCGCCCGATGACGTGATCGCCGCCGCTCCTGCCGCCACGTCGGTTATCGACTACGGCGAGCAGTTTGTCTGCCCCGGTTTCCATGACGCTCATCTGCACTTCTTCCATACCTCGGTCGGTTCCTCGCCGTACATGCTCATGGATATGGGCACGTCCGAGGCGGCGCTGGTGCAACATGCGCTCGAGTTTTCCCAGGACCTGCCCGACGACGCTTGGGTTGTGACGCAGGGCTGGCGCGACTACCGTTGGGACCCGCCCGAGCATCCTACCAAGGCGTCGCTCGATGTGGCATTCCCCGATCGTCCCTGTGTTATGTATTCGGGCGACGGGCACACGCTGTGGCTCAACAGCCGCGCACTCGATGCACTCGGCGTCACGCGCGACAGCGAGCCACCAGCGGGCGGTAGCTACGACAAGGACGCAAACGGCGAGCTCACGGGTATTGCTCACGAGGCGGCTGCCATGCAGCTGCTACCGCGCTGCCTTGAGTGGCTGGGCGAGGATCGCATCGCAAGCGCTTACGCCGATCAAATGAGGCGGATGGCCGAGCAGGGCATCACCTCGATATGCGATATGTCGCTCATGCCCATGCCGGGCTGCGATTTTATCCGCGACGACGTCTACGACAAACTGCAGGCAGCCGGCAAGTTGGGCATCCGAGCCCATTTGTTTCCCACGCTGCTGGATGACCAATCGCGCTTGGAAGAGCTGCAGGTACGTTACGCGAACAACGCGCTGCTTTCGGCGCCAGGCTTTAAGCAGTTCTTCGACGGCGTGTCGAGCGAACACACGGCCTATCTCACCGAGCCCTATACCAACCCGCGCTTCCCGGGCGATCAAGGTCGCCTGACGGTTCCTGCCGAGCGCATGCGCAAGCTGGTTCTGGCGGCCGCGGAGCGCGGCCATACCGTGCGCGTCCACGTCATCGGCGACGGTGCGATTCATGCCGCGCTGGATATCTTCGAGGAGGCCGCCGACCTGTACGGCCTGCCCCAGCACGGCCATAACACGCTCGAGCACCTGGAGAACCTCTTGCCCGAGGACATCGATCGTCTACGCAAGCTTAACGTCGTTGCCTCGAGCCAGCCCTGCCATATCACGCTCGACCCGGGTGGTCCGGAGCGCGACCTGGGCTTGGAGCGCAGCCGCATCATGTGGCCGTTCGCAACCTATAAGCAGCGCGGCATTCGCCAAGCCTTCGGCACCGATAGCCCCATAACAGCTGTTACCAGCATGAACGTGCTCTACACGGCCATCACGCGCCAGGACCCCAAAAGCCACTGGCCCGAGGGCGGCTGGTTGCCGAGCGAGCGCATCGATGCAGCAACAGCCCTGCGCAACTACACCCTGGGCAGCGCCTATGCAGCGGGCGACGAGCAAAACCTCGGCAGCTTGGAGCCCGGCAAGTATGCCGACCTGGTAGTCCTGGACCAAAACCCGCTCACCATCGACCCCCAAGAACTGCAAGCCACCAAGGTTCAGGCCACCTACCTGGCAGGCAACTTGATCTACGAGCGTTAACTCCACATCCCACCCCTCAGTTGCGGTGAAATAGTCCCTAAAATCGGCCTTCAAGCCCAAATACAGGAACTATTCCACCGCAACTTAAAAGAGCGCGTCCCAACAACGTGCCCCTATCTTGTGCATTCCATCCGCATCGCCATTTTGCTGCACTGACTTTTCTGGATGCCGGGCTCGAATTAGTTAACCTGCCTCCCGTGTGGCTCCGGAGGGGCGGGGCATAAGGTTTATCGCGAGTTCCGCACGAGCCGAAGGCCACTTAATGTGGCCTTCGTGCGAGCAGGACTGCCCGAGCAGGAAACCTTATGCCCCGCCCCTCCGGAGCCACACGGGAGCCACCGCTAAGTTATCCCCCGGCATTCAGAAAATCTAAGTGCCAAAAAATAAGATTTTTTGACTCCGTGTTGTATAACCCGCCATTCGTGGGTACCATTCAACGCGTACGCAAACAAAAAAGGGTTAATTCGCGTGGTATAACCGCGCGGCCCAAAAAGGAGGAGACAAGCATGTCGTCTTTGAAGCCGCTTGCAGATCGTGTTCTGGTCAAGCCCGACGAGGCCGAGCAGAAGACCGCTTCTGGTCTGTATATCGCCAGCAACGCTCAGGAGAAGCCGCAGCGCGGCACCATCGTTGCCGTGGGCGCCGGCAAGGTCAACGACAAGGGTGAGCGCATCCCCATGGACGTCAAGGTTGGCGACGTTGTCATCTACGGTAAGTTCGGTGGCAACGAGGTCAAGGTCGACGGCGAGAAGTATCTGCTGATGCGCGCCGACGACATCTACGCCGTTGTCGAGGCCTAGTCTCGTCAGAATCTCTGATTCGTCTTTGAACGCGGCCGCCGCATAGGACTCGGAAGCGGCGACGCGAGTCACATTTCTTTTGGAGGATTACCTACCATGGCAAAGAACATTACGTTCAACACCGATGCCCGCGCTAAGCTTGCCAAGGGCGTCAACACTCTGGCCGACGCCGTTACCGTCACCATGGGCCCCAAGGGTCGCTACGTTGCGCTGCAGCGCACGTTCGGTGCCCCGACCATCACCAACGACGGCGTTTCCGTCGCCAAGGAGATCGAGCTCGAGGACAACATCGAGAACATGGGCGCTCAGCTGGTGAAGGAGGTTGCCACCAAGACCAACGACACCGTGGGTGACGGCACCACCACCGCAACCCTGCTCGCCCAGGCCATCGTCAACGACGGTCTGCGCAACGTCGCCGCTGGCGCCAACCCGCTGGCCATCCGTCGCGGCATCGACAAGGCCGTCAACGCCGCCGTCGCCGAGATGAAGAAGCAGGCCAAGCCGGTCGAGACCAAGGAGCAGATTGCTTCCGTCGGTACCATCTCTGCCGGTGACCCCGAGGTCGGCGAGAAGATCGCCGAGGCCATGGAGGTCGTGGGCAAGGACGGCGTCATCACCGTCGAGGATTCCCAGACGTTCGACATCACCATCGACACCGTCGAGGGCATGCAGTTCGACAAGGGCTATGTCTCCGCTTACTTCGTCACGGATAACGACCGCATGGAGGCCGTGATGAAGGATCCGTACATCCTCATCACCGACCAGAAGATCTCCAGCGTTCAGGACATTATGCCCGTTCTCGAGGCTGTCCAGCGCGCTGGCCGTGGCCTGCTCATCATCGCTGAGGACATCGACGGCGAGGCTCTGCCTACCCTGGTTCTCAACAAGATCCGTGGCGCCCTCAACGTCTGCGCCGTCAAGGCTCCGGGCTACGGCGATCGCCGCAAGCGCATCCTCGAGGATATCGCCGTCCTCACCGGCGGCCAGGCTGCCCTGGACGAACTGGGCGTGAAGGTCGCTGACATCACCGCCGATATGCTCGGTACCGCTAAGTCCGTCACCATCTCCAAGGACAATACCGTCGTCGTCGGCGGCGCTGGCTCCAAGGAGGCCATCGACGCTCGTATCGCTCAGATCAAGGGTGAGATGGAGAACACCACCTCTGACTTCGACCGTGAGAAGCTCCAGGAGCGCCTGGCCAAGCTCTCCGGTGGCGTTGCCGTCATCAAGGTCGGCGCTGCTACCGAGTCCGAGCTCAAGGAGATCAAGCATCGCGTCGAGGACGCCCTGCAGGCCACCCGCGCTGCTGTCGAGGAGGGCATTGTCGCTGGCGGCGGCGTCGCCTTCATGGACGCTGCTCCTGCGCTCGATGCCGTCGAGATCGATGACCCCGAGGAGAAGATCGGCGTCGACATCGTCAAGAAGGCTCTGACCGCTCCGGTCGCTACCATCGCCAAGAACGCTGGCTTTGAGGGCGCTGTCGTGGTCGACAAGGTTGCCGAGCTGCCCGCCGGCCAGGGTCTCAACTCTGCCAACGGCGAGTGGGGCGACATGATCGAGATGGGCGTCCTCGACCCCGTCAAGGTCAGCCGCGTCACCCTGCAGAACGCTGCTTCTGTCGCCAGCCTGATCCTCATCACCGAGGCTACCGTCTCCGATGTGCCCAAGAACACTCAGCTTGAGGACGCTATCGCTGCTGCTACCGCTGGTCAGCAGGGCGGCGGTATGTACTAAGGCCGACAAGGTCTAGAACTCCCACCGGGAATCCGGGGGCGTGACGGGGCTTCTCTCCGGAACGTCCTCGGACATGCAAAGAGGCTCCGCATCGCGCTTCGCGCTGCGGAGCCTCTTTGCGTCCTGACGCTCCTATTTGGCAAGGTGTTTTTTAGAATCCATTTTGCGCTCGGCCTCGAAGGCTTGCCTGTCCCAATCGAGCGGAAGTCCGGCCTCGACCCATGCCTCGTAGGCCCTCCTTATGGGCTTGAGCTCCCTTTGGCCCCTCTCCAGCATCGAGATGTACTTCTCGCTGGTTCCCAATATGGACGCCGCCCTCACCTGGCTGACCCTCGCCGCGCGCCTGGCCGCCACGAGCCCCGAGGCGTCCTCGGGCCTCCTGACCTCGTGCGGGCGCATCAGCGCCCGGTACGCCTCCCTGGCCACGTAGCGCTTGAGGCACCTCATGACCTCCCTGTCGCTCTTTCCCCGCCCCCTGGCCCTCTCGGCGTACTCGGCGGTCTCGGGGTCGCGCATGACCCTCTGCCTCGCGATCTCGTGCAGCGCGCTGTTCGCCTGCCGGTCGCCGCCCCTGTTGAGCCTGTGCCTCACGGTCTTGCCGCTCGAGGCGGGGATGGGGCAGGCGCCGCATATCGCCGCGAACGACGCCTCGGAGCGCAGCCTGCCCGGGTTGTCCCCGGCCGCGACCGCGAGCTTGGCCGCGCTCACGGGCCCGCACCCGTACATCGCCAGCAGCGCGGGGCAGTTCTCCTCCAGGGACGCCTCGATCGCGCGCTCCATGTCGAGCGCCGCGTCGCGCGCCGCCGCCCACAGGTCCGCCAGCGCGCCGAGCGCGGCGCCCAGCGCGCCCTCGGCGCGCACGGTGGATTGGCTACACTGATGTGGACAGTTCCGGGAGGGGCGCAGGAGACGGGAG
>CAUFRY010000009.1 GCA_959028445.1 uncultured Collinsella sp. | reverse complement strand
GGCGAGCTGCGGAAACTCGGTCGGTCCAGAGTAATATCGTGCGAACGGAATTCTGGCTGATGACCTGTTCGCAACAAAGACTCGACAGGCGGCCCTCTCTATGCCCTTTTATAAGTTGCGGTGAAATAGGGATTGAATTTGGGGTTGAATCGTTTAAACAGTCCCTATTTCACCGCAACTTATGGGAGGGATAGAAAAAGGCGGAGACCCTGGAGAGGGACTCCGCCTTATATACAGGGGGCGATGGTATTCACGTGTTGCGGGATTAGACCAGGCGGGCGTTGATCGTCTTGGCGATCTTGGCGGCGTCGGTGGAACCCTTGACGGTGGCACGGAAGTCCTCGTCCATGAGCGCCTCGGCGACCTTGGACAGGATCTTAAGGTGCGTGGTGCCGGCCTGGGCACCCGGGATGAGCAGCGCGATGGCCACGTTGACGGGAGCGCCGTCCATGGTGTCCCAACCGGTCACGCCGGACTCGTCCTTGACGACGATAACAGCAGCCTCGGTAATGGCGTCGGACTTGGCATGCGGGATGGCGAAGCCCTCCATCATGCCCGTGGTGCCCTCGGCCTCGCGGGCCAGGAAGGCGTTCATCACGGCGTCGGCATCGCTGGCGATACCGGCCTTGACAGCCTGGTTGGAAACGAAGCTCAGAGCCTCGTCACGAGAAGCGAAGTCCTCGGCGACAAAGACATTCTCGACCTTCACGAAGTCGGCAGCCTCTTCCTTGGGGGCCTCGACGGCAGCGGCCTTGGGGGCCTCAACCGGCTTGGTTGCAGGAGCGGGCTTCTGGTTCTTCTCGAAGTCGTACTTCTTGAAAGCCACGAACAGGATGCCACCGACCACGGCGCCGATGAGGATCGCGAGGACCCACAGCGGACCGTTCTCGACAACGGGCAGGACCAGGAAGCCGCCGTGAGGCGCCGGATCGTGAACGTTGAAGAAGATGGTCAAGATGGAAGCGATGGAAGAACCGAGCATCATGATGGGCATAACGGGCCAGATGTTCTTGGTCATGAACGGAATGGCGCCCTCGGTGATGTGGGTGCAACCAAGGATGAGGTTGACGATACCGGCGTCATGATCCTCCTGGCTGAAGTACTTCTTGCCGACAACGACGGCGAAGGTGGTGATCAGCGGCGGAACGATGCAAGCGGCGGAGACGGCAGCCATGAAGTTGGTGCCGAAGTTGTAGGTCTCGGTGCCGACGCCAGCTTCGAGAGCGGTACCGAGCAGGAAGGTGCCAGTAGCGTAAGCAGCCTTGTTGACCGGGCCGCCCATATCAAAGGCGCACATGCAGCCGATGGCCAGGCCAAGGATCACCGGACCGGAGTTACCGAGGCTCTGCAGGAAATCCATCATACCCTGGTTAATGGCAGCCATGGGGCCGGAAATACCGAGCATGACCAGGCCGACGATGGCGGTAGAGCACAGCGGATACAGAAAGATTGCCTTCAGGCCATTAAGGCTCGCGGGAATTTTAGAGAAAACCTTCTCGAGCAGCAGGATGACATAGCCGGCGAGGAAGCCGCCGACGATGCCGCCCAGGAAGCCGAAGCCCACGCCGGCGCCACCGGCGTCGATCATGCCGGTCTCGGCGTTAACAGGCAGGCCCTGGATGGCAATCATACCGGCGACGAAGCCGGGGACGAGCGCCGGGCGCTTGCCGATGGATTCGGCGATGTAGGCGGAAAGCACCGGAACCATAAGGTTCATGGCGATGCCGCCGATGATCTTGAGCATCGCAGCAAAGCTGTTGTAGTCGGCAGCCGTCGAATCAAAGGACGTGATGCCCCACAGGAACGAAAGAGCGGTCAGAACACCACCGGCGACGACGAAGACCAGCATGTGGCTGACGCCGTTCATGAGGTGCTTGTAGATGACGTGGCCGATGGACTCCTTCTCCTCGACCTCGTCCTCGACATCGGCGGCAGCGGCAACCGTGTCGTCGCCCTTGGCGGCGAGCGCGCGGTCGATCAGCTTACCAGCAGCCTCGACAGACAGGGCCTTGGAAACACCAACGGAAACCATGGGCTTACCGGCGAAACGCTCAGCCTGGACATCCTTATCGGCTGCGACGACGACGGCCTTGGCACCGGCGATCTCGCTCTTGGTGAGCTCGTTCTCGACACCGACCTGGCCATGAGTCTCGACCTTAATGGTCAGACCGCGCTCGGCAGCTGCCTTCTCCAGCGCCTCCTTCGCCATGAAGGTGTGCGCAATGCCGGTCGGGCAACCGGTCGCGGCGATGATGTCAAACTTAGCCATGTGTCCCTCCTTCTTGAGTACAGCGCCCGCGGGCGCTCCCCTACACGCGCTTCGATGCGCGTTTTTCCACAACTGAAAGATACCAACCTACCGTCCGCGTGAGAAGAGACAAGGCGCAATTCTCCGGTGAAAGGTTCTTTCATAACCGTAAACGGCAAGTGAAAGTTTACCATCAACACTTGAAACGGCAAGGTGTATCTTGTAATTGAAAATGCCCGTATACTATGGCATTGCAAATCAAGTTAGATTTTCATGCCAACCAGGAGCCATCCATGACCGATAGTAGCAAAAGCGCACTTTCCCTCATTAGTACCCACCAGGGATACAGCGAGTCCGAGCAGCGCATTGTCGACTATATATTGGAGCACCAGTCCGAGGCGCCACGCCTCACGGCGGCTCAGCTCTCGCGCGCTGCCGCCACGTCCGAGGCGACCGTTTCGCGTTTCTGCCGCAAGCTGGGCTTTGGCAGCTTCCGCAGCTTTCAGTTTTCGTTGGCGAGGGATTTGGAAAGCCAGCGCAACGAAGGCCTGACCGACGAGGTCTCGCTCGACAATATGGAGCAGAGCCTCAAGAACATCCTGGCTGCCAAGGTGAGCGAGCTTAATGCGACCATCGACGGTATCGACCACGATACGCTGGCGGCTGTTGTGCATGCCCTTAAGCATGCAGGGGTTATTGAGTTTGCGGCTGTGGGCAATACCAACGCGGTCGCGCTCGATGCGACGTTTAAGTTTTCGCAGCTGGGCCTGCGCTGCATGGCGAGCACCATTAGCGAGACATCAATCGGCTTTGCGCTTACGTTGCGCCCGGGTGACGTCATCGTGCTAATCTCAAACTCTGGCAAATCGCGCCGACTGAATCGCATGGCAAAAGCGGCTCGCGGCTGTGGTGCCACCGTAGTCGTCATCAGCAGCGACAGCAAGTCTCCGCTTGCTCGTTTGGCAGATTACACCTTTAACACCGTGAACCACGAGGCGCTGCTAACCACGGGCGACTTTGCGTTCTCCAAGATCAGCGCCACGATGATCATCGAAGTCATCTACAACTTCTTGCTGCCCGAGATTGAAGACGCGCGTGAGCATATCAGCTACTACGAGGAGCTCATCCAGCCGGATAAGGTCGTTGAGTAAAACGCGTAGTGGGACAAAAATTTCAGTCTATTTTGTCCCACCAACACCGCTGTTACGAACTAACCTCGAGCTTCTTCGAGCATCTGCTTTGCGTGGGCCAAGCTTGCCTCGGACTGATCGCCGCTCAACATGCGGGCGATCTCGGCGGTACGCGCTTCGCCGATTACCTCGTCCAAATGCGTCTGGGGAACATCGCCCGGTTCCTTGCTGACGACATAATGCTTGTCAGCCATGACGGCGACCTGCGCCAAGTGGGTTACGACAATCACCTGATGCGTAGCGGCGAGATCTGCCAGCACGCCCGCGAGCGCACGCGCCGTGGAGCCACCGACACCAGCATCGACCTCGTCAAACACCAGCGTATCAACACCGTCCGCGTTACCGAGGACGACCTTGCTTGCCAGCATGACGCGGCTGAGCTCGCCGCCCGACGCAATGCGGCGCAGGGGGCGCGGCGTCAAACCGGCACCGCTGCGGTATAGCAGCTCGTAGCTCGAAGGACCAACGGGCGTCCACTCAGCACGGGGAAGATCGCGCGACTCCCAGACGAGCTCGGCGCCGCCCATCTCCAGGCGAGCCATCTGGCGGCCCACCTCATGGCAGAAGCGCGGGGCCGCCGTATTGCGGGCGCGCTTAAGTGCCTTGGCAGCTGCAAACAACTCGCGCTCGGCGCTCCAGAGTGCCTCACGCGCCTTTTTGATCTGCTCATCGCCATCATCGACCAGAGACAGCAGTTCTTGCGAGCGATCGCGCATGGCAAAAACATCGTCCATGGTGGGACCCCACTGACGCAACAGGCCCTTGAGGTCGGAATACCGCTCACGCATGCGAGCGAGCTCGCGCGGGTCGAAGGCGACGCCATCGCGATAGGAACGAAGCTCGTTCGCGCAATCCTCAAGGGAGATACAGGCATCCGAAAGCGCATCGGCAATGTCGCCAAGTTTGCGATCGACGGTAGCCATACGGGAAAGTTCTGCCACGGCGCTGTTCACGGCATCGAGCGCTCCCCCTTCAGAGGCAAGCGATGCATGGGCATCGTTAGCTGTGGCAACCAGCACCTCGGCATGTTCGGAGCGCGGCAGCAGTTCCTCGAGTTCCTCATACTCGCCCGGTTTGGGGTCGACCTCGCCGATGCGCTCGAGCGCAAAGCGCGCTTCCTCGACGCGGCTCCCCTGCGCACGCGAGGCCTCTTCGACACGTCGAACCTCCTTAGCGGCAGCGCGCGAAGCCTTAAAGCAGGCGCGGTAGTGCTCGAGCGCCTCGAGTGCAGGGCGCCCTGCCCAGGCATCGACCATCGCAACATGATGCGCCGGATCGAGCAAGCGCTGGTGCTCGTGTTGGCCGCACAGATCCATCATCACGCCAACGCGTTCCGAAAGCTCGCGCACACTGGCGATACGGCCGTCAATCTTCACGCGGCTGCGGCCCTCGGCAGAAAGACTGCGCTGCACGGTGAAGCCCTCCGTGTCGTGCGGGCCGTCAAACAGGCGCGCCTCGACGCTCGCCAGCGCCTCGCCCTCGCGCACCGTCGACGAATCCGCGCGCTCACCCAAAATAAGCTTGAGGGCCGAGAGCAGCGCGGTCTTGCCGGCGCCGGTCTCGCCGGTCAGGACAGTCAGGCCGGCACTCGGCACCAGCGTCGCCTCGCGAATGAGTGCAATGTTAGAAACCTGCAGCTCATCGATCATGACGGACTCCGTAGAATACGCGGCTCACCGAGTTATAGAAGCTCTCGGGGCCGTAATCCAGCAGCAACACATCTCCGGGCCCGCGGCGCACCGCCACGCTCTCAACGGTGCCATCGCAGGTAATAAACTGCCCATCGATAGCAATCGCCGGAACACTCGGGCGATCATCGGACATAAAGATTTCGACGACATCACTCGGCGAAGTCAAGAAGGCACGGGCCTGAATGGTGTGCGGCGCAATGGGTACGCAGACCATGCCCGTATAGTCGGGGCTCACGATGGGGCCACCGGCACTGAGCGCGTACCCCGTAGAACCAGTCGCCGTCGAAACGACGACACCGTCACCGCGTAGGCGGTCGATATGATGGCCGGACACCGTGATGTCGAACTCGACCATATCGGACAGCGGACCGCGGGTAAGCGCCATGTCGTTGAGGGCGAAGGTGCGCACGACATCCTTCGTACCGTCTTCGCGCACGGACACGATATCCGCGGCGATGGTAGCGCGACGGCTCACATGCAGCTCGCCGGACAGGGCGTCGCTCACGACCTGCAGAATGTCGCGCTCCTCGGGACTCGCAGCAGTTAAAAAGCCCAGGTGACCATAGGAAAGACCGAGGATAGGAATCTCGCGATGGTTGAGGATGCGGGCAGCGCGCAGCAATGTACCGTCGCCGCCGAGCGTAATGACCAGATCGGAGCCGTCGATATCAGGTGTGCTTTGAATCTTCGATCGCTGGTCGGCAGCCCATGCGACCTCATAGCCCTGGCGCGTCAGCCAAAGCTCGAGCATCAGGCCACTCTCGACCGCCTCTTGCTTGTAGTAATTGGGAACCAGAAAGACCTTCATAGCGTTGCAGCTTTCTCGCTCAAAACCGATACCTGGGATTGCAGCACGTCTTGCGAGCGGTCGCCAGATTCAAATCTCGTGCCGTACAGGAAAAACTCAACGTTGCCCTTGGCACCATGAATGGGCGACACGCACACATCGACCGGGAACAGCCCCTTGGCAGCAAAGAGCTCAACCGCCGCCACGAGCGTATCGCGGCGCACAGCGGGATCGGTCACAATGCCGCCCTCGCCCACCAGCGCCGCCGGAGCTTCAAACTGCGGCTTTACGAGCGTGCAGAATGCACCCGTAGGCGCCAGGCACGCCAGTACCGCATCGATAATGTTCGCGATGCTGGTAAACGAGACATCACACACAGCCAGGTCGATGGCGCCGGCATAGCCAAGCTCAGGCAGCTGCGTCACGTTTGTGCGCTCATGCAGCGTCACGCGATCGTCCTGACGCAACGACCAATCGAACTGGGCGCGACCCACGTCCACAGAGACAACGGTCGCAGCTCCGCGCTTGAGCAGGCAATCGGTAAAACCCCCGGTAGAGCAGCCCACATCCAAACAGGCAAGGCCCGTCGGATTGATGCCAAACGCATCAAGCGCGCCTTCGAGCTTAAGACCGCCGCGGCCAACATAGGGAATGCGCCCCTTCACGTGCAGCGGCAGCCCCGGGATTACCTTAAGGCCCGGCGAAGTCAAGCGCTCACCGCCACTCGAGACCAAGCCGGCCATAAGAGTGCGAAGGGCATCCGCGCGATCGGCGCAGATGCCCTGTGAAATCAGTTCGTCATCAAGACGCACGCGTTTCATGAATGCCATCAACCATTCGTATCCGGAGATGCGGCCTAGCTATCCTGGGATTCGTTTGCCGCATCCTCATCGTATTCCTGCTCGAGCTTGTCGGCCTCTCGCGGCGTCAGCTCAAACTTGTCGACCATATCGACCGCGCGGGAGCCCAGCTCAATCGCTTCGTCAAACAAATCGAGAGAACGCTCCAAGGAGGTATCCTTGGAGCGAACGGTAGCGATGATCTGGTCCAGACGGTCCGAGATCTCGTCGAAGTTGCGGACGGAACCCTCTGGCATGGCTACTCCTCGACGGAGTCGGCCTCGACGGCCTCAGCAGCGTCCGCATCCTCGGCAAGTACACCGGCGGCAGCCTGAGCGGCGGCGACCTTTGCGGCAGCCTCTGCAGCCTGCGCCTCCTCGCGAGCGCGGTCCTCGGCCAGCAGCTCTTGGTACAGGTCCTCGCCCGGCAGCTCCTCGCTGCGAGCGATCTTGCCCAGCACGCCGTTGACGAACGACGCGGACTGGTCGGTGCCATAGGCCTTGGCAAGCTCGACAGCCTCGTTGATCACGATGGCGTCCGAGACCTCCTCGTCGGTGAGGAAACGCATCTCGTAAACGGCGATACGCAGCAGATTGCGGTCGGCGCCGGGCATGCGCATAAGATCCCAGTTCTTGGCAACGGAGCGCAGAGCGCAGTCGATGCGATCGATATGCTCGTAGGCACCACGGCAAAGCTCAAGCGCATAGGGGTCGAGGGGGCCCTTCGAGATCAGGAAATCGCCCTCGAGGACGCGCTCAAGCGGGCTGTCCGTGGCCTCGGCCTGGAACAGCAGCTGCAGCGCCTGACTGCGGGCAAGCGTGCGCCCGCGATAAACCTTAAGGCTCAAAGGTTACTCCTTGGGGAAAACGAGGCCGTCAATGCAAACGTCAACGCGCTCGACCTCGACGCCCACCTGAGCATCGATGGCGGCGACCACGGCGGCGCGAACGGCCTCGGCGAGTTTCTTGAACGGATAGCCAAAGAACACCACGACACGCACGGTGAGTGCGAGCTTGTCGCCAACGACCTCGGCCTCGACCGCCGGCTCGGAAGCCGGGGCCTTGGACGAGAGCATCATGGAGACAAGATTAGTGGCAAGGTCCTTGACGCCAACGGAGGCGATGCCCTCGACATCGGACACGGCGCGCGAGACGATGGCGGTCAGAACATCGGGCGAAATGCCGATGCCGTCAATCTTGATTTCCTGGGGCATGAGTCCTCCTAGAAGAGTTGGTTGCTAGACGCGGGAGACGAACTTGCCGTCGCGGGTGTCAACCTTGATGACCTCGCCCTCGTTGAGGTACATGGGGACCTGGATGACAGCGCCGGTGTCAATCGTGGCCGGCTTGGTGGAACCCTGGACGGTGTCGCCCTTAAAGCCCGGGTCGGTCTGGACGATGGTGGTCTCGATGAACATCGGCGGAGTCACGCCCATGAGCTCATCGTCAGCGAAGAGCAGCTGGCAGATGTCGTTCTCGCGCAGCCACTTGGAGTTCTCGCCCACCATGTCCTCGGGAACGGGAACCTGCTCATAGGTCTCGTTGTCCATGAAGATGTAGTCGGCGCCATCGTTGTAGAGGTACTGGAACTCACGGGTGGTGAGCATGACGCTCTCGAACTTGGTGCCGGCGTTGCAGGTGTTCTCGACGACACGGCCGCTCTTGATGTCGCGGGTCTTGTAGCGCACAAACGCGCCGCCCTTGCCCGGCTTGACATGCTGGAACTCGACGATGGTGTAGACCTTGTCCTTGATGCGGAGACCGAGGCCGTTCTTGAAGTCGGCGGTAGAAATGGTAGGCATAGCGACCTTTCTTGTTATGGGCAGAACGCACAAGCGTCCAAATTACATACGACCGAAATTATACACTTGCTGACGGCGCCTGCAGCGAGCGCATAAAAAGAGAACGCGGGGCGTCCGAATCGATCCGGACGCCCCGCCCCAAAAATCTATCGAAATGGGCTAGCAATCGATGACGTGCAGGTCGTGCGGGGTCTTGGTGAAGGGCTCGTAGCCGTTCTCGGTGACCACGCCGTAGTCCTCCAGACGCACGCCGCCCACACCGGGCAGATACACGCCGGGCTCCATGGTGATAACCGAGCCGACCTCGATGGTGTTCTTGCTACGGTTGAAGTTGGGCAGCTCATGGATGTCGATGCCCACGCCGTGACCCAGACCATGGTTGTAGTAATCGCCATAACCGGCATCGCCAATGATCTTCTTGGAAAGCTTGAAAATGTCGTTGCCCTCGACGCCCGGATGGATGGCGGCGACGCACTCCTCGTGCGTACGGCGCACGAGTGCGTACAGGTCGAGCTGCTCCTGCGTGGGCTCGCCCATCACGACGGTGCGCGTCATGTCGGAACGATAATCGCAGTAGCCCGCGCCGTAATCCATGAGAACGAAATCGCCCTTCTCGATGACACGGTCGCT
Source organism: uncultured Collinsella sp. (assembly GCA_959028445.1). GTDB lineage: Bacteria > Actinomycetota > Coriobacteriia > Coriobacteriales > Coriobacteriaceae > Collinsella. The sequence goes on along the minus strand of CAUFRY010000009.1, from coordinate 53,381 downwards.
CGGGACGGCATGCGGGTTGGCGGTGTTGGGACCGCTCGCCACGATGGAGCCGAAGGCAAGGCTGTCGGCGCCGTTGGCGAACATAAAGTTCTCGAGCTCGTTGCGAACCTGCTTCTCGGTCATACCGGGCTTAATAAAGCCGAGCATATGCTGGAAAGCGGCATCGGTGATCGACTGCGCATGGCGCATAAGCTCGATCTCCTCGGCATCCTTGATGGCGCGCATCTTGCGGATGTCGTCGTGCATCAGCGGTAGGATGCAGGCGACGGAACGGTCCTCCAGGCCGCGCTGAATACCCTGGTAGAAGTTAATCTGCATATCGTCCTCGACAGCGCAGACGCGGCACTTGTTGGCTGCGATCTTGCCGGCGACCCAACCGGGGATGGTGCCCTCGTCCATGTCGTAGACCCAGGGGCTGCCGGCGGGCGTGTTCTCCTCAAAGCTGTTGAGGTAGCGCGAGTCGGTATGGAACAGGCACAGGTCAGCCGTAATAAACGCCGCGTGCGGGAACTCGAAGGTGTAGTCGAAAACGCCCTTCACGCCCGTAAGCCAACGAAGGTTGGCCTCGTCGCGCACCACGATGGCGTCGTAGCCACGCTCGGCCATAAGGGCACGGACACGCTCGATACGACCGGCAGGACCGGCAGCAAACTCAGACATGCAGATTCCTTTCTTGTTGTCTCTATATAGACGGGACGGGTCTCAACCGAACGAAGGAATCGCATGCAATCCGCAACCGATTGAAAACCCGCCCCTCAACATGATACGAAAGACGATGGATATCAATAAATCTTAGAGAAGTTCTTTGCGAGAAGCCAAGTAGGCATGAGCGTGGCGCTCAAGAACCTCGTCCTCAACGCTCGTTAGACGAATGGCGCCGAGCGCTGCGGGCAGCGGCAGCATGCTGCGGTTCGAGCGGGCGAACTGCTGCCTGCGGAACTCCTCGATAAACGCGGTGGGCTCCAGGTCGAAGGCAAGTTCCTCGATGCCAAAGTCCTCCAGGCAGTCATCGACCTCAAAGACGTAATCGATATCAAAGTCGCAGGCATCATGTGCTAGGCGCGCCTCAAAGCGCATGCCCTCGGATAACAGCTGATAGGCAGGGACCTGCGAAGCGGCATCGCCCAAGCAGGCGCGCAGGGTACACTCCCCCGTCTTGCCAAAATCGAGCGCATGGCGAGCGCTCGGGTTCGTGGCCATCAGTACGTCCTTACGGGCAGTCTGAGACCATTGAACGGCATTGACGAGCGCGACCTCCTCGCCCGCGAGAATCTCGGGGACGGTCTCAGTAAACTGATTCCAGCGGGACTTACTGCTCGAAAGCATGGTGCCAACAAGTACCACAAAGCCGAGCTTGAGGTCCTCGGGGTCCGCCTCACGAACAAGGTCGAGGTCACACACGACCAAGCCCGGTTCGGGACGGAACGCGATAGCGGGAAGCGCATTGGCCGACGAGGCGACGAGCGGCTTCATGGTCGTCGCGACCGTGAGCATGGCGTCGAAGGTCGTCGGCAACAGCGCGCACTCGGTTCGGCCGCACCACTGGTTGGCGCACCAGCTAACAACCGAGCAGGTTGCGGCATCGCCAACGGCGACAACCAGATCGTCGCAGGTAACGCCGTTGGCAGACAGGGCGCCAAAGATAGCATCAGCATCGGCCAGCGTGGCACCAGCAGGCGAAACCTCGAGGACTAGCGGCGACACGGCAAAACCGGCGTCGACCAGCGCATGCTCGACGACTTCACCAAAACGCTCGGATGTGGCGGTGTTCCAAACGACCATCGCGCGCTTAGGCTTGCCCACGGCCGAGGCAAACATACGCGACAGTTCATCGAACGCACCCAATCCGACACGGACATCGACGCTGCGGTTTTGGAAATTGATCAGTTGACGGCGAATCATAGCAGCCCACGCTCCAAAAGCATCTCGGCACAAAGGTAGGAAACGTCCTCGAAGGACTTGTTGCGAATATCAAGGGTAAGGTCGGCAGCCTGACGATACAGCGGACGGCGATACTCAAACAGGCGCGCGGCATGCTCAGGCGAGCGGAAATCGGGACGCGTGTCGGACCGACGAATCTGGCGAATCGAATCCTCGAAGTCGCCCTCGAGGTACACGCACGTACCCATTTCGTGCATCAGTTCAATATTCACCGGCGTTTCGACGATACCGCCCCCGCACGAAACCAACAGGCTGCGCTCGCTTTGGAGCGAACGGAGCGCCGAGGTCTCGAGCTCGCGAAAACGACCCTCACCCTCGGTCTCAAAAATCTCGGTTACCGACTTGCCGCAACGGCGCACGACCAGGCGGTCGGTATCGATAAAACGCCGCTTGAACATAGTGCCGACGTTGCGCGCGAGCGTCGATTTGCCCGCGCCCAAAAAGCCGATAAAGAAGATATGGTCGCAGCCGTGTTTGGTGTGCTGGGACATGACGAGACCTATTCCTCGCAGGGAAGGTCGCGAAGGGCCCGACGCTCAAAGATACGGAAGATCTGCGTATACCACAGGTCCTGCGTCGCCTGCGGCTTAACCAAGATGGTATCGACGCCGGCGAAGTTGCCGCTCCACACGTCCGTGTAGAGCTGATCACCGATCAGCACCGCCTCGTCGGCCGTGGCGCCGAGGCGCTTAAGACCCACCTTGAGGGCAAACGGCGCCGGCTTCATAGCGTGGCTGATGGCCTCGAGTCCCAGCTCGCGTGCAGAGCTCATGACCTGGTCGCGATGCCAGTTGTTGGACACCATGCACAGCTTAAAACCTTTGGCGCGGGCGGCGTCGAGCCAAGCAGAAACCGCGGCGGGAACCTGCTCGGTGTCGCGCGGCACCAGGGTGTTATCGCGATCGAGCAGAATGGCGCGTTTGCCATCGGCCCACAGGGTATCAAGGTCGATGCGATCGACCGAGGCAACGTATCGTTTGGGGCTAAAAATCCTCATGCTAATTCCAAGACTGTTGATGCTCTTCGTAGGTTTGTGAGAAGTACTCCTCGTCCTGCGTAATGTAGAAATACAGGTCCTCGGAGTCGGTCGGCTCAAGCGTGGCCTTGAGTGCCTCGAGCGACGGAGAGCAGATGGGCGTGGGCGGCAGGCCCTCATGCTTATAGGTGTTATACGGACTATCGCTCTGCAGGTCGTCGGCAGTAACCTCGCCACCGGTGACATACATCATGGTCGCATCGCTGTTGAGATAGCGCAGACCGTCGAGTTTGCCGGCAAGGCGGTTGTAGAAGACCGAGGCCACGTGCGCACGTTGATCGGCGTTGAGGCCCTCGCGCTCAACGATAGAGGCCAAGTTGACGATGTCGTAGTCGGACATCTCCACACCGTAGCGTTCCTTGATCTTGGCTTCGCAGCTCGCAAAGTCAAGCGACTTGTACTCGGTCTTAAACTGATCGAGCATAGCGCGAATCACGCCATCGGCCGTCGGCGAATCACCCAACGAATAGGTCTTGGGGAACAAGAAACCCTCGAGCGAGTCGTTGGCGGCGCCCTTAAGGAAGCTATAGTCGTCCACGTAGTTGGAGGCCTTGGCCTGGTTGAGGAAGTCTTCCTTAGAGATGCTGTCATAGGCCTGGGCCACACGGTCGGCGACTTGATCGACCGTCAGGCCCTCAGGGATAGTCAGCGTATTGGAGCCCGCGTTGGGGCCTTCCATGAGCTGCTGAACAACCTCGGTCGCATCCATGAGTGTGGTGAACGAATAATCACCAGGCTTGAGCGACATATCGGCGTTGAGCTTTTTCACCGCCGCATAGTAATCCTTGGGATTTTCTACGATATGGTTCTCGGAGAGAATCGAAGCGATGCTGTCACCCGAGGCACCATCGGGAATCGTGATAGTAACCTGCTGGCCTGCAACGACTTTCGCACCCTCACCGCCAAAGAAACCCTTGACGGCTGGCACGACAAAGAAAACGATCGCGACAAGCGCAAGCACGGCAACAACGCCACCGATAATCATAGGCACCGGGGAGCTTTTCTTTTGAGCACCGCGACGAGCATGCGTGTTGTAGCTCGAGCGGGTCGCCGGAGCAACGCCATGCGAACCACGAGCGTGATGCGAATGCGATTGGGGGGCCTGCGTTCGCTGGGTAGGTGCCTGCTGCTTAAAGCGGGTGCCGCCTGCAGGCTGGGCCGTACGAGCAGTGGGCTGCTGAGCCGCGTGAGAAGCCGAATGCTGAACCGAACGAGCAGAAGGCTGCTGACCCGTCCGTTGAACAGGTTGGGCCGAACGAGAGAAGGACTGCGCCGGGCGCGCGGCAGGCTGAGCTGCGCGCTGCGTCGGCTGTGCCGGACGCTGGCCAGGCTGGGCAGGGCGCGACGCCGGCTGCTGTGTACGATTCGGCTGGCGCGGATCGGAAGCACTAGGCATGCGAAACCTCCTCGTTTTTACGATCGAGCCACGTCTGCAAAAACAGGCTGGCGGCAATCATGTCGATCTTGCCCCTCATCTGCTTTTCGTTGAGTCCCTGCTCGCGCAGGATACGCTTGGCCTCTTGCGAGGACAGACGCTCGTCCTCAAACTCCAACGGAAGATCGAGCTCGTCGGCAATCTTTTGCGCCACAGCGGCAACGCGCTCGGCCTGGGGGCCGGGCTCACCGGCCATGGTCAGGGGGCGTCCGCTTACCAGGATGTCGGGCTCATAGTCCTCAACCAGGTAGCGGAACGTCTTGGCCATACCGGTGACCTCGGCAGCCGGAAGCACCTTGACAGGCATCGCCATCTTGCCATCACGGCTCGAGACGGCGATGCCAATCCTGGTCTCCCCTATGTCCAGCGCGAGCGCAACCACAGCGACTTCTTAGATTCTTAGGCGCCGAGCGCGGTCTTAGCGGCCGCGAGGGCATCGGCGATGCCGGCAGCATTCTTGCCACCGGCCTGGGCCATGTTGGGACGACCGCCACCGCGACCGTCGACCAGACCCGCGATCTGCTTGATCACGTTACCGGCGTGGAAACCGGCCTTGACGGCGTCATCGGAGCCGGCAGCGAGCAGGGCCGGAGTGCCCTTCTCAGTCACGCTGGCGACGACACAAGCGACAGGGCCGGCGACCTTCTGATGCACGGTATCCCATACGTTGCGCAGGTCGGCAGCCTCAAGGCCCTGGAGCTCAGCGACAACGAGCTTATAGCCGTCGAGCTCGACGGCGCCCTCGATGGCGCTGGAGATGGCGTCGGAGGAGCCACCGGTCAGAGCCTTTTTGAGCTTGTTGGACGTCTCGCGCAGCTCGGCCTGCAGGTTCTCCACGCGGGCGGGAACCTCGTCGACGCGGCACTTGAGCGCAGCGGCGGCGGCGTCAACGAGCGCCAGGCGGTCGGCCATGTAGTCGAGGGCACCCTTAGAGGTCACGGCCTCGATACGGCGGACATTGGAGCCCGTGGAGGACTCGGAAATGATCTTGAACAGGCCAATCTCGGCGGTATTGGCGGCATGAGTGCCACCACAGAGCTCGCGGGAGAACGGCTGGTCCTCGGCGCCCACGGAGACGACGCGGACAACATCGCCGTACTTCTCTCCAAACAGAGCGACAGCGCCGGCAGCCTTAGCCTCGTCGATGCCCATGACACGGGTCACAACCGGCTTGGAAGCGAAGATCTGCTGGTTGACCAGGTCCTCGACAGCCTTGAGCTGCTCGGAGGACAGGGCCTCGAAGTGCGTGAAGTCAAAGCGCAGGTGCTCGGGCGTCACCAGCGAACCGGCCTGGGAGACATGCTCGCCCAGGACCTGCTTAAGGGCGGCGTCGAGCAGGTGGGTGGCGGTGTGGTTGCGGCGCAGGAAACCACGGCGCTCGGCGTCGAGCGCGGCGGTCACGGTAGCACCGACGGTCAGCGTGCCCTCGGCAACGTGGGCGACGTGAGCATACAGGCCGTTGTGGTTCTTGGTATCGGAAACGGTCAGCGAAACGCCCTCGGCGGAAAGCTCGCCGGCGTCACCCTGCTGGCCGCCCATCTCGGCGTAGAACGGGGTGCGGTCGAGCACGACCTCGACGTTCTCGCCGGCGGCAGCGGACTCGACGGACTCGCCGTTGCGAACGATGGCGACAACCTTGGCACCCTCGATCGCATCGTTGTCATAGCCGTCGAATTCGGTCGCGGCGACCTTGTCGGAAAGCTCGACCCACACGTCGTTGAAGCTGCCCCAGGCATCGCCCTTGACGTTGGCACGAGCGCGGGCCTTCTGGTCCTCCATGCAGGCGGTAAAGCCGTCCATGTCGACATCGTGGCCAGCGGTGCCCGCGATCTCGACGGTCAGGTCGATGGGGAAACCAAAGGTGTCGTGCAGCTTAAAGGCAACATCGCCCGGAAGCACAGCACCCTCGGCAAGCGCTGCCAGGGCCTCATCCAGGTAGACGCGGCCGTTGTCGAGCGTCGTGGAGAAGCGCTCCTCCTCGGAGGCGACAATACCCTTAACGAGCGCGACGTTCTTGAGCAGCTCGGGATAGGCCTCGCCCATCTGAGCGTTAACCTCGTCGATGAACTTGGTCAGGAAGGCGCCCTCGATGCCCAGCAGGCGGCCGTGGAACACGGCGCGGCGGAGCAGGCGGCGCAGGACGTACTCGCGGCCCTCGTTACCGGGCAGGATGCCGTCCGAGATCATAAAGTCGACGGCACGGGAGTGGTCGGCGATGATGCGCAGGGAGCGGCTGGCGCCGGAGTAATCGTCGGCGTCATAGGTCTTGCCGCTGATCTCCTCACCGAGCTTGATGAGGTGCTGCATCAGATCGCCGTCGTAGTTAGCGGTCTTGTGCTGCATGATGGCGGCCATGCGCTCAAGGCCCATGCCCGTATCGAGGTTACGGTGCGGCAGCTCCGGCATGGAGCCGTCCTCCTGGCGGTCGTACTGGGTAAAGACGAGGTTCCAGAACTCCAGGAAGCGGTCGCAGTCGCAGCCAGGCTTGCAGTCGGGGCTGCCGCAGCCGACCTCCTCGCCCATGTCAAAGTAAATCTCGGAGCACGGGCCGCAGGGGCCAGTGGGGCCAGCGGCCCAGAAGTTGTCGTCCTCGCCCAGGCGGGAGATGTGGTCCTCAGCAACACCCAAAGAACGCCACACGTCGTGGGTCTCGTCGTCCTCGGTAAAGACGGTGAAGTACAGGCGGTCGAGCGGCAGCTTGAACTCCTTGGTGATGAGCTCAAAGGCCCAGGCGCAAGCCTGCTGCTTGGAGACGCCGCCAAAGGAGAAGTCGCCGAGCATCTCAAAGAAGGACAGGTGACGGCCGTCCTCGCCGATGCAATCGATGTCGTTGGTGCGGACGCACTTCTGGCAGGAGATAGCGCCGATCTCCTTCATGGTCTTCTTGCCCTGGTAGTACTCCTTAAACTGGTTCATGCCGGCGTTGGCAAGCAGCAGCGAAGGATCGTCAGGGACGAGGGACGAAGAAGGATAGAGCTTAAGACCGCGCTCCTCAAAGAAGTTGAGGAACTTGGAGCGAATCTCGGCCGTAGTCATTGACGGGTAGTCAGCACTCATAGAGGGAATCTCCTCGGTTTCACATCGAAACAGTTCAAACGTAACGATATTACCATCCCGCCGCGCCTGTGCAAAAAAGAGGGTCGCCAAACAGCGACCCTCCAGCGAAAGTGCACGTTATTTAGTACTGCGCGATCCTTTGAAAAAGGACTGCTGTATAATTGCATATAAGATTCACCCGGAAGGAGCGATCGATGAAAAGCAAACGATTTGTCCTGAATGCACTTCTGGTTGTAGCACTTTTAGCGCTCTTAGCCTTCTCATGCTGGTACGCAAACCAACCATCATTTGGATACGTATTGTATACAGTAATGTCCGGCGATAAGGCTTATTACACTCTACGCGCAATTGACGTTCTCTTTTTCTATGTAGCCGGCCCCTTATCAATCGCTTTGGTCGCGTTTCTTGTCATTTACAACTTCAAGAAACGTTAATAGAACCTATTTAGAATCCGAATCGTCCATGGAGCCGTCGATGCCGGTTTTGGTTTCGTCGTTCATATTGAAATCGTCGTCTTTGGCGAAGGGATTCTTGAAAAAGCCCGTAGCATCGGGCTGAAGGCCCGAGAGCTTCATCCAGGGATTATCGAGCTCGGGTTTGGGCATGGCCTGGGCCTCGGGCGCGGTCTCGTTGCCGATGAGCTCGGACTCGTAGATGAAGGTGTCGTCGCCGAGCGCGTCGTAGGCGGCGACCGGGTTGCCATCGGCATCGCGGTACGGTGTGCCCTTAAACACGGCGCCGTCATAGGCCACAAGCTGGCGGCCGGTCTCATTCTCGAAGTAGTACACGAAGATACCCTTGAGGGCCGCACATAGCGGGATGGCAATAATCATGCCGATGGGGCCCATGAGTGCCGAGCCAATAACGAGCGCCGTGAGGCTCATGATGGGATGCACCTGCACCGAGCTCTGCATAACCTTAGGCGAAATCACGTTATCGGTGACGTTTTGCGCGACCATCGTCACGATGAGCGTCCATAACGCCAACATGGGACTGAACATGAAGCCGAGTACCGTGGCGATTGCTGCGCTCACCCAGGGACCGACGACCGGAACCAAATGCATGATGCCGGTAAAGATAGCCATGAGCGCCGCATACGGATGACCGATGATCAAAAAACCGATAAAGGCGAGGAAACCACCGCAGATGGACGTCACGACCATACCGCGCATGTAGCCGCCGACAGAGCGAGAAAGGATGGCGACCATAAAGCGGTACGAGGTCTCCTTCTCCTGACCGATGATGGTGCAAATCTCGTGATGCATGCGAGGGTAGTCGCAGGCCATCCAGTAGGCAAGCACCAGACCAAGGAAGATCACGAACAACTGCGAGGCCGTATTGGTGATGAGCGGGAACACACCGCGACCAAGCTCGGCAGCAATCTGAGACACATACTTCGATGCCACGGTAACCAGGGACGAAAGATTATCGTCCAAATACTCCTTGAGCGGCGTGTTGTTGAGCGTCTTGGCATGCGAGATCATCTCATTGAGATCGCCACCCGCAACACGAAGCTGCTCGGGCAGGCGGCTCAGGACTTCCATGATCTGACCAAAGAGAATCGGCGACAAGATGCAAACGACACCGACGAGCACGGCAACAACAACAATAAGCGCGATAAGCGAACCGATGCCGCGATTCACGCCATGGTGCTCGAGCCAGTTGGTGATCGGGGACATCACAAAAGCAATGATGGAGCCGACGGCAAGAAACTCAATAACCGGTGCCAGGATGCCCATAAGGTTAAAGATGACAGCAGCAATAACAATGCAGCCGACAACAGCCCAAATGCGCAGCGTCAGAATGCGGGTGTCGCGCAGCACGCGATCGGTTTGTTGGGGGTGCTCACTCATGAACGAATCATCACTCCGTCGGGGTCGATCTTGTCCTGAATCTTCTTAAGCGTGCGGCGCAGCAGACGCGAAACCTGTACCTGAGAAATACCCAGCTTCTTGGCGATCTCGATCTGAGTCATGCCCTTCACAAAGCGCAGCTCAATCACCTCGCGCTCGCGCGGCGAGAAATCACGGATGGCTTCCTCGATCACTAGGCGGTCATCGGTAAAGTCGAGCTCGTTGTCGTCGTCGGCGTAACGGTCGAGAATCGAGGGGGCATCGTCCGAATCGGACGCACCAGGAGCCTCGATGGGCACCGAGGTATAGGCCGAAGACGATTCCATGGCCTCCAGCACCTCATCGACCGTCACGTCCAAGTACTCAGCGATTTCCTCAACCTTAGGCGAGCGCTGTAGCTCGTTGGTGAGCTTATCGGTAGCCTGGTTGATCTTGGCCGAGAGCTCCTGCAAGCGACGGGGCACGCGCACGCTCCAGCCCTTGTCGCGGAAGTGACGCTTAATCTCGCCCAAGATGGTAGGCGTGGCAAACGTGGTGAACTCGAGTCCGCGCTCAGGGTCAAAGCGGTCGATAGCCTTGAGCAGGCCCAAATAACCAACCTGCATCAGGTCATCGAGCGGCTCGCCGCGGTTCTTAAACTTGTTGGCAAGAAACCTTACCAGGTTCATGTGGGACATGACGAGCTGCTCGCGTGCGTCCGGGTCACTGGTCTCTTTATAGCGACGAAACAGCTCGCGGGTTTTCTCCTTGTCCCAAGCGGTCTTACCGCTCCGGGAACGTTCGGTCATATTAGATATCCGCCTTGAGGTCGAGGGAAAGCGTCAGGGGCGCCGTAGTCTTTTCGTAGGAGTCGCACACGCTCGCGAGGATGAGCTCGGCATACACCGCAGCCTGGTCGTCTTCATCGACCGTAGCCTGGTCGCCAAAGGTAATAGTCATGCCAACGTGGGTCTCATCGACATCGAATTTGATGGTGATGTCATCGCAGTCGACCGCGGTGCAACCAAAGATGAAAGCCTCCTCAGCAGCCATGCGGATGTCCTCGATGCGATCGACAGACATAGAGCACAGGGCACCAACGTTGGCTGCCGTCATGCGCACAAGGCGAGCGAGACGCGGGTCACCGGCAACGGTCAGCGTGATAGGGCAGTTTGCTTCGCTACTCATCGCAGGACTCCTCAGAGGTCTCGGCGGGCGTATAGGTGTAATACTGAGCCGGCTTGGATACAGACTTCTGACCATCATCGTCGCCCGCGGCGGCCTCGTCCTCGCCAATTAGGACGCGCTCGGTAGGCTGCTCGGCCTCCGCAGCGGCAGCGGCGAGCTTGCGATCGGCGTCGGCTGCAGGAGCCTTCACCTTATTGAAGAGCTTCTGCACAGCACCGGCGGCAGAGTCGGTCACGCTCGACACAGCATTGCTGGCCTCGGCCATGCTGCCCGTAACCTCGGAAATGTCGCGAACCACGGCTTCGACCTCTACGAGATTGGAGGTAAGGGCATCAACTGCCGTCTTGCTCGACTTAAGCAGCGGCTCCATCTGGGCAAGCGCCGGCGTAAGCTCATCGACAGCGCCATCGAGCTTTGCCACCACAGGCTGAGCCTCGGCGATGGTGTTGTTGAGGTCGTTCACGGTCTTATCGAGCGAGTCGACAACATTGCGGGTCTTGCGCAGGGTAAGCGCGAGCTCAGCGATGGCCCACACGCCGGCAACGGCGAGCAGCAGCAGGGCGATTTGAATGGGACTCATACAAGCCTCCCGGAAGAATCGAAATACAGACGCCTTTCATGGTACCCCAAAGGGGACCGAACATGCCAAGAGCAGCAACGTGGGACAAAATTATCAGCAGCTACCTCGGTGCATTCCCGCTGCGGTCTCGTTCGCTTTGCTCTACGCGCCACTCTTCCCAGCCGCGCCCGGCAGGCTGCCAAAATGCACCGCGTTCCAAGCCTTCGGGCAAATAGCGCTGATCGACCCAGCCTTCGGGATAATCATGTGGATACTTATACACACCGTATTCATCGCTGCCCGGGCGATGGCGATCGCGCAGATAACTCGGCACCTCGCGAAGCCCACTAGAATGGATATCGGCCAGCGCCGCATCGATCGAAGCCTCACACGCGTTGGATTTTGGCGCCAAGCACACATAGAGTGCAGCCTGAGCCAGGTTAATGCGGCACTCGGGATAGCCAATGACCTCGGCAGACTTAAACGCGGCATGCGCCACCAAAAGCGCCTGCGGGTCGGCGTTGCCAACATCCTCAGAAGCGTGAATCATAATGCGGCGAGCGATAAACTTAGGATCCTCCCCAGCATCGATCATGCGCGCGAGCCAATAGATCGTGGCATCGGGGTCACTACCGCGCATGGACTTGATGAACGCACTGATGATGTCGTAGTGCATGTCGCCGTTTTTGTCATACGTAAAGCCGCGACGCGGGTTGGCAATCTTCACGTCATCCACGGTGATGGGATAGCGCTCCCCCGCCGCAGGCGCTGGCGTTCCCTCGGTATCGGGACGCGTGACGGCAATCTCGCTCGCAAGCTCGAGCGTCGTGAGCGCCGAGCGAGCGTCACCCGCTGCCAGCGTGCAGATGGTCTTAACCGTATCCTCATCGGCCGAGAACTTGCCACCCAAACCCTGCGGTGCCTCAAGCGCACGCGCAATAAGCGTGGCGATATCCTCGTCTTTGAGGTGCTCAAGCTCCACCACGCGACCACGCGAGAGCAATGCCGAGTTGACCTCAAAGTACGGATTCTCCGTCGTAGCGCCAATCATAATGACGGTACGGTTCTCAACCGCATGCAACAGGGCGTCCTGCTGCGACTTGGAAAAGCGGTGAATCTCATCGATAAACAGAATGGTGCGGCGGTCATAGGTATTCAGGCGCGTCTTGGCCTCGTCAATCACGCGGCGCAAGTCCTTCACGGTGCCCGTCACGGCGCTGACCTCGACAAACTCGCCCTTGGTATGGTTGGCGATAATGTGGGCCAGCGTCGTCTTGCCCGTACCGGCCGGCCCGTACAGAATCACGCTCGACAGCACGTCGTGCTCAATCGCGGCACGCAGCCATGAGCCCTTACCGACGGCCTTTTGCTGGCCCACGTACTCATCAAGCGTGTTGGGGCGCATGCGCACCGCAAGCGGCGCATTCTGAAAGGAACGCTCGCGCGTCGAAGCAGAAAAAAGGTCGTCCATAGCCATCCCGTGCATCAATCAAAATCGTTTTCCACGAATAGTATACCGAATAAATACGAACTACCGTTCGTTAATATAAGTACGGTGCGGAAACTTTAGACCCGGGAACAACTTACTCGTCAGCTCGCAGAAATAGCCATCCGTCATGCTCGCAATGTAATCCACCACGGCTTGGTCCTTATCGTCCTGCCATGCATAGGTACGGTCGTAGTAGGAAAGCTGCTGCTCAATGCGCGAAATGTGGTGCTTAAATATGTAGGAGGACTCGTCGCCTTCGTTTATATCCTGCAGGCAACGGTCGTAGAGCTTTTCGAAAGCCTCGCGCAGCTCCGCTTCGGAGTCGCCTTCGATACCGCCCTTGCTATAGATCTTCTCGTAGTTCTCGCACTTGGCTCGGCGGATTTCCTCAAACAGGTCCTCGCTCATCTCGATGCGTGGCTTGCCATAGCTGTGCTCGACGATATCGATGGAGGCATGCGTGAGGATCCAGCTGTTGTATGCTCCGCCCAGGTCATCGTCAAAGGCGTCGGGCGAAAGCAGGCCCGCCGCGATCGCATCCTGACGGTCACGACCGACGTAGGCAAGAATATCCGAGATGCGAACGACGCAGCCCTCGAGCGTCATGGGACGCAGATGCTCAATTGCGCTATAGCCCGTGGCAATGCAATCCTCAACCGTCTGGTCAAACTGGTCAAAGGAGCCCATGTCCGAGAGCTCAAACACACGCTGCTCGTACTCGCCGTTATGGCATAGCACGCCGTCGAGCGTCTGGAGCGACACGTTGCGGCCATACAGTGCATCGAGCACACGGACTGATTGCACGTTATGGAAAAAGTAGCGACCCGTACGCTCGTGGTAAATATCGTTGAGGAATCGCTCGCCGGCATGGCCAAAGGGCGTGTGGCCCAAGTCGTGGCCCAGGCCAATCGCCTCGATCAGATCGCAATTGAGCCCCAGGGCGCGACCGATATCGCGCGCAATGCGCGAGACAAGCTGCACGTGCAAACCGCGGCGTGACAGATCGTCATTGCTACGAAAGCTAAAGACCTGCGTTTTGCCCGCATACCGGGTGTAAGCCGGAAGATGAAGTATCTTTTCGGTATCGCGCATAAACGCCGGACGCATAAGCGTGCCTTTGTCGGTAGTGCGATCAATACGACGAATGACCTGATCATCGTTGCAACGATACGGGTTGACATAGCCCGAAGCACGATCGGCGGCAATGCGCTCGACAAGCTCGGGCGACAACGCTGAGGGAATACGGTCCATGCGCGCCTTAATGACGGCCGTTTCTTGATTAGATTCCATGGCATGCTCCTTAAGAAGGACGCGCAATCGGTTACAAAGTGCAGCCCACGACCTCGATTATGGCAAAAATCGGCACTAAAAACGGGAGCAATGGCAGGGAGCGCGATTTTGTGAAGAGGCAGGAAAGGGCCAGAGCCAGGAGTGCGACGGCAAATGCCACGATGCCACCCATAGGGTCGAGCGTGCAAAGCGCGAAGAGCGCCTTGGCATCCCCCATGCCGATGCCCGGGATTTGGCGAAGACGACGCCAGAGGGACTCAGTCAGCACGAGAGCAAGATACACAATGACGGCAAGACCCGCGTGGTCAAGCGCTGTGTTAACGCCTTTGTCGAGCCAAACGCCCACTAACGCCGTCACCGCACACGCACCGGCAAGTTCATTGGGAAAACGTCGCTGACGGGCATCAATCGCCGCGCCGGCAAAGATGCAAATCCAAAACGGGATATAAAACATCGAGTACCTCCTCGAGCTGCATCGCAAAAGCAAAAACCACCAAAAAGTTGCCTGTCCCCTTTGCGGTGGTTTAGGTGGTGGTTATTTGGCGCCTTGCATGACCTCGTCGAGGGTGACGTTTACGGCATGCTGGGTAGGAACCCAGTCGACCTTCAGGAACAGCGCGGCAACCGTGATGGGGATATAGCTGAACATAAAGATCGGGAAGGTAAACAGGTTGGTCACCAGGCGCCACTTTTGAGCGCAATGAATGTGCTTGTACTCAAAGATGGTCGTGAGCAGCGCCAGGATAAAGAAGGTCTGGTACATCATCACGAACGTCATGATAAGCGAAGCGGCACACGCCTGCATCTCGACTTCGGTAGCCAAGAAGCCGTGCGAAAGACCGCCCACGATCAGGAACGTCGCATTGGCGAGCATCGAGATCAGGGACAACAGCATACCCGGGGCGATCGTCATAAACATGTCGTAGGCAGCAAAGCGATGATAGCGGAAGGTCGATTTGACCAGGTGCTTACCGTAGGTAAAGAACACCTGGTAAAAGCCCTTGGTCCAACGCATGCGCTGTTTCCAGGACGCCTTAAACGTCACCGGCTGCTCGTCAAAGAACTCCGCCGGCGCATAACCGATGCGGATGCCGTGAATGGCGCAGAACGTGGTGAACTGGATGTCCTCGGTCAGTGTATGGAACTGCCAGCCGTGCATGCCCTCGATAACACTGGCGGAGATGAGGTAGCCCGAACCCGAGACAGCGCAGGACGTCTTGCAGATATTACGCGCGTTGTTGAGGAAGCGGGCCTCACGCAGATACCAGGTGGCGTTGGCAGACGAAATCCACGAGCTGCCGAAGTTCTTGGAGTTACGATAGCTCGTGACCACATGGAAGCCCTGGTCAAAGGCATCGTTCATCTTGGAGACGTAATCGCGGGAAATAACGTTGTCGGCGTCAAAGATGAAATAGCCCTCAAAAGTATCGGGATACTCGTTGAGAATGCGATCAAAACCAAAGTCCATGACCCAGCTCTTGCCCTTACGGGCCAGGTCGTTACGCTCATAGACGACGGCGCCCGCCTCGCGCGCGAGCTGCGCCGTGTTGTCGGTGCAGGCATCGGCGACAACGAAGACCTCGATAAGCTCGGACGGATAATCCTGGTCCTTGATGGAGCGAACAAGGTTGGCGATCACGGCCTCCTCGTTATGCGCCGCGATAAAGAAGGCATAACGATGCAGCTTTTTGGCCTTAGGGGGCGCGACCTCACCACGGAGAGCACCAATGACAAAGAAGACCACCTGGTACAGAAAGCAGACCGTGAGCAGCGTAACCACAATCTGATTGAAGATCACGATGGGCGTGTTAGTTTGTAAAAAGGCGAGCATGCAGGCTCCCAGCAACGCGTTACGTAAACAACCGTATATCTTACCGTAGGCTAACCGAGTTCAAGAAACCACCTAATACTGGCTAGGCTTCGAGCAGACCGAGCTGCGGAACGATTTCATCTCCAGCGGCCGTGCGACCGATCGAGCGCGGAGCCAGATCGTCGAGAACCGCAGCGAGATCCCACGGCAACTCGTCGCGGCACTCAATGCGCTCCCCCGTCACGGGATGGTCGAATGCGACGCGCCAGGAATGAAGGAATTGCCTGGTCAGACCCTGATCGGCGCGTGCATCGCACTTGCCATAGAGTGGATCGCCCACGCAAGCGTGGTTGATGTGGCGCATATGCACGCGAATCTGATGCGTGCGGCCGGTAAACAGGTGGCACTCGACGAGCGTATAACCGTCGTCAAAACGCGTGGAATCGAAGCGCTCGAGGACCTTAAAGGTCGTAATGGCCTGACGGGCAAAGGGATCGTCCGAAACCGCCATCTTGACGCGGTCACGCGTGGAACGGGCGATACCGGTGTTGATGGTACCCTCGTCCATGGCAATGTGGCCGTGGACGAGGGTAATGTAGCGGCGGTCGAGCGTTCGCGTGCGGATGAGATTCTGGAGCGCGCGCTGGGTGTCGTCGTCCTTGGCCGCAAGCATGAGACCCGAGGTATCGCGATCCAAACGATGCACGATACCGGGGCGGTCCTCGCCCTGCACGGTGCCCAGATGGTCGATACCGCAGTGATAGACCAGGGCATTCGCGAGCGTACCGCTCTCATGACCATGCGCAGGATGGCACACCAGACCGCGCTGCTTGGAGAGCACGATGAGGTAGTCGTCCTCGTAGCGGATATCGAGGGGAATGGCCTCTGGAATCACATCAGTGGGATCGTGCGGCTCGGGCAGATCGACCGAGATGCGATCACCGGAGCGCACAGCATATTTTTTTGATAGGCAGGTCTCGCCGTTGACGGCAACGGCACCGCCCTCGATCAGATGTGCGCAGGCAGAGCGCGTGGGACAGCCATCGTTGGCGCCCAGATAGGCGTCGAGACGCTGGCCAGCGGTGTCGTCGGCAACGAGAATATGGATGTCGGCCATTAGCGCTCATTCCTTTCGCGAATCTTGCGGGCACGCTCCCCACGTTGTTTGGCCTTGCGCTTGGCGCGGGCCTCGTCACGGGCGTTAAGCTCGGCGGTCGCATCGACCTCACGGGCCGCAGGACTCAAGAACATGTAGCCGATGAGGGCAAGCACCACACCGACCGTAATGCCGATATCGGCGACGTTAAAGACGGGAAAGTCGATGAAGGTGGTGGCGATAAAATCGGTCACGAAGCCAAAGGCGAGGCGGTCGATCGCGTTACCGATGGCGCCGCCCGCAACCATAGCCATGCCCACAACCTCAAGACGAGCGAGCTGAGGCGCACGGAGCAAGTAAACGGAAATGGCGACGATAACCGCAAGCGCCAGCACAGCAAACGCGACGCCATGCCCCTCGCCCATGCTAAAGGCAGCTCCGATATTGCGGACAAACAGAAAATCGATCACGCCGGAGATAACGGTCACATGCAGGGCGTCGCCCACGGCACGAACCGCAAGCTTGGTCAGCTGGTCAACGAGCAACACAACGAGCGCCACCCCACCAGCAACACCCAACCGCCAACGCAAAGGCGGCGTCATATCCCCAGTACGACCCAAATCAATCCCCTACCCTCAAGAACATCGAATAACGTTTAACGCAAATAACCATCTTATATTGCCACACGCAGAGCGCACGACATATCCACCAACGCAAGCGAAATAACCAGCTAAAAACGAAAGCGGCATTCCGAAAAACAGAATGCCGCTTTTATTCAGCGGAGCAAATGGGCCGAAGGCGCCCAAATTCTCCCTTTTACTAAAATGCCGAGTTACCGTGCCTTAAAGGGCATTCGCACACCTCTCGCAGATGTGAGCGTGGCCGTTGTACTCGCCAACGGTGGTGCGGTAGTTCCAGCAACGGTCGCAGCACTCGCCCTCGGCAGCCTCGATGGCAACGGAAAGCTCCTCGCCCTGAGTAAGCTCAACATCGGAGACGATGTAGAACTCGGCCAGGTCGACGGCCTTGTCGCCGGTCAACAGCACATACATCTCGGCGGGAACGACCGCCTTGACGCGGACCTGCTGACTCTTGGTGAAGATGCCGGCGGAGCGGGCATCCTCAAGAGCCTTGGTCACGGCGCTACGGAGCTCAAGAGAAGCCTCAAGCACGCCCTCAAACTCATTGGCCTCGTCGAACGTGATGGGCGACTTGTACCAATCGAGCAGCGCGGCGTACTTCTGGTGATCGACGCAGCCGGCGGGCGCATAGGCCATGGCCTCGTCAACCGTGTAGGACAGGATCGGCTGAAGGTCGCGCATGAGCATCGAGAAGAGCTCGGCCAGCACGGTCTGGGCGCTGCGGCGCTCGAGCGAGCCGGGCTTCTCACAGTACAGACGGTCCTTCAGGGCGTCGAGATACACGTTGGAGAGCTCGGTAACCACGAAGTCGTAGAGTGCACGGTAAGCGCGCGGGAACTCGTAGCAAGAGTAAGCGTCGTCGACCTCGGCCTGGACCTGGGTCAGACGGGCAACCATGAGCTTGTCGAGCGGCAACAGGTCGGCAAAGGCGACGCCGTCGGTCTCGGGCTCAAACTGGCCCTCGAGCTCGGAGAGCAGGAAGCGCAGCGTGTTGCGGAAACGACGGTAGGCATCGGACGTACGAGCGAGGATCTCGTGGTCGATGGAAACGTCGGAGCTGGTATCGACAGATGCAACCCACAGACGGATGATGTCGGCACCCATCTCGTCACAGACCTTGTTGGGGTCGATGACGTTACCGAGCGACTTGGACATCTTGCGGCCCTGCCCGTCGAGCGTGAAGCCCTGCGAGACGACCGCCTTATACGGAGCGTGGCCGTTGGCGCCCACCGAGGTGAGCAGCGAGCTCTGGAACCAACCGCGGTGCTGGTCGGAGCCCTCGAGATACACGTCCGCCGGATACTCCAGCTCGGGGCGATACTCGCAGACGGCCTTCCAGGAGACGCCGGAGTCCCACCACACGTCGAGGATGTCCTTATCGGCCTTGAGGTGATGGCCGCCGCACTTGGGGCAGACGCAGGCCTCGCCCAGGTAGCTCTCGGGAGCGTCGGTGAACCAGGCGTCGGAGCCCTTCTCGTGGAAGAGCTTGATGACGGCGTCGAGAGTAGCGTCGTTCATGACCTTCTCGCCGCAGTCGGCGCAGGTGTAGCTGGGGATAGGCACGCCCCAGTTGCGCTGACGGCTGATGCACCAGTCGGGACGCTGCTCGACCATGGCGCCGATGCGGTTTGCCGCGTGGGCCGGATACCACTTGACGTTCTCGCGGACCTCTTTGCCAGCCTGCTCGCGCAAACCGGTCTTGTCCATCGAGACGAACCACTGGTCGGTAGCACGGAAGAGCACCGGGTGCTTGCAGCGCCAGCAGTGCGGATAGCTGTGCGTGATCTTCTTCTCGAGGACTAGGGTGCCGCGCTCGCGCAGGAACTCGATGATGTGCGGGTTGGCCTCGTCGGTATCCATGCCGCTGAAGGGGCCACCGGTGCCAAACTCCTCGCCGGTGTAGAACTTGCCGTCGTCATCGACCGGCATGCAGATGTCGGTGATGCCCTCCTTGAGGCAGGCAAAGTAATCGTCGACGCCGTGGCCGGGCGAGTTGTGGACGATACCGGTACCGTCATCGACACCAACGTAATCGGCCAGCAGCGCAACGCCCTCGACACCGTCAAAGATCGGCTGCTTATAGTGAATGTGATGGAAGGTCTCGGCGGGAACCACATAGGGCTTGCCGTCGACCACAACCGGGGTGTACTCCCAGCCAAACTCCTCGCAGCACTTGGGAGCCAGGTCCTCGAGCATGACCTCGGCGCGGCCGTCGTGCTCAACGGCGACGTAGGCGGCGCCGGGCTTGAGAGAAACGGCCTGGTCGGAGGGGATGGTCCACGGCGTGGTCGTCCAGATGATAAAGTCAACCGGGCCGTCGAAGTTCTCGAGGCCGGCGGGCTTGGAGGTCATCTCAAAGCGCACGAAGATGGACGGGCTCGTCTCGTCGGAGTACTCAATCTCGGCCTCAGCAAGTGCGGTATGGCAGTGCTTGCACCAGTGGACGGGCTTGTGGCCGCGATAGATCATGCCCTTGTCGAACATGGCCTTGAAGACCTCGATGTCGGCGGCGTCATGCTGGTGATAGAGCGTCAGATAGGGGTTGTCCCAATCGCCGAGCACGCCCAGGCGACGGAAGCCGGCCTTCTGTAGCTCGATGTTCTCGACAGCGAACTTGTTGCAAAGCTCGCGGATCTTAGCCGTGGAGGTCTGGTTGAACTTCTCGGTGCCGAGCTTCTCCTCGACCTTATGCTCGATCGGCTGGCCATGGCAGTCCCAACCGGGGACATAGGGAACCTCATAGCCCTGCATCATCCAGTAACGGTTGATCATGTCCTTGGAGATCTTGTTCATGGCGTGGCCGATGTGGATCGGGCCGTTGGCGTACGGAGGGCCGTCGTGCAGCACGAACTTCTTGTGACCCTCGTTCTTCTTCAGAACCTGCTCGTAGACCTTGTTGTCCTGCCAGTCCTTGAGTCGCTTGGGCTCGGACTTGGAAAGACCGGCACGCATGGGAAAACCGGTCTTGGGCAGATTCATCGTCTGCTTGTACTCGTTTGCCACGGTACCCCTTTCATGTCGTGGGCGCGCACGCCCGTTGGGCACCAAAAAAGCGCCCGTCCCTACAAGCTGGGACGAAGCGCCACAAAACGGACTGTACGCCCGCAAAAGCTCTTCGTTTAACCACCCAGCTTAGATGCCCTCGCCCGCGTATTCGCGCGCTCGCATCCGTTACTCGGCTGGCCTGTATCGACGACCATCTCGGCGATATCTACTAAGACGAGCCTGTGCGACGCGTCCGTTGGGACCGCAGCTCCGGGGTGATTTTCATCGGTCGCATGCACGGGTTCTCAGCGCTCCCCGCTCTCTGTAACATGCGTACGGCCGACTACTCGTCCCCATCAACGCTTATGCGGAGTATGCTAGCACGTTCCGCGCCGGCGAAAAACCCTCAACACTGGTTTTATACGTTCGAAATTTCTCGCGGCTGTGGACCTTCTCTAGGAGCAAAATACCTGAAAGCACTTTATCGAAAGAAAGAAGGTTGCCATGCGCACGATTGGAATGAGTGATTATACCGTTGGCGAGGATTGCTTTACCGAGCTGCCCGCCGCACTGGCCGAGTACGGAGCGACCAAGGTCGCCATCATTGGCGGCAAGCGAGCCCTGGCTGCGGCGCTGCCGGGAATCGAGGCGGCACTTGAAGGTACCGATGTCGAGGTCCTGGAGACGCGCGTCTATGGCACCAACAGTACGCGTGCCAATATCGCCAAGGTCGTGAACTCCCCTGCCTGCCAGGAAGCCGACGCGCTCATCGCATGTGGCGGCGGCAAGGCACTCGACACCGTGAAGACCGCAGCCATCGAGCTCAAGAAGATCGTCTTTACCGTACCGACGATTTGCTCCAACTGCTCGGCCGCGACCGCCATTGCCGTTGTCTACAATGACGATGGCTCGCTCGAGGGCTATTCGTACCCCAACCGACCGGCGCACATCTTCATCAACCCCAAGATCATCGCCGAGGCACCGGCAGAGTACTTCTGGGCCGGCGTGGGCGATGCCCTGTCTAAGCAGCCCGAGGTCGAGTACGCCACGAGCGCCGGTAATTTGGAGCACACCGCCGGTCTTGGCCTGGCACTCGCCCACACCTGCTCCGAGCCGCTGTTTACCTATGGCGTCCAGGGTCTTGAGGACGTGCGCCAAGACCTGTCGACCGAGGCCGTAAAGCAGATCGCGCTCGACATCGTGGTCAACACGGGCTATGTCTCGAACCTGACCAACCAAAACGATTACTACTACAACTCGAGCGTGGCGCACGCGTTCTACAATGCGACGTGCAGCATTGCGCGCGAGGGAACCTATCTGCACGGCGAGGTCGTGAGCTTGGGCGTGCTCGTCCTGTTTGCCTATACGGGCGATACCGAGAACCTTGTGCGCTACGCCGCCTTTAACAAGCAGATGGGCCTGCCCGTGACGCTTGAGCAGGTCGGGCTTTCCGAGGCCGACATCCCTGCCCTGTGCGAATACGCGCACGCCACCAACGAGTGGAAGCAGGGCAACCCTGAGCCCTTCACCGACGAAAAGTTCGCCGCCGCCATCAAGGCCGCCAACGCCTACGGCCACACCCTCTAGGCCAAGCCCAAAACCACCACAAAGGGGACAGGCACCTTTGTGGTGGTTTTTTTATTGCTCAAGTATTTTGGGGTCGAACTCGCTAGCCGGAATGACGCGGTAGCCGTGACGCAGTAACAGATCGACAAAAACGCCGTTGCCCGCTGTGAGCGTACCGCTAAAGGTGCCGTCGTAGACGCGGCCCGCGCCGCACGAGGGACTACGGTCCTTCAGGATGCACGCGGCGATCTCTTCCGGCCCGCCCGCCTGCTCGCACATATCGAGCGCACGTTGAGCGCCCAAGCGGAATTCCCGGTCAACGGACACGCCCTCGCAGGTACGAACTTCGCCGTTCACAATCTCGGACGGGTCGCGCGGCGTGGTCAGACCGCCAAAAACCTCGGGACATACGAGGAGTACCTCGGTCCCTGTGCGTTCGCACGCTTCGACCAACGCGCGGTGGTAGTTATCGAGCCCGTTATACTTGCAACTCTCGCCCATCAAGCAGGCACTTACCACGATCTTCATATACAACTCTCCCTACGCAAAACGCCCCATTTGAGATGGACACTCAAATGGGGCGATTGAGACTGCGCAACCAGTATTACTGCTGCTTCGGCATCAGCGGATTCTCGCGCGTGAGGAGATTCATAAACTCCTCGCCCGTGATCGTCTCCTTCTTGTACAGATAACGAGCCAGCTCGTGGAGCTTGAACTTGTTCTCCTTCAGGATCTGCAGAGCGCGGTCGTGCGCGTCCTCGATCAGCTTGGCGACAATTGCGTCCACGCGCTCGGCCGTACCGGGGGCGCAGGTGAGCGACGTGTCCTGGTTGAGATACGCATTCTGCACGGTACCGAGCGCCATCATGCCAAACTCATCGGACATACCAAAGCGCGTCACCATGTTGCGGGCGAGCTTGGTGGCCTGCTCGATATCGTTGGCGGCGCCGGTCGTCATCTCACCAAAGATGAGCTCCTCGGCGGCACGTCCGCCGCAGTAGACGGCGAGCTTGTCCAGGACCTCCTGGCGTGTGGTCAGGAAGCGCTCATCCTCCTCAACCTGCATGGTATAGCCCAGAGCGCCGCTCGTGCGCGGCACGATGGTAATCTTGGTGACCGGCGCAGACCCCTTCTGGCGGGCGGCAACGATAGCATGGCCGATCTCGTGGTAGGAAACGACCTGCTTCTCGTGGTCGGACAGCACCGTGGACTTACGCTGCTGTCCGGCGATAACGACCTCCACCGACTCCTCAAAATCGTCCTGCGTGGCACGCTTGCGCCCCTCGCGGACGGCACGTAGGGCGCCCTCGTTGATGATGTTGGCCAGGTCGGCGCCCGAGGCGCCGGGCGTGGCGCGGGCAATCGCGGACAGGTCGATCGGCGGCTGCGTCTTCACGCTCTTCGCATGCAGCTCGAGGATGTTCTTGCGGCCGGTCAGGTCGGGCAGCTCAACGGGGATGCGGCGGTCAAAACGGCCGGGGCGCAGCAAGGCCGGGTCAAGGCTGTCGGGACGGTTGGTGGCAGCGAGGACGACGATGCCCTTGTGGTTATCGAAGCCGTCCATCTCGGTCAGCAACTGGTTGAGCGTCTGCTCGCGCTCATCATTGCCGCTAAAGCCGCCGCCGTCACGCTTTTTGCCGATGGTATCGATCTCGTCGATAAACACGATACACGGGGCCTTTTCCTTGGCCTGCTTAAACAGGTCGCGAACCTTGGCGGCGCCGCGGCCGACAAACATCTCGACGAACTCAGAGCCCGAAATGCTAAAGAACGGCACGCCCGCCTCGCCGGCCACAGCCTTGGCGAGTAGGGTCTTACCGGTACCCGGAGGGCCAACAAGGAGAGCACCGCGCGGCAGCTTGGCGCCAATTTCCTCGTAGCGCTGCGGCTTCTCCAGAAAGTCGACGACCTCCTTGAGGGATTCCTTGGCCTCTTCCTGGCCAGCGACATCCTTAAAGGTCACGCCCACGTCCTTGGAGGCGATCACGCGAGCACCGGACTTGCCCAGTCCGCCGCCGCCAAAACCGCCGCCACCAAAGTTCATCGACGGGCCGTCATCGCCCATAGCCTTCTTCATGCGGCGGTTGAGCCACCAGCCGATGAGGAAGAAAATCGCCATGGGAAGGATGAGTGTGAGCAGGTAGTAGGTCATCAGACCCGAGTTTTTATCTGGAACGACGGACTCCAGGGACGCACCGGATTCAAGCACGCGATCGGTAAAGCCCGCATCATTCGGCACACCGGTCGTCTTGTAAGCGATGTTCTCGTCCTCGCCCTTTTTGGTGTAATAAATCGAGTAATCGTCCGTGTTGTACTCAACCTTGTCAACGCTCTTCTTATCGAGCGCTTTGACAAACGTCGAATAATCGGTCTTCGTAATCTGCTGCGTGTGACCGATGTTGGGGAACAGAACGGTCGAGAGCACGAGGTAGACGACGAAGGCGATGAGCACGTAGAGGATCATATTCCGTCTACGTTTGTTGTCATCCATCTCCATCTGCTTGAACTCCATCTACTGGGGTTGATAATGCTTTCTAGAATACCCAACCCAGACGGCGATAAACCGACGCCGGGCACGAAAGGACAGAGATGGCATCACTGGAAGTCGGCAAGGTTCAAATCTATACGGGCGACGGCAAGGGCAAGACGAAGGCTGCTTTGGGGCGCGAGAGAATGTCGAGGAACTGATTGCGATAAAGCCCGCCACCACGGAGCTCGTGCTAACCGGCCGCGGCCTGCTGCCCTCGCAGACCTCGCGGACCTGGTCACCGAAATGCGACCCGTCAAACACTACTTCGACGAAGGCCTCCTAGCCCGTCAGGGCATCGAATACTAATTGATTCGTTTTCCGCCAACACCTACAGCTCATAAGGAAGTTGCGGTGGAATAGTACTTGTTTGACGGTCCGCAAGGGCTTTTCAGGAACTATTTCACCGCAACTTATCAGGGGTATCCGACGGATGAACTAGGCGGTGGCGCGGCCTAGCCAGTTGCCGCTGTGGTGGTAGATGGTGAACATGGTTGCGGTGATGAGCCAGGTTACGGGGTAGACCAGCAGTAGATGCTCGAGCGACGGATCGAAGGGCATGATCGCAAACACCCAAATCACTCTGAGTACGACGGTGCCAAAGATGGTGAGCATCATAGGCTGCAGACTCACGCCGGCGCCGCGGATGGAACCCGAGGCGTTCTCGATAATCGAGAAAATCGCATAGAACGGCGCAATGAAATGGAGGATAGTCGTGGTGTACGCCGAAATCGAAGCATCGTCGACAAACAAACGCGACAGCGGGCCCGAGAACACCAGCAGCACGGCAGACAGGCCACCAATGAGCATAAACGACAGCACGAGCGACGTATGATAGCCCTTGCGCATGCGCTCGTAGTTGCGCGCGCCAAAGTTCTGCGCCGAGAACGTAGTGATCGATACGCCGAGCGCCTCGGTCACCATCCAGATAATGCCATCCAGGCGCCCAGATAGACCCCAAGCAGTCGTGACATCGGCGCCAAACGAATTAACCGACACCTGGATCAGCACGTTCGAGATCGAATAGGCAGCCGATTGAAAACCGAGTGGCAGACCACACGAGATCATACTCTTGCAAATACCGCGATCGATACCGAGCTTAGACAGCGAAAGACGCCATGCACCCGGAGCGCGCATCATGCGCAACACGATCATCGTTGCATTGGAGCAAATGGTCAGCGCCACTGCGATGCCGCAGCCCAGCGCCTCCATATGCAACACAGCGACAAAGATGATATCCAGCACCACGTTAACAAGGCAGCCAGAGGCAATGATCACGGCGGGCCCGCGCGTGTCGCCCACGGCACGCAGCAGTGCGGTTCCCATATTCAGCAGCAGTGCCGCAACCATCGCGGCAAAATAACAGCGAGCATAGGCCACACCCTCGGCCAATAGTTCATGCGGCGTGTTCATAAGCACCAGCATGGGCTCAACGAACACTATGCCAAGAATCGAGAAAGCGATACCGCCCACCAGCGCGAGCGTCATGGCTGTATGGACCGAACGACTCAGTCGCTCATCATCGTGCTGGCCAAAATACTGACCGGTAATGACCGCGCAGCCGGCGCCAACGCCAACGCAAAAGCCAATGCAGAGCTCGGTGAGCACCATCGTGGCTTGAATACCACCCAGCGCGAGCTTGCCGCCAAACTGGCCAACGATATACGTACCGATAAGCGTGTAGGCCTGCTGAAAAAACGAACTAAAAAAGATGGGAACGCACAGCGACAGCAATTGCTGCCAAATGACACCTTGCGTTACATCGATCGCCGTAGATTTCTTAGCCACACGCCCTCCCCACACGCATACGTCAAACAGCAAAACAGCAATTTAAAACCAAAGCCAAATCCAGCTTAGCACCGACTGGCGGCAACCGAAACACCCCGAATTAGAGCACAGTGCGGAATAACTGCCTAGTGATACAAACCCGGCTGGTAGTGATACTCATTGCTCACGTGCGGGCACAGCTGCCAAAAGGCGACGGCGCTCGCCGCGGCCACGTTAAGCGAATCGACCCCGTGCGCCATCGGAATGCGCACCGCGTGGTCACAGCCGGCAATGGTCTTGGCGCCCAAGCCGGCACCCTCGGTACCCATAAAAATCGCCAAGCGGTCAATCTCCTGCAGCACGGGATCGTCCAGCGATACGGAATCGTCCGTCAACGCCATAGCGGCACACGAAAAACCGGCATCGTGCAACGCGCTCAGACCATCATGCGGCCACACGCGCGCCTCACTCCCAATGCGCGTCCACGGCACCTGAAACACGGTGCCCATGCTCACCCGGGCCGAGCGACGGTACAGCGGGTCGCAGCACGTCGGGCTGACCAAAATACCGTCAACGTTCAATGCGGCAGCCGAGCGGAAAATCGCGCCAACATTGGTGTGATCGACAATACCCTCAAGCACGCACACGCGCACCGGACGACCCCCCGCCGCCTCGACAACGCCGCCCAAGAACTCATCAACCGGAATCTGACGCGGGCGACGGAACGCCGCCAGCGCGCCGCGCGTCACGTTAAAGCCCGTCAACTGCTCCATGAGCTCCATGGAGGCCACGAACACGGGAACCGGACCCGCTCCCTCGCACACGACAAGCTGGTCAAACAGCGGCATCATCTGGTCGAGCCAGCGCTCGCCCAGAAGAAAGCTCACCGGCTCATATCCGGCGCGAACCGCACGCTCGATGACCTTGGCACTCTCAGCGATAAAAATGCCCTTCTGCGGCTCCAGCACGCAGCGAAGCTCACGCTCGGTCAGTCGCACGTAGGCATCGAGCCGCTCGTCCTCGAGCGAATCAATTCGCAGAACCTCAACGGCATCAGTCATAGCAGCCAGCCCGCACCCTTCTTTACAGCACATCTATACCAAACGAGGCGACGCTAAGCGCCGCCCCATGCATTCAATCAACCCGATGATACCGTTCACGCCAGACGATTTACGCCTCGATGCGACGATACGTCACGAACTCATAATCGACGCCCTCGTCACCCTCACCGGCGGCAATCGTCGCGACCCCGCTACGCTGCGCAATCTCCCACGCAGGATCGGCTTCCAAATCGGGAAAGTACGTATCCACGACATGGACGCAGTGGTCATGCGTGACCTCGGCCTCGACGCAATACGGCAAAAAATGCCGATAGACATCGCCGCCACCGATCACCCAGGCAACGGGCTCATCGGCAACCGCGGCGAGCGCCTCGTCGATACTATGCACCACGTCGACGCCCTCGGGGGCAAAGCTCTCGTCGCGGGTGAGCACGATATTGCGGCGGTTCTTGAGCGGACGCCCGCCGGGAAAACTCAGCAGGGTCTTGCGTCCCATGATAACCGGGCAGCCCTTGGTGCAGGCCACAAAATGGCGCATATCGGCGCGATTGGACACCACCATGTCGCCCTCGCACCCAATGCCCCAATCGTCACACACGGCGACGATAGCAGATAGCTTACACGTCATGAGCACTACCTACACCGCAATGGGAATGTTCTTGACCTGCGGGCCGTGCTCATAGCCCTCGACGATCAGGTCATCGGTCGTAAACGCATAGAAGTCATGCACATCGGGGTTGAGCGTTACCTTGGGTGCCGCAAACTGCGGACGCTCGATAAGCTCGCGGACGATATCGACATGACGATCATAGATATGGGCGTCGGCGATCACGTGCAACAGCTCACCGGGAATCATATCGACCGACTGCGCGACCATCATCAGCAAAATGGCGTACTGGCACACGTTCCAGTTGTTCGCGGCCAAAATGTCCTGGCTGCGCTGGTTGAGAATCATGTTGAGCGTCGGCTTGTCGTCCTGAGGACGCTGCGTCACGTTATAGGTCACGCTATAGGCGCACGGATAAAGGTGCATCTCGGACAGATCGCTAAACACGTACGTATTGGTCATAATGCGGCGACTATACGGCGTGTGCTTAAGGTCGTACAGCACACGGTCCATCTGGTCGAAGTCGCCCTCGGCGTAATGGCTCTTCTGACCAATCTGATAGCCGTAGGCTTTACCGATGGAACCGGTCTCATCGGCCCACTCATCCCAGATATGGCTGTTGAGATCATGCACGTTATTGGACTTCTTTTGATAGATCCACAGAATCTCGTCCATGGCAGACTTAAGCGCCGTACGACGCAGGGTGAGCGCGGGGAACTCCTCGCGCAGATCATAGCGCGCCGTGACACCAAAGTTTTTAATGGTATAGGCAGGGGTGCCGTCCTCCCACACCGGACGGACCTTTTGGCCCTCGGTGGTGGTGCCATGATCCAAGATATCGCGGCACATGGTTACAAACTGCTGATCAGCTTTGCTCATTGACCCTCCTGTCAGTCGCCTATAAGCGAGATTTATTGTAGCCCAGGCGCACGCGGCCCCACAGCCCAAACATAAGCCCTCATATTCTGACATATGCCAGAAATTCCTTGCGCAAATCTACAGTTTCGTTATTCTATTGTTGACATATGTCAGATAAGGAGGGTGCATGGCAGGAAGACGCGAGAAACTGCGCCGCGTCGGGATCATCCCCGAATACCGCGGCTTTACCCCCGATGGCCTGGCGAGCGGAGACGCCATCGACATGACGATCGACGAACTCGAGGTGCTGCGCCTGTGCGACCTGGAAGGCCTTAACCAAGAGGCAGTCGCACAGCAGATGGGCATCGCGCGCGCCACGGTGGCGGCAATCTGCAGCCGTGCGCATCGCAAGGTAGCAAATGCGCTGGTCAACGGACGAGCGCTCATCATCGAGGGCGGCAATATCGCGTACTCCCCCATCACCACAGCGACGGCCGCATGGCCAGCAAAGGAGGTCGACACCATGAGGGTGGCAACCACGTACGACAACGGCAACATCTTTATGCACTTTGGCCGCAGCGAGCGGTTCAAGATCTACGACATTCAGGACGGCAAGGTGCTCAACGAGCAGGTCGTGGGCACCGGCGGCACCGGCCACGGTGCCCTGGCGGGCCTGCTCGCCAACGGCGGTGTGGACACGCTCATCTGCGGCGGCATCGGCGGTGGCGCCATCAACGCGCTTGCCCAAGCCGGCATCACGGTATACGCAGGTGCCCAGGGCAGCTGCGACGCTTGCGTCGAAGCCCTTATTGCCGGCACGCTCGCACAGAACGGCGAGGCCACATGCGGCTGCCACGGCCATGACCACGGCCACGCCCACGAACACGGCGAGTCCTGCAGCTGCCACGACCATCACGAGCACGAGGGCCACGAGGGCTGTGGCTGCCACTAACGGCACGACACCGCGAGCTCGGGGCGCGACGCCGAACGCAACTCAACAATCAAAGCCAACAACAAAGGCCACCCGGCAGCTTCCGAGTGGCCTTTGCCATATCAAGCTGAAATTACAGCCCTATTTCTTATTGCGCATCTGCGCTTCCATCTGGCGCAGCAGGTCCATATCGGACTTGGGACTGCCCGTACCCAGGCCGCCCATGCCGCCCAGACCCATAGCGTCCAGGCCAGGGATATTGGGCATGCGCATCTTCTTGCCCTTCTTTCCCTTTTTGCCCTTCTTGCCGCCGGCCTGTGCCTGATTGGCCATCGTGCGCATGCGGCCCATCATCTTATTCATCTCGCCCCACTGCTTCATAAGGCTGTTTACCTCAGTGGGGGTCACACCGGCGCCCTTGGCGATACGCGCGCGGCGCTGGCCGTTGATGATGGAGGGACGCAGGCGCTCCTCCTTGGTCATCGACATGATGATGGCCTCGTTCTTATCGAAGATGCCCTCGTCCAGGTTGCCGCCCATCTGGTTGAGCGCACGCTGACCACCGGGGAGCATGCCCAGGATACCCTTCATGCCGCCCATCTTTTTGACGGCTTTCATCTGGTCGAGCATGTCGTTCATGGTAAAGCCCTCGCGCAGCATGCGCTCGGCGGCCTCGAGCTGCTCGGCGTCGGCCGCCTCTTGGGCCTTCTCGATAATGCCGACAACGTCGCCCATACCCAGAATGCGCTTGGCCATACGA
Organism: uncultured Collinsella sp.; assembly: GCA_959028445.1. Lineage (GTDB taxonomy): Bacteria > Actinomycetota > Coriobacteriia > Coriobacteriales > Coriobacteriaceae > Collinsella. The sequence continues at coordinate 22,945 of CAUFRY010000009.1, read as the reverse complement.
TCGGGGTAGAACGGCTCCAGCGAATCGGGCTTCTCGCCCATGCTCACAAACTTGATGGGCTTACCGGTCACCTGGCGCACGGAAAGCGCGCCGCCGCCACGAGCGTCGCCGTCGAGCTTAGAGATGATCACGCCGTCAAAGTCGGTGCGCTCGGCGAAGGTCGAGACGACGTTGACGATATCCTGACCGGTCATGGCATCGACGACCATCAGCACCTGATCGGGCTTGACGGCCTTCTTGATGTCCACGGCCTCCTGCATCATCTGCTCATCGATCTGAAGACGTCCGGCGGTATCGACGATGACCACGTCGCGCAGGTGGTCGACGGCCTCCTGGATGGCGCCCTTGGCGATATCGACCGGGTGCGCACCGTCGCCGCGGAAGACCGGTACGCCGATCTCGCCGCCGAGCGTGGCCAGCTGGTCGGCAGCAGCGGGACGGTAGACGTCGCACGCGGCGAGCAACGGCGAGCGGCCCTGCTTCTTGAGCAGGTAGGCCAGCTTTACGGCAGCCGTGGTCTTACCGGAGCCCTGCAGACCCACAAGCATGATGACATTGGGAATGCGGTTGCTAAAGACGAGCTTGCTCTCGGTTGAGCCAAGCATCTCGGTGAGCTCGTCGAGCACAATCTTGACGACGTTTTGCGCCGGCGACAGCGACTCCATAACCTCGGCGGTCATGCAGCGCTCCTTGGTCTTGGCGACGAACTCCTTGACGACCTTGAAGTTAACGTCGGCCTCGAGAAGCGCCATGCGGATGTCGCGCATGGCCGAGGTGATATCGGCCTCGGTCAGCTTACCCTTGCCGCGCAGGCGGTCAAATGTGTCGTTGAGGCGATCGCTCAGAGAATCAAACACTAGTCACTCCTTAGTTGGACTCGCCCACCAGGGCGCGGCAGAAATCTTTGGCATTGAACTCCTGCAGGTCATCGACCTGCTCGCCCACGCCCACGCGCAGGATCGGGAGCTTGAGTTTCTCGGCCACGGCCATGGCAATACCGCCCTTAGCCGTGCCGTCGAGCTTAGTCATGATAATACCGTCCAGGCCCAGCGCCTCGTTAAACTCGAGCGCCTGGTTCAGACCGTTTTGGCCAGTGGCGGCGTCGATCACAAGCACGACCGAAACCGGCATGGGACCGGCGGCCATATTGGCGGCGCGCTTACGGGTCACATTGACTACCTTGGCAAGCTCGCGCATAAGCTCGGGACTCGTGTGCAGACGACCGGCGGTATCGATAAGCACCAGGTCGCTGCCGCGCTTGTCGGCCTCGTCGAGCACGTCGTAGCAAACACTTGCCGGATCGGAGCCGCGGTCACGCTTGATGACGGGGACGCCGGCGCGCTGGCCCCACACATCGAGCTGCTCGATGGCGGCGGCGCGGAAGGTGTCGGCCGAACCGATCACCACGTTCTTGCCGCGGGCGGCCATGGCGCTCGCAATCTTACCGACCGTAGTGGTCTTGCCGGCGCCGTTAATGCCCACAAACAGCACGCAGCTCGGCGTATCGGAAAACGGGTCGCGCTCAACAGGCACAAAATGACCCTCGAGCTGCTCGGCCAGGGCGCGGCGAAGTTGCGGGGCGGTCTTGAGGTTCTTCTTGGCGGCGGCGTCGCGCAGGTCATCGGAGACCTGAATGGCGACCTCGGCACCCATGTCACCCATGACGAGGGTGTCCTCAAGATCCTCCCAAAAATCCTCGTCGACCTCGCCGCCAAAGTAGAAGACCTCGTTGAGGGCCTCGCGGCTGCGCTCAAGTCCGCGCGAGAGAGCATCGAAGAATCCCATTATGCATTCACGACCTTTCCGGTTTCGCGATCGAGTTTTTGCGAGACGACGCGACTGACGCCGTCGGCTTGCATCGAGACGCCATAGAGAACGTCAGCATCCTCCATAGTACGGCGCTGATGCGAGATTACCAAGAGCTGCGTATCGGAACGCAGCACATCGAGAGCACCGATGAGCTTGGACAGGTTGGCGTCGTCGAGCGCCGCCTCGACCTCGTCCAGCACATAGAACGGCACCGTACGCGTGCGATACACGGCAAAGAGCAGGGCGAGCGCCGTCAGGCTCTTCTCGCCGCCCGACATGAGCATCATCTTGGTGATGCGTTTGCCGCGCGGCTGCGCCACGACCTCAATGCCCGTCTCGGCCGGATGCTCGGGATCGGTCATCTCAAGGTGAGCCTGACCGCCCGGGAAGAGCATGGCGAAGATCTCGCGGAAGTTCGCGTCGACCTTCTCAAACGTCACCAGGAACGCCTTGCGCATCTTGCGGTCGATCGCCACGGTGATCTTGGTGAGCGCCTTGCGCGCGCTCTCCAGATCGGCCAGTTGCTCCTCGATGTAGTCGGCGCGGCGCTTGAGCTGCTCGTACTCCTCCATGGCGACCTGGTTCACAGGGCCCAGGTTGTTGATCTGGCGCACGAGTTGGTTAAGCTCACGCTCGGCGGCGTCGCGATCGGTGGGCGACGGCAACATGAGCGCTTCCTCGAGCACCGTGGTACCGTCGGCGGTGATGGCCTTGATGGCAGCCTCGACCTGCACCTCGAGCTTGCCGCGTGCGACCTTGAACTCGTTTTGCGTCGCGGTGGCGGCATCGACCCGCTCCTTGGCGCGGGCGACCTCGGTCTTGGCGTCCTCGATGGTCTTCTTCAGTGAAGCCGAGTCCGCCTCCTCGAGCGAAGCCTGGTCACGCAGACGCGCAGCCCAGTCCGAGGCGCGCTCCAACAGGGCAGAATAGCGCTCGTGCATAGGATCGACGCGAAGGCGCAGCAGCTCGAGCGAGCGCGAAGCCTGACGCGTCCCGCGGATACGACGGTCGATACCCTCCAGACGATGCTCAAGATCAGGCACGCGGCCCTTCAGCGAACGCAGGCGCTCACTCGTCTGAGCCAGGCGCACCTTTGCATCGGCAAGCTTTCCGGCGGCCTCGGAATCGTCGCGACGCACGCGATCGAGCTCGTCGTTGGCCTCGGCAATCTGCAAGCCTAAGTCGCTCGCCTGCGCACGGGCCTCGTCACGCGAACGAGTGAGCTCGTCCACGCGCGGACGTGCGGCACGAACGGCCTCGGCAGCCTGCTCGCGGCGCTTGGAAATACGCACGCGCTCGACCTCGGCGTTGTTGGCACTCTGCTCCAGGCGGCCGATCTCGGACAGCAGGGAGCGACGCTCGCCCTCAAGGCGGGCAATCTCGCCGGCAGCATCGCCCTCGGCAGCACGGGCCTCCTCAACGGCCGCATTGACCTCGACGACCTGATCAGAAACATACTCAAACGCGGCAGCAAGATCGGGCTCCAGGCCTTCCAGCTCGCGGATACGACGCTTGCGCTCCAGGGCGCCCGAAGCCTCACCGGCATCAAGCCCCACGCGCACCAGACCACCACAGCTCACGCGGGCGCCATCGGGAGTCACATAGGTCACGCCATCAACGACCGGCGCGGACAGCGCGGCAGCCAAGTCATCGACCACGTAATAGTCGCCGAGCAATGCCTCGACGACCGGACCGTAGCCCGCACGCACGGACAGACGATCAACAAGACGGGTACCGGCGGCACCCTCGGCGACCGCAGAGCCACTCACGCTACGCGCCACCAGCAGCGCCTCGCCCGAGGCCTTCTTTTGGTCCAGAGCCGCACGACCGGCACGCTCAAGTGCAGCAGCGTTATCGAACAACAGGGCATCGATATCGCCGGCGAGCAGTTGCTCAACCAGGCCCTCAAGCTCACGCGGTGCCTCGAGCACATCGCCCAGACGGCCCGAGACGTCGTCGCCCAGCGCGCCCACCAGACGGCTAACGAGCGGCGAGCTGTCGGCCATGCGAGCATCGAGCTTCTTTTGGCTCGCGAGCTCCGAGCGCACCTCGGACAGCTTGTTGCGCGCCTCGCTCTCGCGGGCACGCAGGTCCTTGAGGGCAGCGCGTGCCGTCTCGGTGGCCTCGCGCGCATCGCACTGGACTTGACGAGCCTGGTCGAGCGCGCCTTCGAGCTCCTCAGCACGGTTGCGGCGGCTATCAAGCGATGCCGTGACCTCCTCGAGCTGCTCATCGATCTGCTCCAGGCGCGAGGCATACATGTTGTCCTCGACCTCGGCATTGGAAAGCGAATCCTTTACCTTGGCAAGCTCAAGCGCAGCATTATCGGCAACGCGCTGTACATCGCGCTGCTCGCGCGTGAGCTGCGAAATCTGCGCATCGAGCGCAACGCGACGCTCGTGGAGCTCGGCGGCGGCAGGACCAGCGGCGTCAACGTCCTCCTGGGCCTGCATATGCGCGCCGGTCACTTCCTCGAGCTGGGCACGCGCATCCTCGAGCTCCTCGACCACGCGACGACGCTGATGCTCGGAGCTCGAGATCTGGCCGCGCATGTCGGACAGGCGCGACACCATGTTGTGGCCCTTTTCCTCGAGCAGGCGCATGTCGGAGTTAATGCGGCCGACAACGTCTTGCATATGACGGCGCTGCTCGCCCAAATCGCCCACAAACAGGCCCTTTTCCTCGAGCATAACTTGGAGCTTCTCGAGCTCGCGCTCTTTCTCGCCCAGGCGGTATTGCGCAAGCTCAAGCTCGGCGGCGCCCTCCTTAGAGCGGCTCTCCAGGTCGTTCCACTGCGATTGCAGCGAACGCAGCTCGTCGACGGCCAGCATCTGCGTAAGCTCGTTCGCGCGCGAGGACAGTTCTTTGTACTTGCGCGCGCGATCGACCTGACGCTCCAGCGGCCGCAGCTGACGGGCAATCTCCTTATTGATGTCGCGGGCACGGGTCAGGTGCTCGTCCATCGATTTAATCTTTTTGAGCGCACGTTCCTTGCGACGCTTGTGTTTGGAGATGCCGGCGGCCTCCTCAATGAGGGCACGGCGCTCCTCGGGGCGGCTCTGCAAAATGGCATCGAGCTTGCCCTGGCTAATGATGGAATGCGTATCCTTGCCCAGGCCCGAGTCGTGCAGGATGTCCTGAATGTCCATCAGGCGGCACGGGCTCGAGTTGATGAGGTACTCGCTTTCGCCCGAGCGGTACATACGACGGGTGATGGCGACCTCGTCAAAGTCGACGGGCAGCATATGGTCCGAGTTATCGAGCACCAGCGTGACCTCGGCCACGCCCACCGGCTTGCGCGCCGACGAGCCCGAGAAAATGACGTCTTCCATGGCCTGGCCGCGCAGCTGCTTGGCGCTCTGCTCGCCCAGGACCCACAGAATCGAGTCGGATATGTTCGATTTTCCCGAGCCGTTGGGACCGACGATGACGGTTAGGCCCGGCTCAAACGTCATATGGGCGCGGTCGGCAAACGACTTGAACCCTTTGAGCGTGAGGGACTTGAGATACACGGTTCCTCGCTTAAACAGGCTTCTTGTTGAGAATCACGCCGTTGGTGGTGTAGCCCATGCGGTCGAGCGCCTCGAGTGCAGCGGCCCCCTCGGCTTCCTTCTTGGAGGAACCGGTGCCGCGGCCCTGGCGGATGCCGTCGATGAGCACCACAGCGGTAAAGGTGGGCGCATGCGCGGGGCCCTCGGAGCCGACCAGCTTATACGCGGGAGGCTCGTGGCCGTCGGCCTGCACGCACTCCTGCAAGAACGACTTAGGGTTCGCGGGATGCTCGGCACGCTCGGAAGCCAGGTGCGGCTTGAGTGTACGGTGGATAAACTCCGCCGCCGCATCCCAGCCGGCATCCAGGTACAGGGCGCCCACGAGCGACTCGTAGACGTTCTCGAGCGCCGAGTGCAGACCGCGCGCGCCCGTGCCGGTCTCGGAGGCACCAAAGATGATGATGTCGTCGATGCCCAGCTCATGGGACACCTCGGACAGCGTGGCGCCCGAGACGAGCGACACCTTCAGGCGCGTAAGCTTGCCCTCGTCAAACTCCGGATAGGACTCAAAGAGCGAGCGGGCAACCACGGCGCCCAAAATGGAATCGCCCAAAAACTCAAGGCGCTCATAACTCGCCGAGACGGGCTGACCTTCCACGGCAGAAGGGTGCGTGAGCGCCGCGCGCAGCAGCACCTTGTTATTGAACTCGTGGCCCAGGATTTCCTGGGCGCGTGCGAGTCGTTGAGATAAAGCCAAGACTTAGGCCTCCTTGGCGTTTTCAATAGCGTCGACAGCGTCGGCGACAGAGTTGAGCGACAGCAGGGTCTCGTCATCGATCTCGAGGTCGAACTCGTCCTCGATGGCCGTCACCAGCTGCAGACGCTCGAGCGAATCGGCATCGAGATCGTCAAAGGTAGTCTCATCGCTAATTTCGGCAACATCGACGCCCAGAACGTCAGCAGCGACCTCGGCGATCTTGTCGAAGATTTCGGAGCGGTCCATAGCGCTTCCTCTCATAGTGCATGAATACCAAAAGAATGGTACCGCCCGGGCGGTACCAAGACACGGTTCTGATTCTACCCCACGACGAAGGCCGCGAGGCACATAACAGCGCTCCAACTCGCTCCTACAAAACGATGCCGTCCATAGAGTTGGCGACGTTCTCGACCAGCCCGGCGCGCACGGCCTCCGCCGCGGCGAGCGTACCGTTTTTGACGGCCTCGACCGAGGTGGCACCGTGGCCGATCAGGACCACGCCACGCAGGCCCAGCAGAATGGCGCCGCCCTTAGCATCGCCCGAGAGCTTTGCCTTGATCTCGCGCATCTGCTTTTTGATGAGCAGCGCGGCAATCTTGGTGCCAAGCGAAGCCATAAAGGCACCCTTGAGCTCTTGCAGCAAAAACTTAGCGGCGCCCTCGGTCGCCTTGAGCGCGATGTTGCCCGACATGCCATCGGCAACGACGACGTCAAAGTTACCCGAGGTCAGGTCGGTACCCTCGCAGTTGCCCACAAAGCCGGGAACCGCGGCCTTCATGACCGGGAAGCACGCCTTGGTAAAGTTGGAGCCCTTCTCATCCTCGGTGCCGTTGCCGAGCAGGCCGACGCGGGGATGCTCAATGCCCAAGACGACGCGCGCATAGGCGCTACCCATCTGGGCAAAACGCACCATGTCGTCGACCTCGACATCGGGGTTGGCGCCCATGTCGCACAGGACCGTCAGGCCGCCAGCGCGGTTGGGCAGTGCATTGGTGAGGCACGGACGGACCGGCTGCTTCTTGCCCTCGGCCTGATACCTAAATGGCGTCACGTAGGCGGTAGCGGCAGCGGTCATGGCGCCGGTGGAGCCGGCAGAAAAGAAGGCATCCGCGTTACCCTTCTTGATAGCGCGGCAGGCAAGCACGATCGAGGACTTGCGCTTGGTCATCACGGCTCGAATGGGATCGTCATCCATGGCGATGACATCGGGCGCCTCCAAGGCCTCAACGCGAGCGTGAGCCGCGGCAAAGGGGTTCACGATCTCTGCGGGACCGACGGCCAAGACCTCGATATCGGGATCCGCCGCAAGCGCCGCCTCGATACCGTCGAGGACAACCTGGGGCTTCTCGTCTCCACCCACAACGTCTACACAAACGCGAACGTTACTCATATACATACTCCTTATACAAAAATGGCCGACTCATTGAGCCGGCCATTGTGGTTCCAGTTGGAACGGCATCGCATCCAGAGTATACAGTTACTCGGTAACGATAACCTCGCGGTCCTTGTAGAAACCGCAGCTGGGGCACACGTGGTGCGGGAGCTTGACAGCGCCGCAACGGGGGCACGTGGACTGAGCCGCAGCCGAGATCTTCATGTTGGCGGAACGGCGGGTGTGAGTGCGGATACGACCCTGCTTTTGTTTAGGTACGGGCATAGTGACCTTCCTTATGAACTATCCAGTGTGGCGATTACGCGCAAGTAGCGATACTACCACAGTTTTACTCGTCAAGCTTGAGATTCTTCAATGCTGCAAATGGATTTTCCGTGGCAGCGGCCCATTCGGCCTCTGCTTGAGCGGCGCAATCGCATTGCTCGACGTTGAGATTGATGCCGCAGGTGGGGCATAGGCCGCGACAATCGGGCTTGCACAGGACAACGAACGGCGTGTCCATGACAACCGCGTCGTTGATGGGCTCACCCAGATCGACGATGCGATCCTCGCCCAGTAACTCGTAGCCGTCTTCGTAGGCCTCGGGATCCTCGGGCTCGTTAAAGAGATAGAATTCCTCGATCTCACCGGCGATATCAAACGAAGCGGGCTCCAGGCAACGGTCGCACTCACCGGTTGCATGCGCGCGGACCATGCCCGTAAGCAGAACACCGGTGCCGGCATTGGTAAAGACCACATCGTAGTCAATGCCGTTCTGCAGCTGGTACTCCTTCTCGCCCACCGTATAGGTGGCAACATCGACCTTACCGGTCAGCGGATACGAATCTCCAGGAAACTCGAGCTGCTCGGAAAGATCGACGGTAACGCTCGGGAACTCAGCCATTACCACTGACCATTCTGTTGGGCGGCACCCTCGTTGAGCTGCTGACGGCAACGGGTAACGGTGCCGGTCAGGCTCTTGAGGTTCTCCTCCAGGTGCGTAAAGACCTGCTCTGCATAGTCCTCGGCAGCATAACGCGTCTCGCGCTCGTACTGCTGGGCACGATCGCGGATGTCGTCGGCCTGCTGCTGCGCAAGGCGGACGATCTCCTGCTCACCGGCAATGGTGAGGGCCTGCTGCTGAGCGTCGGCGATGATGGAATCGGCCTGGGCGGCGGCGGAAGCCATAAGCTCCTCGCGCTCCTTAAGGATACGGCGGGACTTCTGCCACTCCTCGGGATAGCTCATGCGGATCTCGTCGAGGATGTTGAAGAACACGTCGGCGTCGATGACCTTGAACTGAGCGTTCTTGCCGAAAGGCGGCTTGGCTTCCTCGATCAGCCCTTCGAGCTCATCGACCAAGCTGACGATCCTATCGCCAGGAAAATTCTCGCCCGGCATCCGGTCTCCTTTCATAGGTAACATATCATCGTGCTAGTTTACCACATGCCACCAGGCAATAAGAAACGTCACGAAAAGCGATGTTTGAGCGCTTTGACCACATTGGGCGGAACAAAATTGGAAACGTCGCTACCGAGCGAAGCAATCTGGCGCACCACCGAACTCGAGATGTAGCCGTACTGCGGAGCACTCATGACAAAGATGGACTCCAGCTCGTTATCCAAGCGATAGTTGAGGTCGGCCTGCTGCAGCTCATACTCAAAGTCGGTCATGGCGCGCAGGCCCTTGACCACGGCCCCCGCCCCCTGCTCACGAGCGAAGTCGACCAAGAGGCCGGTAAAGGGCAGGACCTCGACGCCGTCGATATCGCCGAGCGCCTCGCGGGCCAGCGCCACGCGCTCATCGAGCATAAACGTGGTGCCCACGCCGTTTTTGCCCTGCGACTCGGCAACAGCGACGATCACGCTGGGAAAGATGCGACGGGCGCGGCGGATCACATCGATATGGCCAAACGTGATGGGATCGAAGGTGCCCGGGACGATCACGCGGTTGATGGTGTCATTCATGAGCATCCTCCTGAAAAGTCGTGCCGTCGCTGCCATCGGCATCGGCGACGGTATCGTCATCCTCGCCCTCGCCGACCCAACGGAGCAGGTCGACCGAGGTGATGCCATAGCGTTTCTCACGCACGGTTACAAAGCCGGCAGGATGTGCGCCCACGTCGGCGGCAGCATGCTCAAACAGAGCATAGGCGCCCGGGGTGAGCAAACCCTGCTGGGCCAGGTTCTGCAGCAGCTCATCGACCGGCTCGGCACCAAAAGCATAGGGCGGGTCGAGCAAGACCAGATCAAAGGGGCCGCCCGGCACGCGGCCGCGCGAAGCGCTCGCAAGGACATCGCCCGTCACCACACGCCAACGCGCGCGATCGCGGCAGAGCGACTCGATATTCTTGGTAATGAGCCTCGCGGCATTGCGATCGATCTCGAACGTCGTGAGCGAACGGGCTCCCCGCGAGAGCATCTCAATGCCTAGGGCACCGGAGCCGCCAAAGGCATCCAGTACGCGGACCTCGTCCAGATCGAAGTCAAAGGCCGATAGGACCATGGATGCGCACGCTTCGCGCACGCGGTCGGTCGTCGGACGCGTAACATCGCGACCGCGCGGCTCTTCGATTTTGCGACCGCGCCATTCACCGCCGATGATTCTCATCCTCCGCTGACCTCCTTAAAAATGTGTCGATATCGCATGGCGACCGCATCGCGCAGGGGGCGCGTCGCCACGGAGTCAAGGGTGCAAGCATACCGCAAGAGCTCGACCGCGTCCAAATGGGCCCATTCGATAAGGTCCTCATCGGCGTCCAGGTCCACAAAGCGCAAGGTCACGCCGCCGTGCTGACGGTAACCCAGGATTTCGCCCTCGTGACGCAGACGCAGGTCCATCTGGGCAAGCGTAAAACCATCCGAAGTTTTTTCGAGCGATTGCAGGCGATCTTGTGCTGCCGACGCGCCGCCGTTGCCCTTGGAGTGCGTCATGACCAGGCACGTGCCCGACACACTGCCGCGGCCCACGCGACCGCGCAGCTGGTGCAGGGCAGCCAAACCAAAGCGCTCGCCGTTCTCGATGACCATGACGGTGGCGTTAGGCACGTCGACGCCCACCTCGACCACCGTAGTCGAGACGAGCACGTCAATCTCGCCACGCTTAAAGGCATCAATAACCTGGTCCTTCTCCCCCGCTGGCATACGGCCGTGAAGGCGCTCGATGGCAAGGCCCGGCAACGCCAGACGCAGGCGATCGAGCTCGGTCGCCGTATCGTGCAGCGGCACGGGAACCGTCACGCGGCCCTCATCGTCGCGGGCAATACCGGGCACGTCTTCCAGCTCATCGACCGAGTCACTCGGCTCCACGAGCGGGCAAATCACGTAGGCCTGCTGACCCTTTTCATGCGCCTCGCGGATGGCGCCATAGGCAAGGTCGCGGCTCGACTCGGTGAGCACGCGTGTCATCACGCCAGCGCCAGGGACGGGCCGATGGCGGATGATGCTCGTGTCCAGATCGCCGTAGACCGAAAGCGCCAGCGTACGTGGGATGGGCGTTGCCGTCATAACGAGTAGATCGGCACCAGGGCCCTTCGCACGCAGGGCGTTGCGTTGGCCGACGCCAAACCGGTGCTGCTCATCGATGACCACGAGCGACAGATGCTTAAACGCCACGTTATCCGAAAGCACCGCGTGGGTGCCAAAGAGGACATCGAGCTCGCCCGATTCCAGCTGGGCATGGATCCGCTCGCGCTCGGCCGCCGGCGTGGCGCCCGTCAGGAGCGCCCAGGTCATGCCAGCCTGCGAGAGCAAGGGGCCGGTCTTATCGGCATATTGGCGCGCCAGCACGCCCGTGGGCGCCATAACGCAGGCCTGCGTACCGCCATCGGCAGCCACAGCCAGCGCGCAGGCGGCAACGGCGGTCTTACCGGTACCGACATCGCCCAGCAGCAGGCGGTTCATCACGCGCCCGCCATCGCACATATCGCGCAGGATATCCTGGAACGCGGCCTCCTGCTCGTCGCTCAGCGAAAACGGCAGGGCCTGCTTGAGCGCGACCAGGTGCTCGCCCGCGGTGTGGGCATAGGGCACCACATCGACCAGGCCGCCGTCGTTGCGCAGACGCAGCGCCAGCTGCAGGTAGAGACACTCCTCGTAGGCAAGACGCCGGCGTGCGATGTCGCGCTCAGCCATGCTCGAGGGAAAGTGGATCGATCGAAGCGCACGAGCATTGCTCATCAGGCGACGCTTAACGCGTAAGCGTGCCGGAATGGGATCAAAGGGATTGCCGACGACCTCGAGCGCGCCGCTTACGATGCGGCGCATCCACGCCTGGCTCACGCCATCACTGACGTAATGGACCGGCAGGATAGTGCCTGCGGCACGCCCTTCCTCGAGCTTTTCAAAGTGCGGCGAGGCCATCTGCTTAAAACCGTAGGCAAACTCAACCTTGCCCATCACGGCCAGGCGGTCGCCCTGCTTAAGCTGCTGGGCAATCCAGGGCTGGCGGAAAAAGGCGACCTGTAGCACGCCCGTCTCGTCAACGAGTGAGACCTCGGTCACCTGCATGCGCGGACGCGGCTGCTTTTGGACGATGCGGTCGACCGTGGCGATGATAGTGCACACGGTACCGATGGGCGCCATCTCGATGGACCACGAACGAGTAAAGTCGAGGTAACGATGAGGGATATGGAGAAGGAGGTCCCCCACCGTCCGAATTCCCAGACGGCGAAGGGCCTCCTCACGTTTACCTGAAACATATTTGAGTCGCGCGATATCTTCGTCGAGCGCATTGCTCTGGGCAAAGCGCTCCGAGACGCGCGGCACGGAGCACAGCTCGGACATGGGCAGAGCCTACTCGATCGAGAAGATCACGGGATAGAGCGGCTGCTCGCCACGATGGGCGTCGATCTCCAAATCGGGCTGAGCCTCCTCAATGGCGTCTACGATCTCCTGGAAGGCCTCATCGGACAGTTCCTCGCCGGCCAGAATCGTCAGCGCGTCGCCCTCCTCTTCCTCCTGCATACGGTTGATGCAATCGAGCGTGACCTGCTTCACGTCGGAGCCGACCACGTCGATGGAGCCGGCGATGATACCCATGACGTCACCGGAGTGAATCGGCGAGCCGTCGGAGGCGCTGGAATCGCGCACGGCACGGGTGACCTCGCCATCGCGAACCTCGCTGATGGCGTCGACCATAGCGGCGACGGCATCCTCGAGCTCGGAATCGGGCAGGACCGCGAACAGCGCGGAGAAGGCCTGCGGGACGGTCTTGGTGGGAACGACGGCTACCTTCTTGTCGGTGCAGGCTGAGGCAGCGGCCTCGGCAGCCATGCGGATGTTGCCGTTGTTGGGCAGGATGATGACCGAGGTCGCGTTGACCTGGTCAACGGCGCCCAGCAAGTCTGCAGTCGAGGGGTTCATGGTCTGACCACCCGACACGATCACGTCGACGCCGAGGGACTTGAGGATGTCTGCCTCGCCGGAACCGGCGGCAACGGCGACAAAGCCCAGCGCCTTGGCGGGCTCGGCGGCCTTTTCCTGGTCCTCGTGGATCTTGGCGGTACGGTCGTGGGCCTCCATCTCCATGTTGTGGATAAAGACCTCGTAAATCTGACCAAGCTGCAGCATATGCTCGAGCACCAGGTTGGGGGTGTTGGAGTGCACGTGAATCTTGTAATCGGGGTAAGCGCCCACGAGTAGCTCGCAGTCGCCCATGGAGCCCAGGAACTTAAGGCACTCGTCCTCGTCAAACGGGGCGTCTGCCTTAAACAGGAACTCATTGCAGTAACGGAACTCCGAGCCCTCCCAGTCGTCGTTGGCCTCGATCTCAACGCGGTCGAGGGCCGCGTCGCGGGCAGAGCCAGCGGAGTCAAACGTGGCGGAGAAATCCTCGACAACGGTGCTGCGACCAAGCGCGGCGGCAACAAAGTTCTCAAGGAAGATGGCAAATCCAAAGGCGCCGGAGTCGACCACGCCGTTCTCCTTCAGAACGGGCAGCAGGTCGGGCGTACGGGCGACGGACTGATAGGCCTCGACGACGATGGCGTCGAGCGCGTCCTCGGCCGAGAACTTCTTCTTCTCGCACTCGTCTGCCTTGGTCGAGACGTCGCGCAGCACCGTGAGGATCGTACCCTCGATGGGCTTACGCACTGCCTGGAAGGCAACCTTGACGGCTCGGCGGAACGCATAGGCGATGTTGGCGGAAGTGATGGGCTCATCGGCAGAGACAAGGCCCTCGGCCACACCACGCAGAATCTGCGAGGTGATGACGCCGGAGTTGCCACGGGCACCCATCAGGGAGCCATGGGTGATGGCACCGGCGATGGCCTCCATGTCGGCGTCGGCAGGAAGGGCGGAGAGCTCCTTGGTCACCGAGGCGAGCGTGAGCGACATGTTGGTGCCGGTATCGCCATCGGGTACGGGGAAGACGTTGAGCTTGTTGATCTCCTCGGCCTTGTCGGAAACGGCAGCCGCAGCGATCGGAAAACAGGTGCGAATGGTCTTTGCAATCATGGGTATTTGAATCTCCGTTTTCGGATGCTAGTTCAGACGGCTCTTGAGCGCGTCAATATGGATGCCGATCTTAAGGCTGGCAGGATCGATCTGAGCGATCTCCTGCAGGGTGAAGGCAACGGAGCTCGAAAGATTGTGGCAGACGGACTTCATGTTGACGCCGTTCTCGAGCACGACGTGAAGATCGACCGTAAGGCCGTTCTCGTCGGCGGAGACAAGCACGCCCTTGCGGAGGCGCTGACCGGCAAGCAGGCGCACGCTCTCGGCGCCTTGGAGCTGCTCAGCCATACCGACGACGCCATAGCACGTCATCGCGGCATAACCGGCAATATCGGCAATAACGTCGTTCGAGACGCTCAGGCTGCCGTTAATGGTCTCAGACACAAGAATCTCCTTATCTGGTGCTCGCGGCACCATGTCGTGGGAGCAATCATTGCAATATTCTACAACGACCGCGCCATGTTGAGGTGGTGGGTCGCGGGATTACATCCTCGACACGAAATGTTGATATGGCAACGTTCGAGTCAAGTGGTCGCGGCATGAAAAAACCCGCCGCATAAGCGACGGGTTTTACAACCTGGCTCCCCGGGTAGGACTCGAACCTACAACAGCGCGGTTAACAGCCGCGTGCTCTACCATTGAGCTACCGAGGAATTTAAAAGCCCAGCGGAATGGGCTGAAAAATTCTGGCTCCCCGGGTAGGACTCGAACCTACAACAGCGCGGTTAACAGCCGCGTGCTCTACCATTGAGCTACCGAGGAATAGGTGCGTGCTCTCAAGCAACGATGTTTATTATACGGACGAATCAGCTCAGGGCAAGAACTTTTTTAAGAATTTTTCCGACCTAGTCATTGGAGACGTCCCCAATGACCACATGAAAGCGCCCCCAAGCGGATGTGCTTGAGGGCGCTTCTTGCTTGCGAGGTTATGACTCGATGTAGTCCTTCAGCTTGCTGCTGCGGCTCGGGTGGCGGAGCTTGGCCAGGGTCTTGGACTCGATCTGGCGGATACGCTCGCGCGTGACGCCAAACTCGCGGCCGACTTCCTCGAGCGTACGGGGATGCCCGTCGACAAGGCCAAAGCGCAGCTCGATAACCTTGCGCTCACGATCGGCAAGCGAGTCGAGCACCTGAGAGAGCTGCTCCTGCAGCATGGAGAAGCTGGCGGCATCGGGAGGAACGATTGCCTGGGAGTCCTCGATGAAGTCGCCCAGCTGGGAATCCTCTTCCTCGCCGATGGGGGTCTCGAGCGACACGGGCTCCTGCGAGATCTTCTGGATCTCGCGGACGCGATCGGCGCTCATGTCCATCTCGGCACCGATCTCCTCGGGGGTCGGGTCGCGGCCCAGGTCCTGAAGGAGCTGGCGCTGCACGCGGACGAGCTTGTTGATGGTCTCGACCATGTGCACGGGAATACGGATGGTACGGGCCTGGTCGGCAATGGCGCGCGTAATGGCCTGACGGATCCACCACGTGGCGTACGTGGAGAACTTGAAACCCTTCTGGTAGTCGAACTTCTCGACGGCGCGAATCAGACCGAGGTTGCCCTCCTGGATCAGGTCAAGGAACAGCATGCCGCGGCCGACATAGCGCTTGGCAATGGAGACAACCAGACGCAGGTTTGCGCTGATGAGTGCCTGCTTGGCTTCGAGGCCGACGTTCTCAATGCGCGTAAGACGACGCATCTCGGCACGCGTGAGCTCGAGCTCACCGGCATCGGCAGCCTCGAGCTTCTCGGTGGCCTCAAGACCGGCCTCGATCTTCATAGCCAGATCGACCTCTTCGGAGGCGGTCAGCAGGTCGACCTTGCCGATCTCCTTGAGGTACATACGAACCGGATCGCCGGTCAGCATCACCGTGGAGGCATCGATGCCACGCACGCGCGAGCGTGAACGGGACGTGCGCACGGTGCGCTTCTTCTTGCTCTTGGAAGAACCCATCTCGGCGTCGGCCTGACGGGCCATCTTGAGCTCATGATCGTCGAGCGAGCCGGAATCGCGCTCGTCGTCGTCATCGAAATCGTCGGTATCGGTATCGTTATCGTCATCGTCGACGTCCATGGGGGCGTCGTCGTTACCGCTCGCGGAGATAATCTGGATGCCGCTGTTGCGCAGCGCGGAATACACCGCGGTGAGCTGCTCGTCAGAAACATCGATATCCTTCAGGGCGACCTGAATCTCGTCCTCGGTTACCGAAGTCCTGTTTGAGCCGTTGCCCATGAGCTTTGCAACGTAGGATTCCAGCCCAGTACCCGTGCTCTCAGTCTTTTTTGGCACAGATTCTCCCTTCATAGTCCACAGGACTCAATACTTTAGCACACACATAGACGTCTATACCCAAAAAGAGGACTGGATATAGGCGAGAATACGCTGGTTGACCACAACATCTAGGCCTGTTCGGTGCCTGCGGCCTCCAGACCAATCAAACGGAACGGGTCCGCCACGCCGCCGATCGACTTTTGCAGTTCGCGTTGACGCTGCGAATCCTGCGCGGCCTGCACGGTCAGCGCGCGACGGGCCTCATCATCGAGCGAACGGTCCTGGCGCAGCTTGGCCTGTGCGGCACGCATGCGACGCTTGATGGTGTAGAGCTCGAGCGTATCGAGCATAAACACGATGTTCGTCTCGGTGGGATGCTTGCTCGTCGCCGAGATGCGCCCGGCACTCACAAGCGTTGCCGCCTCGGGACACACCGAGCGCGCCGCATCCATGCACGCCGTGGGGTCGGTGCCCGGCGGCGTCGCGAGCACGGCCCACGCGATGGACTCGTGGCGCGGATCCACCCACTCGATCGAGCAGATGCGGTCGGCATACGTGCGGAACAGGTCGGGGTAGCTCGTGAGCATCGTCAGCAGCTCGCGCTCCCCCGCCAAAGACTTTCGTTCCAGGTCGGTCAGCACGATCGGCATCGTCGGTGCCGCGGGCGCGCCCGTAGCGTCGGCAACCGGCGCCGCGCCATCCATCCCGACGGGCACATCGATCGGCGGCATGTCGTCGACAACCTCGACCGGCGCGGCCCCGTAGGCCTCGAGCGGCACATAGTCATACGGCTCTTCCTCGACCGGCGTGGACACCGGCGGCGTCGCCCCCGACGCCCAAGCACCGCGAGACGCCCCCTGCGAACCAGACGCCCGACCGCCCGCGCTGCCTGCGCGCTCGGCCTGTGCCCGCTGGCGCTCGTAGTTCTGCTCGCGACGACGCTCGGCGTCCTCGCGTTTGGCGACATCGCGAAAGACACGGCCCGAGCTCGAGCGCACCGTCTCCAAATCCAAACCCAACAGGTCGGCAATCTGGATAAAGTACGTATCGATCATGTAGCTATCGCGCAGCGGATAGATGAGCGTCAGTGCGTCCTCGAGCGCCTTGGCACGACCGCCCGGCGTGGTAATGTCACTCGACTCCTGCAGTGAGCGGTACACAAAGTCCATGAGTGGCTCGGCGGCATCGATGCGCGCCTGCAGCGCCTCGCCACCATGCGCTGTGATGAACTCCATGGGGTCGTTGCCGTCGGGAAGCACCACGCAGCGCAGGTCCATCGAATCCTGCTCGATAAACTGAATCGCGCGTCGTGCGGCCTTTTGACCGGCGGCATCGCCGTCGAACATATACACAATGCGCTTGGCAAAACGGGTGAGCGTCTTTACATGATGTTCCGTCAGCGCCGTGCCCAGCGTGGCGACGACGTTTTTAATCCCCGCCTCCCAGCAGGCGATGCAATCGGTATATCCCTCCACCACGATGGCGGTATCCTGCGCGACGATAAACTCCTTAGCCCAGTTAAAGCCGTAGAGGTTTCGCTTTTTATGGAACACGCTCGTCTCGGCGGTGTTGAGGTATTTAGGCTGGCCATCGCCCATAATGCGCCCACCAAAGGCGATGTTATGACCCTGCTCGTCAAAGATGGGAAACATCACACGGTCGTAAAAACGGTCGGCAAGCTGCCCGCGCCGACGGCTCACAGCCACGTTGGAGTCGATCATCTCCTGCGGGGTAAAGCCCGCCTGCGACAGATGCGACACCAGCGCGTTGCGGCCCGGCGCAAAGCCCAGGCAGTAGCGGCGGCAGACGTCGCCGCCCATACCTCGGCTGGCGAAATACTCGCGCGGACGGCTGTCCTTACCGCGCATGAGCATGGTGTGGTAGAACTGGGCGGTTTCAGCACACAGGTCATAGATGCGGGCGCGCTTGGTGCCGCGCTCGCGATAAGCGCCATTATCGTGCAGCTCAATGCCGGCACGGTCGGCTAGGTAGCGAATCGACTCGGGAAAGCTCAGGTTCTCGCGCTTCATGATGTAGGTGA
Organism: uncultured Collinsella sp.; assembly: GCA_959028445.1. Taxonomy (GTDB): domain Bacteria; phylum Actinomycetota; class Coriobacteriia; order Coriobacteriales; family Coriobacteriaceae; genus Collinsella. The sequence continues at coordinate 4,762 of CAUFRY010000009.1, read as the reverse complement.
AGACATCGCCGCCCTCACCACAGCCAAAGCAATGCCACACCTGCGTGGCGGGGATAATGTGAAACGACGGGGTCTTTTCGCCATGGAAGGGGCAGCAACCCCAAAACTCATGGCCGCGGGGCTTGAGCTCAACCGTTTCCTGCACGATGGCAACCAGGTCGGATGCAGCGCGCACCTGGTCTTTTTCCTCATCGCTAATCACGGATGTTCACCCCCTGCTCACCCAAGTTATGGCGAATATCGTCAATATTACCCTCGACGGTCGCGATAAGCTCGTCCAACGAATCAAACACGCGCGAAGGGCGCAGCCAACGCGTAAACGCCAACGACACCGAGGCACCGTACAGGTCGCCCGCATACCCAATCAAGTTGGCCTCGAGATGCGCCGAGGCGGCGTCGTCGGCATACGTCGGCGGCAGGCCCACGTTGACGGCGGCAGGCCACACGGTATCGTCGACCAGCACAAGGCCCTCGTAGACGCCATCGGCAGGAACCTGAATACCCTCGGGCACCTGAATATTTGCCGTGGGAAAACCCATGTCGGAACCCTGGTGACGACCGCCGGCAACAATACCTCGCAGCATGTACGGACGACCGAGCAGCTCGGCGGCAAGCTCAACATGACCCTGGCACAGCTCCTGGCGAATACGGGTGGCACAGATCGTCTGCCCATCGACGCACAGCAGCTCGTGGCCATAGACGTCAACGCCGCGCTCGGCACCCCATGCCTGCATCTCGGCAACGCCCGAGGCGCCGCCGCGACCCAACCTAAAGTCGCTGCCCACGCGAATCGAGCGGATATCGACGACGCGCGACAGCAGCTTAAGAAAGCCTACGTGGTCAAGAGCCGCCACCGCAGGCGTAAAGGGAACAGCCACGACCGCATCGACCCCGGTGAGAGCCAGGGCATGCAGACGGTCGGCCGTCGTCATCAGTTTTTGAGCAGGCGAAGGGCTCACCACCACGTCCGGGTCGGGATCGAAGGTGACCACAACCGCCTTGCAGCCGTGAGCATGCGCATCGCGAACGACCGCGTCGATCAGTTCGTGATGCCCCCGATGCACGCCGTCGAATACGCCGATGGCGATCGACGCGGCGCCCAGGCTCACGCAATCATCAAATGCATCGGCGGCAACGATGCGGGCCTCATCCGACTCGCCCGCGAAAAAGATACGCGCGAGCTCGTGGGAGGCCAGCATCATCGAACACCGCCGATCGCCTGCGGAAAGACGTGCTCCATAACAAAGCGACCGCCCTCGATACGGGCGAGCGCCTTGAGCCCGCCATCGAGCACCAGCGCAAACGGCGCCTTCGACGCATCGAAGCCCACAAGCGCGCACTCAATAGGAATACGACGTCCGCACAGCAGATCGTCGGCAAGATCACCCGGCAAGTCGACGCGCGTGGCGCCCAGTGCCGCAATGGGATCCAGGGCAAAGCCGGCAGCGGACTCGGCAGAAAGCTCCTCGACCGCATGGCAAGCACCGATGGAAACGACGCCGGAAGCCGTTCGGCGCAGCGCGGAAATATGTGCCGCGTTATCGCAGGCACGACCCAAGTCGCGGGCGAGCGCACGGATATAGGTGCCCTTGCTCACCGAAAACGCCACGGTCCATACGCACGCATCGGCCTCGCCGCTCACGGCAATCAGATCGGCGGAGTACACCTCGATCGGACGCGGAGGCAACTCAACGGCATTGCCTTCGCGTGCAGACTTATAGGCGCGCACGCCGTTGACCGAAATGGCCGAAAACGCCGGCGGCACCTGCATCTGCGGGCCCAGAATGGAGGACAGGCGTTCGCGGGCATAGGCCGGATCGCGCAGGTCGGCGGCAACGGGCACCGTGCGGACGGCCTCGCCCTCCGCATCATCGGTATTGGTCTCGACGCCAAACGAGATGTCGGCGACGTAGCTTTTGGTATCGAGCGTGAGCATGCCCAGCAGACGCGTGGCCTGGCCCACGCCCACCACCATGACACCCGATGCCATGGGGTCGAGCGTTCCGGCATGACCGACGCGCCGCTCGTGGAGGGCGCGCCGGCATTGCGAAACCACGTCGTGGGACGTGCAGCCCACCGGCTTATCGACGGCGAGCAGCATATTGAGTTGAGAAGGTGTACGACGAGCCATGTACCATCCAAAAAGTTAGAGCTCGACGGTCACCGAAGCGGGATCCTCCCCTACCAGCTCGGCCAGCATGGGAAGTGCCGCGGTGAGCGTCTCGGAAATCGTTCCGGCGTTGGTAAAGCCGGCGGCAGCGTGGTGCCCACCTCCGCCAAAGTTGGCCGCAATCTCGGACACATCGAGGTCGCCCTTGGAGCGCAGGTTGCCACGCACCTTGGTATCGCCCTCAATGCCCTTTAAGAACATGCAGACCTCGACGCCCATCACCGAACGCACCACATCGACCAGGCCGTCGCACTCGTCCGAGGTGACGCCGCAGGCCTCAAGGTCGCTCTGGTAGGCATAGCTATACGCCACGCGCCCATGCGCGACCGTCTTAATGCGACCCATGACAATGGACTTGAGGTGCAAAAACTCAACGCGCATGCTCTGATAAACCTCGAGCGCAACGCGCGCCGGGTCGGCACCGTGGGCAACCAGACGCGAGGCCGCATGGAATGCGGCGGCATCGGCGTTTTGGTACTGGAAACGACCGGTATCGGTAACCAAGCCACACAGCAGACAGGTCGCAACGCCATCACGTGCGACAATGCCACAATTGTCCAAGAAGCGGTCGATGATCATAGCGCAGGCTGCAGCTTCGACGCGCCTCAGACTGAGCTCGGCAAACTCCTCGCGCGCTGGATGGTGATCGAAGCACACCACATGCGCCGATCGACGCAGCACCTCGGCGGAGTTGTTCAGGCGCTCGACGACCGGCACGTCCACCGAGATGAACAGGTCAGGATTGCCGGTATACGCAGATGCCGGCACCAGGCGATCGGAGCCTTCCATAAAGCGGTAGATGCGAGGAACCGGGTCATCGTCTGCCAGCAGCAGCGCAATGTCCTTGTTGGGGAAAAACTTCATGAGCGAAAGGCCCAGACCCAACACGGAGCCCAAGGCATCGCCATCGGGAGACGTATGTCCCGAAATCGCAATGGAGGACGCACCCTCGATGAGCTCGAGGATGCGTCGCTGAATATCTGCAGACTCGCACGATGCGAGGTCGGCGGAATTACTCATCTAAAGCTGCCTCCTGGGCGGCATCCGCTATTGGATAGCCGTCCTCGTCCTTTTCGATCGCAAGCGTGGCGGGAACGTTTTCCAGCGCGCGCGTGATGCGCTCGGCCTCATCGGTCGAGCGATCGATGCGAAAATCGAGCTCGGGCGTGACGCGCCAATCGAGCGAGCGGGCCAACAGGCTACGGATGCGGCCCTTGGCGCTGGCGAGCGCCTCCATGACCTCGTCGTAGCGGTTCGCGTCGCACGACACGTACACGCGCGCGAACGAACGGTCCACCGCGACCTCGACCGCGGTCAGGGTGACCAGGTCGAGACGCGGATCGGAAACCTCAAAGAGCAGGATATAACCGAGCTTCTCGCGAAGCTGCTCGCCCAAACGGCGGGTTGCCTGCGTTTGCTTCATAGCGCTACCCCCTACTCGGTACGGGCAACCTGGTCGATGCGGTAGCCCTCAATGGTGTCGCCAGGCTTGATGTCCTGGAAGTTCTCCAGGCCAATACCGCCCTCGGAGCCGCTCTTGAGGCTCTTGGCCTCGTCCTTGTAGTGGCGCATCGAGGCGATTTTACCGTTGAAGACCACGATGCCGTCGCGCACCAGGCGCACAGAATCGGTCGCGGCAATCTCGCCCTCTTCGACGCGGACACCGGCGGCGATACCGACCTTGGGCACCTTGAAGGTGTCCAGAACGGTCGCAGTACCCGTGGAGACCTCGACCTCGGTGGGCTTGAGCATGCCGATGCGGGCAGCATCGAGGTCCTCGAGGCACTTGTAGATGACGTCGTAGCAACGGATCTCGACGCCCTCGCGCTCGGCGGCGGAGCGGGCCTTGCCGTCGGGACGGACGCCAAAGCCGATGATGATGGCGTTGGAGGCGTCGGCCAGGACCACGTCGGTCTCGTTGATGGCACCAACGGCGGAGTGGATCGTGTTGATGCGCACCTCGGACTGATCCATCTTGTCGAGGGAGTCCTGAAGGGCCTCGATGGAACCCTGGACGTCGGCCTTGATGATCAGGTTGAGCTCCTTGACCTCGGCGTCGGCGATGGTCTCGAAGAGGTTCTCGAGCGTCACGTGCTTCACGCGGCTCTGCTCCTCGATACGGGCCTTGAGCGAACGCTCGTCGGCCAGCGCACGTGCCTCGCGCTCGTCCTCGAATACGCGGAACTCGTCGCCGGCGTTGGGGACGGACTGCAGGCCCAAGATCTCGACGGCGTCGGAGGGACCGGCCTCGGTGACGGCGTTGCCCTTGGGGTCGAGCATGGCACGGACGCGGCCATAGGTGAGGCCGGCGACCAGCGTGTCGCCCACGTGCAGGGTACCGCGGGTCACAAGCACGGTAGCAACCGAGCCGCGGCCCTTATCGAGCTTAGCCTCGAGTACGTTGCCCGAAGCGAACGTATCAGGGTTGGCCTTGAGCTCGAGCACGTCGGCCTGGAGCAGGACGGTCTCGAGCAGGTCGTCGATACCGATCTTCTGCTTGGCCGAGATGTTGACGAACATGTTCTGTCCGCCCCACTCCTCGGGGATGATGCCGTACTCGGTGAGCTCCTGGCGCACGCGGTCGGGGTTGGC
>CAUFRY010000008.1 GCA_959028445.1 uncultured Collinsella sp. | reverse complement strand
AAATGGGTCGGCCGGGATTGGTCAATCTCGGCCGACTATATTTGGCTAAATTATTTCGGCGCTAACAGCGTCTTCATGAGTTGCGGTGAAATAGGGACTGTTTTACCAGTTAAAAGGTCTAATCAGTCCCTATTTCACCGCAACTTAAATTAAGGCTAATTGTTGCGCAACTCGAATTTGAATAATCGCTTTACATTGGCCTCGATTGGAACGTCTATGGTTGTGGGGGCTGGTATGAATTGTCCTTATTGTGGTACTGAGTTGCGCAATGGCGTGAGGTATTGCACAACATGTGGGGTTACCATCCATGGCATGTCGACTAATTCTGCAATTCGGGTAAAGCCTCGGAATCACATTGCGGTTGTTCTTACCTGCATGTTGGCAATTGCCATTGTCGGCGGCAGTTGTTTGGGTCTTCATCTGCGGCAAGCATTGTCTTGTTTTATATCGGCTCATTCGGAGCATGCTATTGTGCTCAACATCTCTGCCGCAGGTTGGGATACCGATAGCGGGGCCTCACGTGTCCCGATACACATTACGGGCAAGACTGTCGACGGGATAACGGTCGACAAGGTTGAGTTCGTCGCCTCCGACGGTTCCGGTATCAGCCTCATTCAAGGTGTGTACACGCTCGAGGCGGCAGGTTCCCCCATCGCCACTGATGGCAAGATTTATCAAATTCCCTGTACGAGCGCGACGCTCGTCCTCGACGATGTCTTTACCGCAGGCGAAACGATCAATCTCGCCGAGCTCGCTGAGCAGAATTCGATACTCACCTTCTGCCCCATCGATGCCAGCGATATGACCAACGACGAAATCTATGATGCCGCCCTACTCGCCATGACATATAAAGGCGACGACGCCCCCGACGTTGCCGCACTGTGCCAGGCAGCAATCAATCGTCGTGCCGCCGCCAGCAAAAGCGAGAACGCCTTCGAAAGTTGCGGTGAAATACGGATTAATTGAGCCTTTAAGCTGGCAAACAGTCCTTATTTCACCGCAACTGAAACAGGGGCGCTCTCCATGAGAGCGCCCCTGCCGGGCTTCCATAGTACTGGCGAAACAGTTTTATAGTTCTGGCGAAGCAGTCCTTGAGATCCGCCTTGCCTTATGCCAAGAACTCCTTGGTGGTCGCCACGATGTTGGCGGCGTCCAGGCCATACTTGTGCAAGAGCTCGGCACCCGGGCCAGACTCACCGAAGGTGTCGTTGACGCCGATCTTCTTGAGCGACGTCGGGCACTGCTCGCACAGGACGTCGGCAACGGCGCTGCCCAGGCCACCGATCACAGAGTGCTCCTCGACGGTCACGACGTGACCGGTCTTGGTGGCGCTCTTGACGATCAGGTCGGCATCGATGGGCTTGATGGTGTGCATGTTGATGACCTCGGCGTCGATGCCCTCGGCAGCGAGCTGCTCGGCGGCCTCGAGAGCCTCGCCGACCATCAGGCCGCAGGCAATGATGGTCACATCGGCGCCCTCGCGCATGACAATGCCCTTACCCAACTCGAACTTGTAGGTCTCGGGGTCGTTGATAACCGGCGAGGCCAAACGAGCGAAGCGCATGTACACCGGACCGTCGCACTCGTAGGCGGCGCGCGTCACGGCGCGGGCCTCGACGTCGTCGGCAGGAACGATCACAGTCATGCCAGGGATGACGCGCATCAGGGCGATATCCTCGCAGCACTGGTGTGTGGCGCCGTCCTCGCCCACCGAGATACCGGCGTGCGTGGCGCCAATCTTAACGTTGAGATGCGGGTAGCCGATGGAGTTACGGACCTGCTCAAAGGCGCGGCCGGCGGCAAACATGGCAAAGGTGCTCGCGAAGGCAACGCGGCCGGTGGTCGCGATACCGGCGGCGACGCCCATCAGGTTGCTCTCGGCAATGCCCACATCGAAGAAACGATCGGGGCAGGCGGCCTTGAACTTGCCGGTCTGCGTGGCGGCGGCCAGGTCAGCGTCGAGGACCACAAAGTCATCGTGCTCGTTGGCGAGCTCGACGAGGGCCTCGCCGTAGCTTACGCGCGTGGCGATTTTTTTGACGTCTGCCATCCTAGAGCTCCTCTCCGGCGGCCGTGAGCTCTGCCATGGCCTGCTCAAACTGTTCATCGTTGGGGGCCTTGCCGTGCCAACCAACCTGGTTCTCCATAAAGGAAACGCCCTTGCCCTTCATGGTCTCGGCGATGATGGCGGTCGGCTGACCCTTGGTGGCGCGGGCCTCGGCAAAGGCGGCGCGGATCTGATCGAAATCGTTGCCGTCGGCAAGCTCCACCACGTGGAACTTAAAGGCGCGGAACTTGTCGGCGAGCGGCATGGGGTCGTTGACCTCCTCGACGGGGCCGTCGATCTGCAGGCCGTTGTGGTCGACGATCACGCAGAGGTTATCGAGCTGCTGGTTGCCGGCAAACATGGCTGCCTCCCAGACCTGGCCCTCCTCGCTCTCGCCATCACCCAGCAGGGCGTACGTGCGGTAAGTATCGCCCCAGTGCTTGGCGGCAACCGCCATGCCCACGGCGGCGGAGATGCCCTGGCCGAGCGAGCCGGTGGACATATCGACGCCCGGGGTGTCGTTCATGTTGGGATGACCTTGCAGGTGGCTGCCGATATGGCGCAGCGTCTCGAGATCCTCCTTGGGGAAGAACCCACGCTCGGCGAGCACGGCGTACAGGCCCGGAGCGCAATGGCCCTTGGAGAGCACAAAACGGTCGCGATCGGCCTTGCGGGGATCGGCCGGGTCGACGTTCATTTCCTCAAAGTACAGATAGGTCATGATGTCGGCAGCGCCGAGCGAACCGCCCGGATGGCCGGACTTGGCAGCGTGCACGCCGGTGACGATGCCCTTCCTTACCTCGTTGGCAACCTTTTTGAGCTCTTCGTCGCTCATTGTGCCTTCCTTTCATCCTCATTAGACAAAATGCGCACGGCACCGAAGGTAATCCCAACACAGCCGCAATGCACGTACGTCATTCATTATGCTGGAAACTGATGGCTTTACCAGAGTTTTTATCATTATTTGAACAATTTAGCAGGCAGAACCGCTGATGAAACGGTTTATCAATGTGAACGTCTTTTGGATGGAACGCGATCGACCCTACGCGCTAATGTCCTTGAATCCCTCGCCGAAGGCTTCCGTAACGTCGGCAACCGTCACGATGGCATGAGGATCGCGCTCGCGCACGATCGTCTTGAGGGTATTGAGCTCTCGACGGCTCACGATGACCATAATCACTGGCTTCTCGGCACCCGAATACATGCCAGTCGCCTTAAACTTGGTACAACCACGACCCAGGCCATACATGATATCGGCAGCGATATCAGGGAACTTGTCCGAGATGATGAGTACCATACGGCGTTTGTTGCCACCATCGACCACGGCATCGATCACGTAGCCGCTAATGACCATCGAAAGGCCTGCATACAGTGCGTTTTCGATTGAAAAGACCGGAGCCGATAGCGCGCATACGGCAACATCGATCGCCATGACGGTCGAGCCCACCGGCAGCGAGGTGTTACGCGAGATGATTTGGCCAATCGTGTCCGAGCCGCCGGTGTTGGCGCCGGCGCGCAACACCATGCCGTAACCGATGCCCGTAATAATGCCGCCCCACATGGCAGGGAGCATCAGGTCCGCATCCGCCAGAGGTGCTACAAACGGGGCGAACAGATCGGTAAAGAAGCCCAGCAGCACAAAGCCCGTCGCGGTCTGCACCACGTAGAACATGCCGCCCTCGCGCATAACGACCAACAACAGCAAGGCGTTCATCACGATCGTCTGAATACCAACGGGAAGCGATAGGCCGCGCGCCGCGCCGACCGCCTGGATAATGGTGGCAAGGCCCGTAACGCCACCGGCGGCAAGACCGTTGGGAATCAAAAACAAGTCGGTCGCGATGGCGGCCAAGGCACACCCCAACATGATCTGGGGCAGGTCGTGAAAGAAGTTCATCGAAAGAATGCGCTTGATGTCCAGACGATATGCCATGCTGCCTCCCTCAAAAAAGCGCACCCAAACGGATGCGCTTTGAACTTCTTCTTGTATTCGATTCTACCGATTCGCCGGACAAAAACCACCCCTGCGCAGGGTTTATTCTGGATACAAACCCGTCCAACCGTTGGGCTTGGCATCGGCTTGAAGCCACCCGATGTTTTAGACCTCCGAGCCTTCTGCATCGGCGTTGCCGGTAGCCCAGCGATGGTAGCCAATAACAAACGGGTCCAGGTCGCCATCGTCAAGGACGGCCTCGACATTGCTGGTCTCCACGCCCGTGCGTAAGTCCTTGACCATCTGGTACGGGTAGAGCACGTAGCTGCGAATCTGGTTGCCAAAACCAATCGTGGTCTTGGGTCCGCGGATCTCATCGAGCGCCTCGGCGCGCTTCTCGAGCTCAATCTCGTACAGGCGAGCCTTGAGGATCTGCATGCACGCGGCCTTGTTCTGAATCTGGCTGCGCTCGTTTTGGCAGGTGACCACAATGCCGCTGGGAAAATGCGTCACGCGCACGGCGGAGTCGGTGGTGTTGACGCCCTGACCGCCCGGGCCGCTCGCGTGGTACACGTCCACGCGGATGTCATCGGGACTGATCTCGATGTCGATATCATCGGGTAGCACGGGGATGACCTCGACGCCGGCAAACGTGGTCTGGCGGCGCTTCTTGTCGTCGGTGGGGCTAATGCGAACCAAGCGGTGGACGCCGGCCTCGGCGCGCAGCATGCCAAATGCGTCCTTGCCCTCGACGGTAAAGGTCGCACGGTCAATGCCGATGACCTCGGCCGCGGGACAGTCGTTGATGGTGACCTTCCAGCCGCGACGCTGGCAGTACTTCATGTACATCTTAAAGAGCATGAAGGTCCAGTCCTGGGCCTCCAGACCACCCTGTCCGGGCTTGATGGTCACAATGGCATCGCCGTGATCGAACTCACCGGTAAACCAGCTCGAAAGCTCAAGCTCATCGATGGCACGGGCCAGGCGCTCAGCCGTGGCTGCAGCCTCCTCGCGAAGGGCGGCGGCGTCGGGGTCATCCCCCATCTCCTCGGCAAGCTCCAGCGCGGCGCGGGCATCGGAAAGCTCGCCGCGCGCGGTGTCCACGGCAGCGATATCTTCCTTGGTGCGCGCGATCTCCTCCATGGTGGCACGGGCGGCGTCGGCGTCATCCCAAAAGCCAGGGGCAACACTTTTGGCCTCGAGCTCGAACACGCGGGTACGCTTCTCGTCCAGGTGGAGATACGACTCGACCTCGCCGAGCCGGTCCGCGAACGCGTCCAGCTCGGCGGGCGTTATCTCTAAAGCCTCAGCCATTAACGATTCCTGCCGTGGCAGTACTTAAACTTCTTGCCGCTACCGCAGGGGCACGGGTCGTTGCGGCCCACGTTGACGTACGGATCGTCGCTCTCGGACTTGCGATAGGTGGTCACCTTGCCACCGTTGTTGACGGCAGCCGGACCACCCTGGACAGCCGTGCGGGCCTGCACCTGCGCCTGCTTGCGCAGCACCGAGTCGCCGTTGTCACCATCGACCTCGGCAGGACCGGAGAAGCGCGCACCCTCGAGCGCGGGCTCCTCCTTGTGCTCCACGGCACGCGGGGCAGCCTTGATCTCGATGCGCAGAACCGTACGCAGGTAATCCTCGTACATGGTGTCGACGAGCATCTGGAACGCGCCGTAGGCCTCGGTCTTGTACTCGACCAGCGGGTCGCGCTGGCCAAAGCCGCGCAGGCCGATGCCGGTCTTGAGGTAGTCCATCTCCTGCAGGTAGTTCATCCAGCGGGTATCGATGACGCGCAGCATGACCTGGGTGTTGAGTTCGCGCATCAGGTCCTCGCCCAAGCGCTCGGCCTTCATGTTGTAGCACTTCTCTACGTAAGCCAGGACATCGGCAGCCAGGGCCTCATAATCCTCGTCGGGGAACTTCGGCGTATCGATGTGGCCGGTGAGCTCCACAACCCACTTGCGCAGGCCCTCCAGGTCGCGCTCGCCATCGTGACTGTCCTTGGTGCAGAACTCCTGCACGCAGCGGTACACGGTGTCGTGCATGACCTCGGTGATGTGGTCGGTCAGGTCCTTGCCGTCCAGAATCTTATTGCGCTCGGCGTAGATGACCTGGCGCTGCTTGTTCATGACGTCGTCGTACTCAAGGACGCTCTTACGCATGGAGAAGTTGATGCTCTCGACCTTGTGCTGGGCGCTCTCGACGGCCTTGGAGATGATCTTGTGCTGGATGGGCATGTCGTCGCCCATGTCGGCCGTGACCATCATCTTGGAGACGCGGTCCATCTTGTCGCCGCCGAACAGGCGCATGAGGTCGTCCTCGAGCGACAGGTAGAACTGGGTCTCGCCCGGATCGCCCTGACGGCCGGAGCGGCCGCGCAGCTGGTTGTCGATACGACGGGACTCATGGCGCTCGGTGCCGATGACGGTCAGGCCACCGGCGGCAAGCACGCGCTCGCGCTCGGCCTTGCAAGTCTCCTTGGCCTCGGTGTTAAACTGCTCGAGCTGCTCGGGCGTCACGTCCTCCATGGTCAGGCCCTCGTACTCCAGGCGCTCGCGCACCAACTCGTCGGGGTTGCCGCCCAGCAGGATGTCGGTACCACGGCCGGCCATGTTGGTGGCGATGGTCACGGCGCCATAGCGACCAGCCTGGGCCACGATATGGGCCTCGCGTTCATGGTGCTTGGCGTTGAGGACCTCGTGTGCGATGCCGCGCTTGGTAAGGGCGGCGGACAGCTTCTCGGAGCTCTCGATGGAGACGGTGCCCACCAGGACCGGCTGGCCCTTGGCGTGGCGACGCTCGACATCGTCGGCGACGGCGTTGTACTTGGCCTGAATGGTGCGGTACACCAGGTCCTCGTGGTCCACGCGCTGCACGGGCTTGTTGGAGGGGATAACCTCGACGGGCAGCTTGTAGATCTCGCGGAACTCGGCATCCTCGGTAAGTGCCGTGCCGGTCATGCCGGAGAGCTTGTCATACAGACGGAAGTAGTTCTGCAGGGTGATGGTGGCCAGGGTCTGGTTCTCCTCGCGTACGAGCACGCCCTCTTTGGCCTCGATGGCCTGGTGCAGGCCCTCAGAATAGCGGCGGCCTTCCATAATGCGGCCTGTGAACTCGTCGACGATCTTGACCTCGCCGTTGGTGACCACATACTGCTTGTCGCGGTGGAACATGTACTGGGCCTTCAGCGCCTGTTGCAGGTGGTTGACCAGCTGACCCGAAAGGTCGGCGTAGATGTCATCGATACCCAGGCGGCGCTCGATCTTCTTAAGACCGCGCTCGGTGGCAGCAATGGTGTGCTTGGCCTCGTCCATGACGTAGTCGCCCGTGGGTTCAACGTCCTCGGTGGCGGTAAGCATGTCGTGCGACACGTCCTCGCCGCGCTCAAGGCCACGCACGGCACGCGCGAAGTCCTTGTAGGTACTGGCGGACTTGGTGCCAGCGCCCGAGATGATGAGCGGCGTTCTGGCCTCATCGATCAGGATGGAGTCAACCTCGTCGACGATGGCGTAGTTGTGGCCGCGCTGCACGCGCTGCTCGGGGCGGGTGACCATGTTGTCGCGCAGGTAGTCGAAACCGAACTCGGAGTTGGTGCCGTAGGTGACGTCTGCCTGGTAGGCCGGACGCTTGAGCTCGAGCGGCATGTTGTTCTGGAGCAGACCGACGGTCATGCCCAGGTACTTGTAGATGCGGCCCATCCACTCGGAGTCGCGCTTGGCCAGGTAATCGTTGACGGTAACGACGTGTACACCCTTGCCGGCAATAGCGTTGAGGTAGCCGGCCAGCGTGGAGACCAGGGTCTTGCCTTCGCCGGTCTTCATCTCGGCGATATGCCCCTCATGAAGCGCCATGGCGCCAATGAGCTGCACGTCAAAGTGGCGCATACCCATGGTGCGCTTGGAAGCCTCACGCACGGTGGCAAAGGCCTCGGGGAGCATGTCATCGAGCGACTCGCCGTTGGCGTAACGCTCGCGGAACTTATCGGTCTGGCCGCGGAGTTCCTCCTCGGTCATCTTCTCAAACTGGGGCTCAAGACCGTTGATCTGGTCGACGATCTTGTAGTAGCGCTTAAGGTCCTTATCGGATCCAAAGGACAGCAGCTTTGACATGAATCCCATGTGGTTTTCCTTTTTGGCCATCGCCCACGCCGTGCAGCTGCGGGCGAGTTAAACACAGATGATTGTACTTTAGCCAAACAAGGCGCGGCCTATACGGTCGACCTCGACCGCCACGTAATAACTACGACCAACCTGCCACAATGGGACAGGTTAATTTTGGCAGGTTTTATCTGGGCAAACGCTGCCTCTCTGCCATTTGGTGCAATGGGGGCAGGTTGGTTTGCACCAATAAAAAGAAAAGGGCCGCGCACCCAAATGGATGCACGGCCCTCACGCCATGAATGCGAGTGATTCCGCGGCGAACTATTTACTCAGCAGCCTCGGTGGTCTCGGCCTCGGCAGCGGCCTCCTCGACGGGAGCCTCTGCGGGAGCCTCGGCGGCCTGCTTGGCAGCCTCCTCGGCAAACTTAGCAGCACGCTTAGCCTTCTCGGCAGCCTTAGCCTCAGCGGCGGCCTTGCGAGCGGCCTCGGCCTCAGCAGCCTTGGCGGCCTTGGCAGCCTTGGCCTCCTCGGCCTTCTTGAGCTGGGCGGCAGCGGCGCCACCGAACTTGTCGGCGAAGCGCTGGACGCGTCCACCGGTGTCGACGAACTTCTGCTGGCCGGTGTAGAACGGGTGGCACTCGTTGCAAAGCTCGACCTTCATCTCGGACACGGTAGCGTGCGTCTTGAAGGTGTTGCCGCAGGAGCACGTCACCGTGCACTCGACATACTGGGGATGGATACCCTGCTTCATGGTAGGACTCCTTATTGGTCAGGCGCTGGTTACCGATCAGCGCATAAGGCGTCTTGGTTTCCGACCAAGACAACAAACTCGGCTATGGTACCACGGCGCCGCGCGTCCCACAAAAGGTTCACGGTCTTTGTGCAACGCGGCGCGACCAACCGCAGCGGACACGCACCCTGTTGCCCCTTCTCCCATGTTGCAGGCATGTAACGCCGCAGCGAGCGCGCCTTTTTTGCGCCAGACAGGTACAATGATGAACACTGTACCGTAGCGGAGCGCCCCGCGCGCGCCGCAATCACGCGAAAGGGTTTCCCATGGCCGAGATCTCGTCCTCCCGCATCGTCATCACCGTCCTTGGCAAGAACCGCCCCGGTATCGTCGCCGGCGTCACCCGTGTTCTGGGCGAGGCCAACGTCGACATCCGCGACATTACGCAGTCCATTATCGAGGACATCTTCACCATGACCATGCTGGCCGACACCGCCGAGTCCAAGCTCGACTTCGCCGAGCTGCAGAAGGCCCTGGCCGAGGCAGGCGAGCTTTCGGGCGTCAACGTGTCCATTCAGCGCGAGGACGTCTTTAACTTTATGTACCGCCTGTAGCGAACAAGCCGCTCGGGGCAGCTTGACGTCATATCGTCCAAGCGCGCGGCCCCAAAGCGGACCGGAGAGGAGCGCGCATGGCCTACGACGCCAAGAAAATCTACTACCGCTTCGACGATCACCTGAGCCGCCTGGTTCTGGATTACGAGGCGAGCCGTCAGATTTCGCCCGAAAGCGAAAACCTCTACCACGGCCTGCCGACCGCCCCATACGACGAGGACCTGTTCGTAGAGCACAACGTCAAGCGCGGCCTGCGCAATGCCGACGGCTCGGGCGTGGTCGCGGGCCTTACCCGCATCTCGGATGTGCATGGCTACAACAAGGTCGACGGCAAAGTCGTGCCCGATCAGGGCAAACTCACGCTTCGTGGCTACAGCATCGAGGACCTGGTCAACAACGCCCAGGCCGAGGATCGCTATGGCTACGAAGAGGTCGCCTACCTGCTCATCACGGGCTCGCTGCCCACCAAAGAGGAACTCGACGGTTTTTGCGGACGCCTGGGTGCTTTTAGACACCTGAGCGACGAATACGTCCGCGAGTTCCCCATGACCACGGTGTCGTCGAGCATCATGAATGTGCTTCAACGCGCCGTGCTGCTGCTCTACGCCTTCGACGCCGAACCAGACGTGATCACGCCCGAGCATGAGATCGACGTGGCTATTTCCATGCTCGCACGTCTCCCGCGCATCGCCGCCTTCGCACACATGGCCTCGATCGCCAAGCTTCGCGGCTCCGAGGTTCACGTGCCGCACCCCACGCCCGGCCTCTCCACCGCCGAGACCATCCTACAGGTGCTCCGCGGCGGTATGGCGTTCACCCGCGATGAGGCCATGCTGCTCGACGTGATGCTCATGCTGCATGCAGAGCACGGCGGCGGCAACAACTCCACGTTTGCCTGCCGCGTGCTGTCCTCCTCGGCCACCGACCCGTATTCCGCCTACGCCGCGGCCATCGGCTCGCTCAAGGGCCCGCGCCACGGCGGCGCCAACGCCAAGGTCGTGTCCATGCACGAGGACATCCGTGCGCATGTCTCCAATTGGGAGGACGAGGACGAGGTCGCGGCCTACCTGGGCAAGATCCTCGACAAGCAGGCCTTCGACGGCACCGGCCTCATCTACGGCATGGGCCACGCCGTCTATACGCTGAGCGACCCGCGCGCCGAGGTCTGCCGCCGTTACGCGCGCTCGCTTGCCGCCAAGAAGGACTTGGGCGAGGAGTTCGCGCTCATCGAGCGCATCGAGCGCCTGGCCCCGCAGGTGATGCGCGACCACGGCATGACCAAGCCCATCTGCGCCAACATCGACCTGTACACAGGCTTTATCTACAAGATGCTCGGCGTGCCCGAGACGCTCTTTACACCGCTGTTCGCCGTCGCCCGTATGGCCGGCTGGTCGGCGCACCGCATGGAAGAGCTCTTCTGCGCGCACCGCATCATCCGTCCCGCGTATCGCCCGGTTATCGAGCCGCTGGAATACAAGCCGCTCGCCGATCGCTAGGACGCGGACCGTTATAGAACCCGAGCGTGGCCAGGGCATCACCGCCCTCGGCCACGCTTTTTATGCCAGTAGAAAGGGCTGCATCAAATGATTGTGTTTTCCGATATGGATGGGACGCTGCTGACGAGCGATAAGCAAATGAGCGATGCCACCTGGGCGATGCTCGACGAGCTCGCATGTCGTGGCATCGAGTTTGTTCCCTGCACGGGACGTCCACTGTCGGGCATCTTTGAGCCCATTCTCGCCCATCCCGCCGTGCATTACGCGGTCTGTGCCAACGGCGCCAGCGTCTGGCAGCTCGACGAGGATACGCCCACCGACGCCTCGCGCGCCACGTGCATCTTGAGCCGTCCGCTCGACCGTGGCATTGCCCACCGCATCCATCGCATTGCCGCCGGCCACGATGTGACCTTCGATATCTTCGCGGATGGGCAGTGCTTCCTCCCCCGCTCGCTATACGGGCGTCTGGATGAGTTCTGTGGCGGCGACCCCCACATCGCGGCTTCGCTCAAGCGCACACGAACGCCGATCGACATGAATATCGACAGCAAAATCGACGAGGTCGAGACGCTCGAACGCATCGCTATGTACTGGCACGACCCGGCCGATCGCGACGCCATCGCGGCGGCGCTCGACACGCTCGGAGGCATTGAGGTCACGCGTTCGTACGCCA
Source organism: uncultured Collinsella sp. (assembly GCA_959028445.1). Lineage (GTDB taxonomy): Bacteria > Actinomycetota > Coriobacteriia > Coriobacteriales > Coriobacteriaceae > Collinsella. Next base: position 54,605 of record CAUFRY010000008.1, on the reverse strand, counting down.
TGAATATCGAGGTTATGGGCGAAGGCGCCACCAAGGGAACGGCCCTCACGTGGCTGTGTGAGCATCTGGGCGAGCGTCTCGCCGACGCCTGGGCGTTCGGCGACAACATCAACGACATCCCCATGCTGCAGGCAGCGGGCCATGGCATGGCCATGATCAACGCCGAGCCCGAAGATCGCGAGGCCGCCGACGCCATCACCGAATACGACAACGACCACGACGGCGTCGCCCGCACCATCATGGCCGCCCTCGCCTAGTCATTGGGGCGTTCTTGAATGACTAGTCGTTGGGGACAGTCTTCGCGAAAAAGCTGCAAGGACTGTCCCCCACTGCCGACAGAAAAGGAACGTCCCCATCTGCCGGATTAGGAGAGACTCTCCAGCACGCGACGGAGCTCCTGCTGGACGGCGTGGTCGCGATTACAACCCACCACGCGATCGGCCACCGCCTTGAGCGCGGGGCGCGCGTTTTCCATCGCGCAGCCCGTACCGACAAAGCGAATGATCTCGTAGTCGTTCATCGAGTCGCCAAACGCCATGACCTCGTCGCGTCCAATGCCGTAATGCTCCGCGAGCTGCGCGATACCCGAGGCCTTCGACACACCAGGCTGCATGGCATCGATCCACGCGTTGCCCGAAGGCGCAAAAGTAAAGAGCTGACCAAGTTCGCGCTGTAGCACGTACGCACTGTCCATAACCGCACTGTCGTCGCAAAAGATACTCGCTTTGATGATATTTACGCTGGGGTCGGGCAGCTCCCAAATGCGCTCGGCATTGGGAAGGTCCTTATCGACCTCACGCACGAACTTGCACTCGTCATCGAGCAGGAAGGACTTGGTTCGGTCAAAGAGCGCAAGATGCAGATTGGGAAACGTCCTGACGGCTTGGGCGAGCCTTCGAATCGCCAGGTGGGAATACACCTCACGGTCTACCATCTTACCGTCGGCGTAGACCTGGGCGCCGTTAGCGGCGACAAAGTCCATCTTGTCGCGAACGGGCGCAAAGAACTCGCACAGGCGATCGTAGCGACGACCTGACGATGCGGCGAAATGCACGCCATGCTCGTGTAGCGCCAGAATCAGTTCGTAGGTCTCGGGAGGCACCTGGCCGTTTTCGTCAAGCAGTGTGCCGTCCATATCGGATGCAATCAGTTTAAACATAGAAAAGCTCCCTTCGGGCTTGTTGGAATCGAACGTGTATCCGATTCCAACGTACCCAAAGGGAGCTCAGGTAAGACTCCGCGGGCGCAAACGTTACAAGGACCTGGCAAATAGCTCACGCGCACCAGGGGTCCCACATTCGCAGCGCCAGGCAACACGTCAAAGAGTGTCGCAGGCGACTAGACGTTTAAGAACGTCCCCGATGACTAGTCGGCGTAGGTGAAGGTTGTGACGTCGAACATGCCCTCGGGGCGGATGCGGAGCGTCGGGATGACCGGCAGGGGCAGGAAGATGATGCCCATGATGGGGTCGAGCGGCGGCTCAATACCCATGGCGCGCGCCTTGACCATAAAGTCGTCGTGCTGCGCCGCAACGTCTTCGGCCGTGCCCTCGCTCATCAGGCCGCCGAGCGCCAGCGGAATGCGCGCCACGACCTCGCCGTTGCGCACCAGCACGTGGCCGCCCTGGCCCACGGCCTCAACGGCAGCCATCATATCCGCCGCATTGTCGCCCACCACGCACACGTTGTGCGAGTCGTGGCCGATCGTGGAGGCAATGGCGCCGCCCGTGATGGTAAAGCCGCGCACCCAACCACGGCCGATATGCTTGCCGACCAAGCCCAGACCCGCGGGGCCGTCGCCGTCGGCGCCCTCGGCCTGCAGCGACACGCCACGGCCATGGCGCTCAATCAGCATAATGCGGCGCAAGTCCTCGTCAGTCTCAGGACGAACCATACCCGTGATGGCCTTACCCGGCACCACGTCAATCACGGCCTCGCCCGGCTTAAAGGCATAGTCGAATACGTCGAGCGAAAGCTTCGGCAGCTTAACGGAGGCGCGCAGCTCATCGGCAAGGGCCGCAACCTCGGCCATCTCGGGTGCGATCTCGCCCACAAAGGTGCCGTCCTGCGCCACCAGGGCACCGGCGGCATATACACGATGCGGAGCCGTGGCAAACGTCAGGTCATTGAGCACCAGCAGGTCGGCACGCTTGCCCGGGGCAATCGCACCGCGGAGCTCGTGCGGGTCGCGGCAGCCGTGATCCAGGCCAAACGCCTCGGCCGTGGAGAGGGACGCCATAGAGATAGCGACCACGGGGTCGATACCGGCCTCAATCGCCACGCGGCAGGCATTGTCGATCATGCCGGTTGCAAGCGCATCGGAAGGAGCGCGGTCGTCAGTCGCAAAGCAGCAGCGGCGGGCGCGCGCGGGATTCTCCAGCAGCATCGGCGACAGGTTGGCCAGATCATGGCTGCACGTACCCTCGCGCAGCATCACGTACATGCCGCGAGACAGCTTGTCGAGCGCCTCCTCGGGAATCGTCGACTCGTGGTCGGCGATAATGCCCGCCGCGGCATAGGCATTGAGGTCCTTGCCGGCAACGAGCGGCGCATGGCCGTCGACCTGCTTGGACGGCGTCTGGTTGGCAGCATCGATGCGAACGCAGGTCTCGGGATCGGCCATAAAGACGCCCGGCAGGTTCATCATCTCGCCCAGGCCAAAAACGTCGCCCGGATGCTCGGCAAAAAACGCCTGCATGTCAGCAGCGGTAATCACAGCGCCCGCTTGCTCATCGGGCAGCGCGGGCACGCATGAGGGCATCATGTACTTGATGGAAATGGGCGCGCGGCGACCGTCCTCGATCATAAAGCGCAGGCCGTCGAGCCCCGCCACGTTGGCGATCTCGTGGCTGTCGGCAATGGCGGTGGTGGTACCGCGCGTCGCCGCCATGCGCGCATACTCGGCGGGACGGATGTTCGAGGACTCAATGTGCAGATGTCCGTCGATAAAGCCGGGGGCGAGATAGCGACCCTGGCAGTCGATAACCTCGGCAGCCTCGTAGGTGCCAGCGGCATCGTCGCGACCATCGTAGAGCACGCCGACGATCACACCGTCCTTGACGGCAACGCTGCCGGGCGCCACACGCTGGCCATACACGTCGACAATCTGCGCATTGGTAAACAGCGTGTCGACGGGCACGCGCCCCTCGGCAGCATCGATCACAGACCTCATGACCTCAACGGACATACATACTCCTTTAACCGTAGAAAACAGCTGCGGAGCGGACAGGCCTTCACCGCAGCAAGTCAATAGCCATTGTATGCCCAAACGATGGGTCAACAATACGCCTCTCCGCTTAACGGCACACGTCGCTTGGCGCAATGGGGGCAGGTTGCTTTGCACCAAAAAGAAACGTCCCTAAGTGCCAACCAGGACAACGCCGTAGGTGGAGGACGGACAGCGAGCGGACTCCAGAGCGAACAAATTGGCATGAAAAGAGGACGGCATAGACCTTCTGGTCATGCCGTCCTCTTTGAATGACAAGTTGTCGCTCTGGAGCCCGCGCAGCGTCAACCGATTACGCGGTTTGGTAAAACCGCGTAACTAAACCAACTTGAAGCCCTTGCGCTTGCCCACGGAGAGGGTGTCGCCCAGCTTGAGAGCGCTGGGATCGATGTTATAGCTCTTGGGAGCCACGGCCTTGCCGTTGATCTTGACGCCGCCGCCGTCGATATCGCGACGAGCCTGGCCGGCGCTCGCCGAAAGACCCAAGTCCTTGAGCAGGCCGGCGAGGTAGATCTGGCCCTCGTCGTTAACAGTCAGCTCAACGTGCTTCTCGGGGAAGTCGGCGAGCTGGCCCTCCTTGAACACGCGGTCGAACTCGGCCTGAGCCTCGTCGCCGGCACCGACGCCGTGGTAGGTGTCGCACAGGTCGCGGCCCAGAGCGCGCTTGAGCTCGTAGGGGTCGGCAGAACCATCGGCCAGGGCAGCGTCGATCTTGTCGACCTCGGCCGGGGTGAGCGAGCTCGCCAGGCGGTAGTACTTGCCGATCATCTCGTCGGGGATGGACATGGTCTTGCCGAACATGTCCTTGGGCGCGTCGGTCAGGCCGATGTAGTTACCGTAGGACTTGGACATCTTACGAACGCCATCGGTGCCCTCGAGCAGCGGCATGGTGAGCGCGATCTGGGGCTCCATGCCCATCTTCTCCATGAGCTCACGGCCGGCGAGCAGGTTGAAAAGCTGGTCGGTGCCGCCCATCTCCACGTCAGCCTTAATCATGACCGAATCGTATGCCTGCATCACGGGATACAGGAACTCGTGCAGGGCGATCGGCGTCTGGGACTGGTAGCGCTTGGTAAAGTCATCGCGCTCAAGAATGCGGGCGACGGTGAACTTGGAGCACACCTGCAGCAGACCGGCCAGATCCATCGACAAGATCCAGTCGCCGTTGTGCACGATGGTGGTCTTCTCGGGGTCCAGGATCTTCATGGCCTGGCTCACGTAGGTCTCGGCATTGGCCTCGATCTGCTCCTGAGAAAGCTGCGGGCGGGTGGAATTCTTGCCCGAGGGGTCGCCGATCAGTGCGGTACCGTTGCCGATGATGAGGGTGACGTTGTGGCCCAGGTCCTGGAACTGACGCATCTTGCGCAGCGGCACGGCGTGGCCCAGGTGCAGGTCGGGGCTGGTGGGATCGACGCCGAGCTTGATGTTGAGGGGCTCGCCCTTCTCAAGCTTCTTGCGAAGGTCGGCCTCGGGGACGATCTTCGCAGCGCCCGAGGTGATGATACGCATTTGCTCGTCAACAGACAGCATTGGGTATCCTCCTTTTGCTATAGCACCCTCGCCGAAAACGGCGGTGCTGGAAGTCCATAAACTCTCATATGATAACAAACTGACGCGACGCAGCACCTACGACAGGAAAATCCTCGTCCTGCCGCATGCGTCGATGGCAACTGGCAGACGTGTACCGTCACGCTCGACCAGATAGCGTACCTGCCGACGACGCAAGCAGTCGCGGCAACGGACCTGTCCCGTCGCATCGGTGGCGCAGACGCCCTCGGCGGTCAGCAGGCAGTGCTCGCACACCATAAGCTCGGGACGGTCGGCGTCGACCGGACCCAAGACGCCGGGTTCAGCAGCCAGTTCGGCAATACGCTCCGCATCATTGCCGAGCAACTCGGCCGGCAAGTACACCCGCCCCGCACCGAGTCCGCGCAGCCAGGTAAGCGTGGCCCGATTCGCGCAGAACACCGGCGCCGCCACGTCAAACGTCACGCCCAGCTCGCGAGCGATCACCACCTGTCCCAGGTTGCGGCAGACGACGCGCCCGGCACGCTGCATCAGTGAGCGGGTCCAGTCAGCGTCACTCGCGCGGCACACCTCGTCAAGCACCACAACAGCGTCGGACAAATCGAGTTCTCCGCGCGGGTCGGCATCCATCAGCTGCCAAGCAAAAACCATGCGAGCGGGAACCGCGCACTCCACCAACTCCGTCGACGCACCGCCATCCACCGCAACGTCCTCAAAGGGCAGCACCTCAACGGCACGCGCAACGGGCGCAATCGCATCCGCCTCGGCCCGCATGCGCTCCAACACCGCCGCCGTCTGATCCAACACGCCGGCGCTGCGAATCAGGTATACCTCGCAGCCCGCGTCCACCTTACGCTTGCAATGCACGACGGCGCGCTTCCCCGCTGCGGCATCCACCGGGCAGGGCACCTGCGGCCAGCGCTTGGGCACATCGGGACGCGCGTCGACACCCGGATAGAACCGAATCTCGAGCGTGTCACCCGCCGCCACGGCGGCGTCGAGCTCAACGGTCACCTCTTCGTGGCCCACAGCGACCAAGCGCCCCACGCGCACGCCCTGGTTAATTGCGCGCTCAAAGCTCATCAGCTCGGCACCCGAACGCCCTCGCAGGTACGCATCGGTAAACCCACGGTTAAACGACCTTCCCAGCTCGCGCTCAAGCTCTTCCACGGCACCGGGGTCCCACGCGCCGTCGCACAGCATATCGAGTGCCCGGCGCCACACCCGCACCACGTTGAATACGTAATCGGGGTTCTTCATGCGCCCCTCGATCTTGAGCGACGCCACGCCGGCATCTACAAGCTCGGGCAGATGCGCAATACCCAGATAGTCGCGCGGGCACAGCAGGCGATCTCCCTCGACGGCGACAACGCTCTGCCCCGCCTCGTCCACCAGGTCGTACGCCAGACGGCACGGCTGCGTGCAGTCGCCGCGCATCGCCGAGCGCCCACGCCGCAGGGCCGAGAACTCGCACGCCCCCGAATAGCCGATGCAAATCGCACCGTGGCAGAATACCTCGATGGGCACGCCCGTGGCACATAGCGCCGCAATCTCGTCGACCGTCAGCTCGCGCGCCGTCGTCACGCGCTCGACCCCCAGCTCATCGGCGGCAAGCCGCACGGCACCCTCGCTGTGAACGCCCGCCTGCGTGGACAGGTGAATCTCGACCCCGGGAATCGCCGTGCGCAGCGCGCAGGCCAGCCCGGCATCGGCGACAATCAGAGCATCGGCGCCCAGCTCCAGTGCATGAGCTCCCAACGCCACCGCGTCGGACAGCTCATCGTCAAACACGAACACGTTGAGCGTCACGTACACGCGCACGCCATGGGCATGCGCCACGGCGCAACCGCGCGCAAACTCGTCATCCGTAAAGCCATGAGCGCTCACACGGGCGTTAAAGCCGCCCAACCCCGCATAGATGGCATCGGCGCCCGCGGCGATGGCCGCAAGCATCTGGTCGAGCCCGCCCGCCGGCGCCAGCAGCTCGGGCAGCGCCGCACCGGCAGCATCCAATCCAGTCTTGTGTTGTCCGCTCGGCCCCATCGTCCGAATCGCCATCGGCAAACTCCTTACCAAGGTATGCATTCACTCTGAAAAATGCCGTCTTCCAGCATACACGAGGCCTCGCGCGCCCCGTTTGGTTTATCGTGTAATAACTTATGTCCATCCTGCCCCGACGGCACATCCGCCGTCCGGCACGACATACCTGGAGGTCAATATATGGGTCCTCGCCAACGACAGGGACGCAGCCGTTCAAAGACGCATGCCCTGCCCATAATCCTGCTCTCGTTTTTGGGCTTTTTGCTTATCGCGGGCGTGGCGTTTGGCATCGGCATGGTCGGCAACGTCAACCGCTGGCTGTCCGATCTGCCCGACTACACCGACGCCAACGCGTATCTGGTGAGCGAGCCCACCGAGATCGTCGACTGCAACGGCAACAAGATCGCGAGCTTCTACACGCAAAACCGCAAGTCCATCACCAAGGACGAGGTCTCCCCCTACGTGCTGCAGGGCACCGTTGACGTCGAGGACGAGCGCTTCTACGAGCACGGCGGTATCGACCTGTGGGGTATCGCGCGTGCTGCGGTGGCAACCCTCGGCGGCGGGCACGAAGGCGCCTCGACTATCACCCAGCAGCTGGTGCGCAACACCATCCTGCAGGAGGAGCAGTTCGACTCGACCATCGAGCGTAAGGTGCGCGAGGCCTACATCGCCGTCAAGATGGAGGACATGTACTCCAAAGACGAGATCCTCATGATGTACCTCAACACCATCTATTACGGCCACGGCGCCTACGGCATCGAGGCCGCAGCCGAGACCTACCTGTCCAAGAGCGCCGCCGACCTCACCCTGAGCGAAGCCGCGCTGCTCATCGGCCTTCCCAACTCGCCTTCGCAGTACGACCCCACGGTCAATCCCGACCTGGCACTGTCTCGCCGCAACAAGGTCCTCGACAACATGCTGCGCCTGGGCCACATCACCCAGGAGGAGCACGATGCCGCACAGGCCGAGCCCATCACCCTCAACGTGACCGAGATTTCGGGCAGCGGCGTCGACGTATACTCGCAGCCCTACTTTGTCGCCTATGTTAAGCAGCTGCTGGAGCAGGAGTTCTCGACCGACGTGCTCTTTAAGGGCGGCCTGACCGTCAAGACCACCATCGACCCCACGATGCAGCAGGTGGCAGAGAATGCCGTCCGCGAGCAGCTCGACACGCTCTCACTCGACGGCCTGGACATGGGCATGGTCGTCGTCGACCCCAAGACCGGCTACATCAAGTGCATGGTGGGCGGCTACGACTACAACGCCGACGAGAACCACGTAAACCATGCCACGGCCAAGCGTCCCGTCGGCTCCACCTTCAAGGCCTTTACACTGGCAACTGCCATCCAAAACGGCATGAACCCCAACGTCACCCTCAACTGCAACTCGCCGCTCAAGGCCAAGGGCACCACGACCGAGGTCCAAAACTACGCCAACCATAGCTATGGCAACATCACGCTTAAGCAGGCGACGGCATACTCCTCCAACACCGGCTACATCCAGGTGGCGGAAGCCGTCGGCAACAGCAAGATCATCTCGCTCGTCAAAAAGCTCGGCATCGATCCCGCCAAGGACAACATCGAGGACGTTCCCGTCATGACGCTCGGCACCGGCTCGATCTCGCCGCTCGAGATGGCCGCCGCCTACGCGACGTTTGCCAACGGCGGCTACTATCGCCAGCCGATCGCCATCACCGAGATTGACTCTCGTACCGGTTCGGTGCTGTACCAGCACACCGACAATCCCTCACAGGTGCTTACCGAGGGCGAGGCCGCCGCGGTCACCGATGTTCTGTCCGGCGTCATGCAGGGCGGCGGTACGGGTGCTGCCGGTGCCCTGAGCGTCAACCAGCCCTATGCCGGCAAGACGGGCACCACCGACAACACCACCAACCTGTGGTTCTGCGGCTATACCCCGCAGCTGGCGTGCGCCCTGTGGACCGGCTATTCCGCGGGCGAGATCCCTATCCAAAAATACGGCACAGACCTGCTGGGCGACAGCACCAACCTGCCTGTCTTTAAGCGGTTTATGAACACCGTTCTGACCGGTACCGAGCGCGAGGAGTTTGCGACCGGAACGGCGCCCACCTACAAGAACAACAGCGTCTGGAAGTTCTACGGCACCAACAACACCAAGAAGACGGAGAACGACGACAAGGACGAGAACGAGGACGAAGAGGAAACCACCACAACGACGACAACGACGACCACGACCACCGAGACCACGGGCGGCGACACCACCGGCGGCACCGGTACGACCGGTGGCTCGACGGGTGGCTCCACTGGTGGTTCGACCGGCGGCGATGGCGGCACGCCTACGCCTACGCCCACTCCCGACCCCTCGCCCACGCCTGACGATACGGTCGGCTAGAAATCATCCGGCCATAAGCAACAAGGCCCCGAGCAGCTTATTAAACTGCTCGGGGGCCTTTTTAGTTTAATGCGACCTGATGGGCGGTCTTTATACCGGCAGACAAAAAAGGGGGTACCGACCAACGTCGATACCCCTTACAAGCCACTATGTCAGCGCGCACAGTGCCGAGCGCACGACCCGCACGCCTACTTGCGAGAATTGCTCAGCTTATTGATCAGCGCCTCGAGACGCTCGCCGTCCTCGGCCGTCTGGGCAATAACCAAAATCGTATCGTTGCCGGCAAGCGAGCCAAGCACATCGGGCAACTCTGCCGCATCAACGGCGGCGGCGATACCGGAAGCCGTACCAGGCTGAGCCTTAATCATAACCAGATTATCGGTGCGCAGAACGCCCGTTACGAGCTCGGAAACCATACGCTGCAGGTGCAGGTCCTCTGCCAGAACATAGATGCCCTCAGGGAGCTTACGCAGCCCCATATCGGCAATATCGCGAGAGACAGTCGCCTGCGTGCAATCAAAGCCCATAGCGCGGAGCTCATCAACCAGCACGCGCTGCGTGCGGACGTCCTTATTGCGCACAATATCTCTAATGGCATCCTGGCGCCCATTGCGTTTTTTAGCCATACAAACCCTCTCTCCAAAAGATGGCGGAGACAATCAATCAGTGATTGAATAGTTTAACGCTATTTGAAGGCTTTTGTGTATAAGAACGCATTTCGAAACAATTCTATGCAAATTTGTTTCGAAATGAGCCGTTTAGGCGGTTTTTGCACCCGTCCGGTTAAGAAAAGCTGCCAGATGCGTACACATCACGCAGCGCGTGGGCTTGGCGCTGGCGATCGGCCCAAACAACAGACCGAGTCCCCGATGGTTGTCCTTGAGCGCGGCGACCATCTGACGGGTTCGAGGCGCCTCGAGCATATCACGCATGCGGGCGGAACGCTCAATTGACGACACCCCATGCGGGCTCAGACACAAATTCTCGATGCAGGCGACCAGTCCGGCAAAGTAGAACTTTTGGCTTGCCAGCTTGAGCCGACCACCGCTATCTGCTTCCGAGAGTGAGTCCGCAAGCTCGTCGAGCGCTCGAGTGTCATCGGATATCCTGGCATACATGGTTGGATCAAAGGCATCTGTAAGCTTAGGTGCCACCGCGTGGAAACAAGCGTCGCCGCAGCCGGACACGAATCGTGCCTGCGAGAGCGCATAAGCCATAAACTCAACCGTACGGTACGCCTTGCCGCGCGACAGGCATGCCTCAAACAGCGAGCGGCTGTACATCACGCCAGAGGTCTGAGCGACTAGGCCGCCTAAAATCAACTGAGGCAGCCCGGCCACCATCGAAGATTTGCTATCAATGGAAATATGAGTAGCATCCAAGACGCGCGAATGACGCTCGCGATGCGCATCGTATCGATCGAGCGACACCGAGGGGAGCACAATGTCTGCCGCAGTATCGCACGCGATATCGACCATCTTGGAAAGGGCCTGCGGAGCAAACCACTCATCGGCGTTCATGGCGATGATTTGAGAGCCGCGCGAGGCATCAAAACCGGCACGAAGACAAGCGCCGCGCTTCGCGTCCTCGACGTCAATCAAATCAATATGGATGTCCCTATCGGCAGCAACTTGAAGCGAATGGCGCACACCGGGCGCAGCATCGCGGCAGACAACGACAATCTGCAAATCGTAGAGGTCTTGGTTCTGGATACTCTCGAGCGCACGCATCGCATAGCTGGGCGAACCTTCTACCACAAGGATCACCGAAAGTCGCGGATGCGAGCCACGTCGAACCAAGTTATCCGTCCTCTCGACAGCAATGAATTAAATCGTGGTTCATGGTACACCCCGGCAATAAAAGCAATGAGACACCGGTTGTATTGCACGCCAAGAACAGATGTTGCACACGTGCAGCCCACAGATGACAGGTGTCGACGCACGACGCGTCGAGCCCTCCCCTAGTCGAGCACGACAAGCTCGGCGGGATCGTAATCCACGCCCATAAACGTAAGGCCGCAGGCAGGAGCCGTGGGGCCCGCAGCGGTACGGTCGCAAGCGTCGATGACCTCGCGCATCCACTCGGGTTCGCGGCGATGCATGCCAATCTCGACAAGCGTGCCCACGATCGTGCGGACCATCGAATGCAAAAATGCGTTGCCCTCAATGGTAAACGTCAGGATATCCTCGCCAAAGGCCACCTCATGGCCAAACTCGGCCCGCATCACGCAGCGGTGCGTAGGCTTGCCCACGGCAGAGGCGACCTTGCAAAAGCTCTTAAAGTCCTGCTCACCCAAAAGCGCGGGACAGGCCGCAGACATGGCCTCGACGTCCAAGGGATAGCGATGCCACCACACGGCACCACGGGACAGCACGGGGCGCGCATCGCGATCGGCAATACGGTACGTATACGTACGGGAACGCGCGTCAAAGCGTGCAGAAAAGCCCTTACGGGCCCTGTAGACCTCGTTTATGGCGATATCTTTAGGCAGCAGGGCATCCATAGCCCGCAGCCACCTACGGCGCGTAAGGGCGAGCTCAGCGTCCGTTACGGGCACGCTGATGTACTGAGCCACGGCATGCACGCCGGCATCGGTACGACCTGCGCACGTCAGATCGATCGGACGGCGAAGCAGCGTCTCGATGGCTCGACGCAGCTCACCCGCAACCGTCGTCTGTCCCGGCTGCTCGGCAAATCCGCTATACGACGAGCCATCATAGGCCACGCGAAATACGAGCGTGGCGTCAAGCTCGGAAATCGAATTGAAATCAGACGGCGCAGTCATGGGCGCTCCCAACAAACAAGTAACGGTATCGCGACAAAAAAAGAGGGGTACGCGAACGTACCCCTCGAATATAGCCTATGCAGACGGAATGTCTACTCAGCGGTCTCCTCAGCAGGAGCCTCCTCGACAGCCTCGACCTTCTTGGGAGCAGCGGCCTTCTTGGGGGCCGGAGCAGCCTTCTTGGCCTTAGGCGTGCAAGGCTCGGTGACGAGCTCCATGATAACGATGGGAGCGTTGTCGCCCTTACGGTTACCGAGCTTCATGATGCGGGTGTAACCGCCGTTGCGGTCCTGCCACATGCCCTGGGCAGCCTTGTCGAAGATCTCGGCAACGAGCTGCTTATCGCCGAGCTTGGCGATAGCCAGACGACGAGAGTGCAGGTCGCCCTTCTTGGCCCAAGTGATGATCGGGTCGACGACCGAACGCAGCGCCTTAGCGCGGGTCTCGGTGGTCTTGATGCGGTCGTTCTCGAAGAGGGCCTTAGCAAGGCTCTTCTTCATGGCCTTGGTGTGGCTCGCATCGGTGCCGAGCTTCAGGCCCTTCTTAACGTTGTGACGCATGGTCTAGTTTCTCCTCAAATATGCGAAGCATTAAGCCTTCAGGCTCAGGCCCATGGACTCAAGCTTGTCCTTCACTTCCTCGATCGACTTAACACCGAAGTTACGGATGTTGAGCAGATCGTTCTCCGAGAACTCAACGAGCTGACGGACCGAGTGAATGCTGGCGCGCTTAAGGCAGTTGTAGGAACGGACGGAAAGGTCCAGATCCTCGATCTGCTTGTCCAGCTCGGCGTTGTCGTTGGTGACCTCGGGAGCGAAGATCGAAGCCTCCTCCTCGACCTCGGGGGTCTCGGCAAGGTTCATAAAGGCGGCCATATGCTGGTTGATGATATTGGCAGCCTGGACCACGGCGTCGCGCGGGGCGATGGAGCCGTTGGTCTCGATCTCGAGGACAAGGCGGTCGTAGTCGGTGTGCTGACCGACACGACAAGCCTCAACGAGCTTGGCGCAACGGGAAACCGGCGAGTACAGCGAGTCGACATGGATCACACCGATGGGATCGTTATCGCGCTTGTTGGCCTCGCCAGAAACATAGCCGCGGCCATAGCCGATGCGCATGCTCATGGTGAGATGGCCACCCTCGGTGAGCGTAGCGATGTGCTGCTCGGGGTTGACCAGCTCAAACTCGGACGGAATAAAGAAGTCCGCACCGGTGACCTCGCAGGGGCCGTCAACCGAGATGGTGGCGGTCGCCTCGTCGGTCGTGCCGAGAGCCCTGAAGACAAGACCCTTGACATTCAGGACGATGTCGGTGACATCCTCGACCATGTTAGGGATGGTCATGAACTCGTGCTGCGCACCATCGATCTGAATAGCCTCGACAGCGGCACCCTCGAGCGAGGACAGAAGAACGCGACGAAGGGAGTTACCCAGCGTATCGCCGTAACCACGCTCGAGCGGCTCGACGGAGACACGAGCAGACGTCTCGTTGATCTCTTCGACCTGAACCTGAGGCCTAATGAATTCTGACATGTATTACCTCCAGCCTCAGCAGCCCGGATGGACTACTTAGAGTAGAGCTCGACGATGAGCTGCTCGTTGATATCACCGCTGATCTGCTCACGCGTCGGCAGAGCGAGCACGTTACCAGACAGCTTCTCGATATCGACCTCGAGCCAGCCAGGGACCTCAAAGCGCTCGGAGGAAATCAGGGCCTCCTTGATGGGGAGGAGGTCACGGAACTTCTCGCCGACAGCGACGACGTCGCCGGCCTTGACGCGGTAGGACGGGATGTCCACGCGCTTGCCGTTCACGGTGAAGTGACCATGACGGACGGACTGACGAGCCTCTTTGCGGGTGCGGGCGAAGCCAAGACGGAAGACGACGTTGTCGAGGCGAGACTCAAGGATGATCATGAGGTTCTCACCGGTGACGCCGTTCATCTTGCGGGCCTTGTTGAAGTAGCCGTGGAACTGCTTCTCCAGAACGCCATAGATGAACTTGACCTTCTGCTTCTCGCGCAGCTGCATGCCGTACTCAGATTCCTTGCGACGGCGCTTGGGCTGACGGATAGATTCCTTCTTGCTGCTGTAACCGAGCTCAGCGGGATCGATCCCGAGCTGACGGCAGCGCTTAAGAACAGGAGTCCTGTCGATTGCCATATTGATACGATCCTTTCAGTTACACGCGGCGACGCTTCTTGGGGCGGCAGCCGTTGTGCGGAATGGGGGTCTTGTCCTGGATGCTCGAGACCTCGAGGCCAGCAGCCTGGAGGGAGCGGATGGCGGTCTCACGACCGGAGCCGGGGCCCTTGACGAAGACGGAAACCTTCTTCATACCGTGCTCCATGGCCTGCTTGGCAGCAGCCTCGGCAGCCATCTGGGCAGCGAACGGCGTGGACTTACGGGAGCCCTTGAAGCCCACCTGGCCAGCCGACTTCCAGGAAATGACGTTGCCCTGGGGATCGGTGATCGAAACGATCGTGTTGTTGAACGTAGAACGAATGTGAGCCTGGCCCACGGAAATGTTCTTACGGTCCGCGCGCTTCAGACGGGCAGCGCGAACGTTCTTCTTAGCAGTAGCCATCTATCTAGCGCTCCTTATTTCTTCTTCTTAGCACCGATCTGACGCTTCGGGCCCTTGCGGGTACGAGCGTTAGTGTGGGTGCGCTGACCGCGGACCGGGAGGCCCTTGCGGTGACGAAGGCCGCGGTTGCAGCCGATGTCCATAAGGCGCTTGACGTTCTGGTTGCGCTCACGGCGGAGGTCGCCCTCAACCATGATCTGGTTCTTATCGATATAATCGCGGATGGCGTTAACCTCATCCTCGGTGAGGTCCTTAACGCGCGTATCCACGTTAACGTTGCACTCGACGCAAATCTTCGTCGCAGTGGTGCGGCCGATGCCGTAAATGTAGGTCAGACCGATCTCAACGCGCTTCTCACGCGGGAGGTCGACACCATTAATACGGGCCAACGTAGTCTCCTCTCTTAACCCTGACGCTGCTTATGACGGGGGTTCTCGCAAATGACGAGGACCTTGCCATGGCGCCTAATGATTTTGCACTTATCGCACATCTTCTTGACCGAAGGACGTACCTTCATCGTTCTTCCTTTCGGTAGCGCTCAAACTACTTCCCTACTATCTACTCGCCCAGCCGCAGGCGTTTAAAACTATGGCTGGTCTTCACACACAATCCGACCGTAGGTTGAGCTAAGCCTGCAGTCGGAAATGGAGTGCGTGTATGCGTGCCGCTATTTGTAGCGATAGGTGATGCGGCCGCGGGTCAGGTCGTACGGGGAAAGCTCCACGACAACCCTGTCACCGGGGAGAATACGGATGTAATTCATTCGGATCTTGCCAGAAATGTTGCACAGAACCGAATGACCGTTCTCGAGCTCGACCTTAAACATGGCATTGGGCAGCGGTTCCTTTACCGTACCCTCGAGCTCAATTGCGTCTTCCTTCTTCACAAGCAATCATCTTTCTCTAGAAAACGACAGCGATTGAGTATTCTACAACACGTATGCACGCATCGTAATAACTTCGTAATGGCTCCACAACTAAGTGGAACTTGTTACATTTCTCCGCCTTGGAGCGAACACCAAGCACCTTGGGCATCCGTGGTCAGAATCACCGGACCGTCATTGGTAATGGCGACGGTGTTCTCGTAGTGCGCGGCGGGCAGGTGGTCGTTGGTCGTGACGATCCAACCGTCGGAGCCCGTGCTCACATGGTTGGAACCCATCGTAACCATCGGCTCGATGGCAATGACCATGCCGGCCTGGAGGCGAACGCCCCTCCCCTTCTTTCCATAGTTAGGAACGTTGGGGTCCTCGTGCATCACGCGGCCAATGCCATGGCCCACATAATCACGAAGCACGCCGTAACCGTGAGACTCGGCGAGGGACTGAACGGCATAACCGACGTCCCCGATATGGTTACCGGGAACAGCCTGCTCGATGGCAGCCTTAAGGCAATCACGCGTGACCTCGCACAAAGCCTTGGCTTCGGGAGTGGGGGTGCCGACGAAAAACGTCCAAGCATTATCGCCGACCCAACCGTCGACAACGGCTCCCGTATCGATGGAGATGATATCGCCATCGCGCAGGATCATGTCGGGGTTGGGAATACCGTGGACCACGGCATCGTTGATCGATGCGCAGATGGTCCCCGGGAACCCGCCGTAACCCTTAAAGGCCGGGGTGCCGCCATGCATACGGATAATCTGCTCCGCGAGCTGATCGAGCTCAAAAGTCGAAACGCCGGGGCGCACCATGGCTCCAACGTGGCGGAGCGCCATCTTAGATAGCGCTCCTGCCTTCTTCATCTGCTCGATTTGCGTTGCAGACTTAATCTTGATCATAGACCGAGAGCCTCTTTGACATCCCCGTACACGGTCTCGCGAGCCTGGTCACCGTTGACCGACTTGAGCAGACCCTGACCACGATAGTAGTCGACGAGCGGGCTCGTGGACTTCTCGTAGACGTCGAGACGGTTCTTGATGGTCTCGGGCTTGTCGTCGTCGCGCTGATACATCTCGCCGGCGCACTTGGGGCAGGTAGCATCGGCAGCGGTGCCGGTGTAACCGCAGGCGCGGCAGGTGCGACGCGAAGACAGACGATCGATAATGACCTCGGGGGCTACATCGACCAGAAGGGCACAGTCGATCTCGCGACCCATGGCGGAAAGCTCGGAATCGAGCGTCACAGCCTGGGCGGTGTTGCGCGGGAAGCCGTCGAGGATGAAGCCCTGTTGGGCGTCATCGGCGGCAAGGCGCTCCTTGACAAGGTCGATCACGAGCTGGTCGGGAACGAGCTCGCCAGCGTCCATGTACTTCTTAGCCTGAATACCAAGCTCGGTGCCACCCTTGACGGCAGCACGCAGCAGGTCGCCCGTGGAAATATGGGCGACGCCAAACTCGGCGACGAGCTCCTGTGCGACGGTGCCCTTACCGGCACCCGGAGCTCCGAGCAATACGAGGTTCATGAGCAATCCTCCTCTAGCCTATTTAAAGAATCCATCGTAATCATACATCTTGATCTGGCCTTCGAGCTTATCGACCGTGTCGAGCACGACGCCGACCATGATGAGGATGGACGTGCCGCCAAATGCCTGGATCAGATGGTTACCCGTGAAGGAGAAGATGATCGAAGGCACGATGGCGATGAGCGCCAAAAAGACAGCGCTGGGAAGCGTGATCTTGTTGAGCGCGTTCTTGATGTAGGCCGCGGTAGCCCTACCCGGACGGACGCCCGGAATAAAGCCGCCCTGCTTCTTAAGGTTATCGGCCGTGTCATCGGGGTTGAACACCATGGAGGTGTAGAAGTACGCGAAGAACACGATGAGGACAACGTTAAGCACCCAGTTGAGCCAACCGGTCGAAAGCGCGGAGGCAACTGCCTGAATCCAGCCGATGCCGGGGAAGAACACGGCAATCTGAGCCGGGAAGTACAGCAGCGCCGAAGCGAAGATGATCGGCACGACACCCGCGGTGTTGACCTTGATGGGCAGGTAGGTGGTCTGGCCACCCATCATGCGACGGCCCACGACGCGCTTAGCGTAGGAGACCGGGATGCGGCGCTGGCCGCGCTCAAGGAAAACAATCAGCGGGATAACCAGCAGGATGATGGCGCAGATGATCACCATGGTGATGATGCCACCGGCATTGCCCTCGGTGCTGGAGAAGATAGCCTGCGGCAGACCGGCCATGATGTTCGCGAAGATGATCAGCGACATGCCATTGCCGATACCGCGCTGGGTGATGAGCTCACCAATCCACATGATCAGCATGGCGCCCGCGGTGAGCGTACCGACGATCATGAGGTCGAAGATGATCTCGGGAGCGCCGGCGCCATTGAAGCTGATGCCGAAGCTCTTAAAGAGGAAGAGGTAACCCACGGAGTTGAGGATTGCCAGAGCCAGGGTGAGGTAACGCGAATACTGCGTAATCTTGGTCTGACCGACCTCGCCCTCGCGGGCAAGCTCATGCAGGGAAGGCACGACGGCCTGGAGCATCTGGAGGATGATCGAGCTGGTGATGTAAGGCATGATGCCCAGCGAAAACACCGACACATAGCTCAACGCGCCGCCAGAGAAAAGATTCAGGAGGGCCATAGCACCTGCGGCGACCGAATTGTTATCGGTCGAGAAAAGGCCCAGCATCCCCTGGAAGGGAATGCCGGGCACAGGAACGTGCGCACCAATGCGGTACACGACGAGCATAGCTATGGTAAAAAGAATCTTTTCGCGCAATTCTTTGATGCGGAAAGCATTCTTAAGACCATTTAGCACGGCAGCTCGACCTTTCCGCCGGCGGCCTCGATCTTGGCCTGCGCAGAAGCGCTGACCTTGTCGACCTTGACCGTGAACTTCTTGGTGAGCTCACCATTGCCGAGCACCTTGACGGGCTCGAACTCGCTCTTGGTGATGCGAGCGGCCTTAAGAGCGGCACCGTCGATCACAGCGCCGTCCTCGAACTTGCGCTCGAGACGCTCAACGTTAACAGCGGTGTACTCGATACGACGGGGGTTACGGAAGCCCGGAAGCTTGGGCAGGCGCATAGCCAGCGGAGTCTGGCCACCCTCGAAGCCGGCACCCTTGGTGCCGCCAGAGCGGGAACCCTGGCCCTTCTGGCCGCGGCCAGAAGTGGTGCCGTGACCCGAAGAATTGCCACGGCCGACGCGCTTGCGGTTCTTGGTGGAACCGGGCGCGGGAGTAAGATCGTGAAGCTGCATTTGCTACTCCTCTACAATCTCGACAAGGTGCTTGACCTTGAAGATCATGCCGCGGACGGACTCGTTGTCAGTAATCTCGCGAACCTCGCGGATCCTGTGGAGACCGAGGGCACGGACAGTACGGACCTGGTCCTGCTTGCAACCGTTGGTGCTGCGGACCTGCTTGATCTTGATGGTGTCAGCCATGCTTAGTTCTCCTTACCGACGAACATCTCGGAGACCGTCAGGCCACGGCGAGCCGCGACGTCCTCAGGGCTGGAGAGCTCCTTGAGGCCCTCGACGGCAGCCTTGATGATGTTGAGGCCGTTGTCGGTACCGAGGGACTTGGACAGGACGTTCTTGATGCCAGCAAGCTCGAAGAGGGGACGCACAGCGCCGCCGGCGATAACGCCGGTACCCTCGACAGCGGGCTTGATGATGATGCGGCCGGCACCAAAGTGGCCGAGAACCTCGTGCGGGATGGTGCCCTGATCGGTCACCGGCACGTGGAACATGTTCTTCTTGGCATCGAGAGACGCCTTGGAGATGGCCATGGGCACCTCAGCGGACTTGCCCATGCCAACGCCGACGTTGCCCTTGCCGTCGCCAACGACGACGAGAGCGACGAGGCTCATGCGACGACCACCCTTGACGGTCTTCGACACGCGGTTGATGTAAACGACGCGCTCCTCGAACTCGGAGGCCTCGCGCTGCTGCTTCTGATTACGAGCCATGTGCTACATACCTCCTAGAACTCGAGACCGGCGGCACGAGCACCGTCGGCGAGGGCCTTGACGCGGCCATGGTAGATACGGCCACCGCGATCGAAGGCGACCTTGGTGATGCCGGCCTCGATGGCGCGCTTGCCAACGAGCTGACCGACCTTCTCCGCAGCCTCCTTGTTCGAGGTGTGGGTGCCCTTAAACTCGGCCTCGAGGGTCGAGGCAGAGACGAGCGTCAGGCTGGAGCCCTTGCTGTCGTCGATGATCTGGGCATAGATGTTGGCGTTAGTACGGGTCACGCGAAGACGCGGACGCTCGGAGGTACCCGAGACCTTGCCGCGAACACGACGCTGACGACGCTTGAGGCCTTCCAGCTTCGCCTTATGCTTGTTCATACGTAAACTCCTAAAAAGGTTGATCTTGCCAGCACCTGACGGGGTGCTGGTCTTATGCGAGTGAGTCGGTTACGACTACTTGGCGGCCTTACCCAGCTTGCGGCGGATGTGCTCGCCAACGTAGTGGATACCCTTGCCCTTGTAAGGCTCGGGAGGACGATGGCCGCGGATCTCAGCGGCGATCTGACCGACCTGCTGCTTGTTGATACCCTTGACGTTCACGTGGGTGTTGTCGGGAACCTCGAAGGTGATGCCCTCGGGAGCCTCGACGATCACGGGGTGCGAGAAGCCCAGGGAGAACTCGAGGTTCTTGCCCTTCTGCTGCACGCGGTAACCGACGCCGGCGAGCTCGAGCTTCTTCTCGAAGCCCTCGGAAACGCCAACAACCATGTTGTGGATGAGGGCACGGGTGAGGCCGTGGCGGGCACGGGTCTCACGCTCGTCGTCGGGACGGGAAACGGTGAGGACGTTGTCCTCGACGTTGATAGCGAGCTTCTCAAAGACATCGAGCTCGAGCTGGCCCTTGGGGCCCTTGACGACAACGTTGTTGCCGTTGACTGCCACTTCGACTCCGGCGGGAATCTGGACAGGCTTATTACCGATACGAGACACGGTGATCTCCTTTCCTTCTACCTACCGAGCGAATTACCAGACGTAAGCGATGATCTCGCCGCCGACGTTGTGCTTGCGAGCATCGCGGTCGGTCATGACGCCATGGCTGGTGGAAATAATGGCGGTACCAAGGCCACCGCGGACGCGGGGCATGTCGGCAACGCCGGTGTACTTACGCAGGCCCGGCTTGGAAATGCGGCGGATGCCGTTGATGACCTTAGCCTTCTTGGGACCATACTTAAGCGTGATGTGCAGAGTCTTCTGGGGAACGGTGTCCTCGACATCGTAGCCCTCGATGTAGCCCTCCTCGTGCAGAACACGAGCGATCTCGACGAGCTTCTTGCTGCTCGGCATGGAGACCGTGGCCTTGTTCACAGAGTTAGCGTTACGGATGCGCGTAAGCATATCTGCGATCGGGTCTGTAAGGTTCATACAGATTCTCCTTCGTTCTTGATGAACACGTGCTCTTGGTTCTTCGCCGCCCTTAACGGCAAAGCCTTTTTAGCGCGTTTTCCCTGTTCCAAACTGATGCTTGAAACGCTGGTAGTGACTTACCAGCTGGCCTTCTTAACGCCGGGAAGCTCGCCCTTGAGTGCAAGCTCGCGGAAGCAGACACGGCACAGGCCGAACTTGCGGTACACAGAGTGCGGACGGCCGCAGCGCTGGCAGCGCGTGTACTCACGAGTAGAGAACTTCTGCTTGCGATTGCACTTGACGATCATCGATGTCTTAGCCACTTATATCCTCCTCACATAGAGTATTGTTCGCCCCAAGCGCCGCCCCCTTGTGGGAACGGCGCTTATAGGGCAGGTGAACCTATTTCTTGAACGGGAAACCGAAGGCGTCCAGAAGGGCCTTGGCCTCCTCATCGGTGTTGGCGGTGGTCACGAAAGTGATGTCCATACCACGCTGGTGATCGACGGAGTCGAAGTCGATCTCGGGGAAGATGAGCTGCTCGGTGACGCCCATGGAGAAGTTACCACGGCCGTCGAAGCTCTTGGCGGAGATGCCGCGGAAGTCGCGGATACGGGGGATCGCGACGGAGGTCAGACGATCGAAGAACTCCCACATACGGTCGCCACGCAGGGTAACCTTGCAGCCGATCGGCATACCAGCGCGCAGGCGGAAGGTAGCGATGGACTTGCGGGCACGGGTGATCATCGGCTGCTGACCGGTGATGGCGCGCAGGTCGCGCACGGCACCGTCGATGGCCTTGGAATCGGTAGCGGCCTCGCCGACACCCATGTTCACGACGATCTTCTCAAACTTGGGGATCATCATGACGTTCTCGTACTGGAACTTGTCCTGAAGCTGCTGCTTGACCTCGTTGTTGTACTTGGTCTTCAGACGCGGCACATACTTCTCTTCTGCCATTGTTCACTCCTTCTTGGGGTTTTAAGCACGGGGCGTGGCCACGATGGGTTGTCCTCGTGCCTCCTGGCTGCATCCGCGCCGCTCATGGCATTTTGCGGTTTGGACTCGACGCAGCAGGAGCCGACAAAACAATCGGTACTATACGCGCATCGGGAGCGTATTTCCAGAAAAACCTCGTCTGCCTGCACAACTCCACAACTCCCCCGCACAAATGGGTCCCAAAAAGCTGTTGCGGTGAAATAGGGACTGTTTGGCGGCCTAACAGGCTTAAACAATCCGTATTTCACCGCAACTTATTGGTGGGGATGCGATTAGCGCTTGCGGGGGACGAGTTTGGTGCGGCGCAGGTGGATCATCTCGGCGGCGATGGAGATGGCGATCTCCTCGGGGTCCTCGGCCTCGATGGCAACGCCGATCGGAAGGTGCAGCTCGTCGATCTGGTCCTGCGTAAAGCCTTCCTGCTCCAGGCGGGCGCGCACAAAGGCCGTCTTGCGGCGCGAACCCAGACAGCCCAGGTAGGCAGGCTTGGCACGCATGGCCTGAATCACCACGTCGATATCGGACTTGTGACCCGCCGTGGCGACGACCACCAAGTCGCGCGGACCGATGGGACACAGCTCGCTCAGGTTCTTGTAATCGACCAGGCGACGATCGTAGACACCGGGCACCCATTCGGGCGTCAACGTGCCGGGGCGGTCATCGCAGGCCACGACGGCAAAGCCCGCCGCCGTGAGCACGCGCGCCGTCGCGGCGCCCACGTGTCCGCAGCCAAAGATGTAGGTCAGGCCCTCGGGGCAGAGCGTCTCGACGTGCGCCGCGGGAATCTCGGAGGCGGCGTTAGTGTAGGTGACGTTACTCCCCTCCTCCACCAGTGAAAGCCCGGGGCAGCCCGCAATGGTATGGCGCGATGCCTCGCCATGGTACTCGGCCACATCGCCCTCGAGCGCGCTCGCGATAAACGGTTCAAAGTCGATGACGAAGTCGCCGATGCGCCGATAGACCAAGACGTCGGCAATTTCCTGGAACAACGGTGCCTGGGTCGCATCCAGATGTAGGTAGCACAGGCAGATGGCTCCGCCGCAGATCATGCCGGTATCGGAGTTCTCGCCGCCCATGGTGTAGCGGACCAGACGCGATTGCCCCGCGGCCAGCAGCTCTCGCGCCTCGTCCAGCGCAAAGAGCTCGATCTTGCCGCCGCCGATGGTGCCCGCCTGGCTACCGTCGGCAAAGACGGCCATCCAGGCGCCCACGCCGCGCGGCGACGACCCCGCCGTGCCGGCTACGACCACCAGCTCGCACGTCTCGCCAGCACGCAGGGCGACAAGCGCCGCATTCACAACATCGAGCTTTTCCATTGCCGCCTTCTATCCTCTAAAGATATCGGTGAGCATAGCGAGTGCCTCGAGCACGCCGCCGCCGACCGACGTCGCCTTGTCCGAAATGTAGTTGATATAGCTGGCATCGCCACGCGGATCGACATCGGCGCATTTAAAGCCCTCAGTCACCTGCACGCCGTTCGCCAAAAGCCCGCGCAGGCAGCCATCGATCTGCGTGCACATGGGCGTATCGTCCGCGTAGCCAATCACGTCTCCGGCGCTCACGATGTCGCCGATTGCGCGGTCGGACCGAAACACGCCGGCGGCGGGGCTGTGGATAACGCGCTCCTTGCCATAGCCGGCGATCACGCCCGGCACGCCCGTGTTGGGCTGGGGCGAGCCCTGGGTAATGACGCGGCCCAAAAAATGCCCGCGCATGGTCTCGACCACGGCGTCGCAATCGACCGGCGCGGTAAAGCCCGGCCCCACGGCGATGACGGTAGGCGCCATGTCGCGCGTGGTGCCCAGGTTGCGCTTGGCCAAAATCGCGTCGACCACAGCTGCGGGTTTAAGCTCATCGAGCATCTTGGCCTGAGGGTCCACCACGACGGCAACATCCCCCGCTTGGGTAATCTCGAGCGCCTCTGCCGGCGTCTGCGCCAAGCGAGCGCGAATGCCCTCGACCTGGACCTCGCCCAGGCGAATAGCCTCGCAAAAACTGATTGTGCGGCGGATGCACGTGGGAACCGCGATATCGGCCATAACGACCGACACGCCGGCGCGCACCAAGCGAGCGGCGACACCCGTGGCGATATCGCCGGCGCCGCGAACATAAACGAGCATTCCCGGGGCACCTCCCTGTGCTACGGTTTGAGCAGAGCAAAAGCGGCTCGACCGCTACTCTGATGATTATTTATTATCACAGTATTATACGGCGGTGAACAGATGGAAACGGTTAGCGGCAATCTTGCCTCGGCACTCAGGATCGAGCCGGGCATTACCGCGATTATCGGCAGCGGCGGCAAGTCGACGTTGCTGAAGACGCTGGGTCTCGAGCTCATGCGCGCCGGCGGCAGGGTGCTTCTCTGTACCACCACGCACATGTTTCCCGTCGCCGGCGTGCCATGGGACGGGTCGAGCCGTCGCCTGAACGCCGCGCCTTGGAAGCCGGGGACCCTGCATGTTCCCGGCTGTACCTGCGAGGCATGCGCGGGCATGAGCCGCGGAAGTATCTGCCAGGCGGGCGTTTTGGACCCGGAGACAGGCAAGCTCTCCTCCCCTGCCGAGCCGCTCGACCAGCTGGCGCAGCGCTTTGACTACGTCCTGGCCGAGGCGGACGGCAGCAAGCGGCTCCCGCTCAAGGCCCACGCCGCCTGGGAGCCGGTGATTCCCTCTGGCACGGCCAACATCGTCTGGATCGCCGGCGCCTCAGGGCTCGGCAAGCCCATCAACGAAGCCGTCCACCGCCCCGAGCTCTTTTGCGAGCGTTGCGGCTGCGAGCCTACCGACATCGCCACACCCGAGCGCGTCGCCATGGTGCTCAATGCCGAGATGCAGGCGCTGAAACTCAGCACCGCACGCGTCATGCTCAACCAAGTCGACACGCTCAGCGACCCCACGATGGCCGACCGCTTCGAGGCAGCTCTCGACCGCCCCGTCGTCGCCAGCAGCCTCAAGTAGCCGGCCCCATCTCCTCAGTTGCGGTGAAATACGGACTGTTTGGCCGCCCGACGGCCGCAAACAGTCCGTATTTCACCGCAACTGAGGAGGGGACACGGCATCTTTGCTGCTAGCGGGGCACGTAGCGGCCGGGCTGGGCTCCGGTGGGCTCGCCATCGCGTGCCGCCAGCACGCCGTTCACAAACACGGCCTTGGCGCGGCCATGCGCCTCAAAGCCCTCGAGCGGCGTGTAGTCCACGGCCTGATGCTGCGTCGCCGCGCTAATGGTCCAGCGCGCCTTTGGATCCCACACGCACACGTCGGCATCGGCACCCTCGGCAAGACAGCCCTTGCGCGGATACATGCCAAAGACGCGCGCCGGGTTCTCACTCATCAAGCGGCACAAATCCTCGGGACCCAGCTGTCCCTCAAAGCTCGTAGCGATCGAGACGGGGCGATGCTCCACACCGGGCCCGCCGTTGGGAATCGCGCGGAAATCGTCGCGCCCGCGGTCCTTTTGCCCGTGCAGGTTAAAGCTGCAGTGGTCGGTTGCAATCGTATCGATCTCGCCGGCCACAAGCGCCTCGCGCAACGCGGCACGGTCACCGGCATGGCGCAGCGGCGGACTCATCACATACTTGGCGCCGGCAAAGCCGTCCTTTCCCTGCTCCAGATAGCAGGTATCATCGAGCATCAGATACTGAGGGCAGGTCTCGACATAGATGTTCTTCTGCCCGCGCGCTTTGGCAGCGCGAATGGCCTCGAGCCCCAGCTTGGTCGAAAGGTGCACCACGTTGACCGGAGCGTCCCCGGCCAAGTGTGCCAGATACAGTAGGCGGCTCACGGCCTCGGCCTCACACACGTCCGGACGGCTGAGCGCATGCCCCTCGGGCCCATGAATCCCCTGCTCGTACACGCGCTTCTGCAGTTCATTCACCAACGTGCCGTTCTCGCAATGCACGCACAGGATACCGCCCACGCGCTTGAGCTCCTCCAACACCTCGAGCGTCTCGGCATCGTCCAAGCGCAGGTGGTCATAGGCAAAGTAGGTCTTGAACGACGATACGCCCGCCTCGCGCATGGCCGAAAGGTCGGCGCGGTTGCGCTCGTTCCACTCGGCGAGTGCCATATGAAAGGCGTAGTTGGCCGTGCAGGTTCCGTCGGCGCGGCGATGCCACTCGGCCAAGGCATCGGGCATGGTCACGCCGCGATCGGCCGTCGCGTAGTCCACGATGGTCGTCGTGCCGCCGCAGGCAGCCGCGCGCGTGCCGGTCTCAAAGCTATCGGCTGTCCAATCCATGCCGGTCCAGCACTGCATGTGCGTGTGGCCGTCGATAAAGCCGGGAAACACCCAACAGTCGGTGGCGTCCTGGACGGTATCGCCCTCGGCAGGCTCAATCGCCGCGGCAATCCGCACAATCTTATCGCCATCCATGGCAAGATCAGCGCGGCGAAGCCCCTGGGGCGTCACGAGGGCGCCGTTTTTGATGATGATCATAATTGCTCCTTATTGATTGATGCAGTTGGCCACGCGATCAAAATACGAGCAGGCGGCGATATGCTCCGTTATGCGTTGCTGCCCCTTGGCGGTATCGACGTCCCACAGCTCGTAGGCACGCGCCTCGACCAGCACCACGTCGACGCGACCTTTGAGAATCGAGCCCCCGCCGTCCTTGCCCTCAAGACGTATGAGCGCATCGAACAGTTCCGCCGGAAAGAGCACCGGACTCGAAGGCTCACCGTTGCACGCAAGACGCACCGGATGCTTGCGGCCACGCTCGTCAAATGCACGAACCATAGCCTCAAAAGAATCCGAACTCACGAGCGGCTGGTCGCCCGGCAAAAAGAGGCAGCCTTTCCAGTTGCGTTCGACTCCCCACGAAAGGCCCGCACGGACGCTTTCGCTGCGCAGCTCGCCATCGTGCAGTACACACGGGCAATGCTTGTCCTCGCAAATCTGGACGACCTCGGGCCAACGCGTCGAAACCACAACGTCAAAGCCCCGGGGAACCGAATCGATAGTCCGGGCAATCAGCGGCTCGCCATAGATATCGGCAAGCATCTTGTTAGAGCCAAACCGCTTGCCCTCGCCCGAAGCCATAATGACGCATCCAAGTTTCATGGTGATACCTCCCCTGAAACCATCGTACCCATAACTCGCGCCGCGGGCATCCACATCGAAAGCGCTTATCCCGCACGCCCGCGATGCAAAAAGGGGGCACCCCGCCGGTTGGCAGAGCGCCCCCTTTACATGGCTTACCTCAATCCGGCTTTAGGCCTGGAACCAACGGGCGGTATTGCGCTCGTCGAGGGCCTTGAGGGTAGCAGCGGGATCGGCAACCTTCTGCAGGAACATCATGGCTGCGATGGCGTACGGCTTGTAGCTGGCCTCCTTGTACATGCCCACACGGTGCATATCGAAGACGTCGGCGTTGACCTCGCCGTGCTCGCAGGAGACACCGGAGATGTCGGCGGGCAGCGGATGCATAAAGATGGTGTCCTGGCCGTTGGCGGTCTTTTCCATGAGCTCGGTCGTGGAGCACCAGTCCTGATGGGTGGCGTTCTGGGCGAGCAGCTCCTTCTCGAGCGCTGCGATGCCGGCGTCGTCGCCCTCGGCGTACAGGTTGGTGCGCTTCTCCATGGCGGCAAACGGAGCCCAGCTCTTGGGGATCACGATGTCGGCGCCCTCGAAGGCCTCGGCCATGGTGTTGACCTGCTTAAAGGTGGTGCCGGACTCGGCGGCGTAGCCCTTGGCGCGCTCGACGACCTCGGGCATGAGGTCGTAGCCCTCGGGGTGGGCCAGGGTGACGTCCATGCCAAAGCGGGGCAGCAGGCTGATCAGCGACTGCGGGCAGGACAGCGGCTTGCCGTAAGAGGGCGAATAGGCCCAGGTAACGGCAACCTTCTTGCCCTTAAGGTTCTCAAGACCGCCAAACTCGTTGATGAGGTAGAGCATGTCGGCAGAGGACTGCGTGGGGTGGTCGGAGTCGGACTGCAGGGAGATGAGCGTGGGACGGTGATCCAGAACGCCATCCTCGTAGGCCTGCTGGACAGACTCGGAGACCTCGGCCATGTAGGCGTCGCCCTTGCCGATGTACATGTCATCGCGGATGCCGATGACGTCGGCCATGAAGGAGATCATGGTAGCGGTCTCGCGGACGGTCTCGCCGTGAGCGATCTGGGACTTCTTCTCGTCCAGGTCCTGCAGCTCAAGGCCGAGCAGGTTGGCGGCCTTAGAGAAGGAGAAGCGCGTGCGGGTGGAGTTGTCGCGGAACAGGGAGACGGCCAGGCCCGAATCGAAGATCTTGGACGAAACGTTGTTCTCGCGCAGCTCGCGCAGGGCGTCGGCGACGATGTAGAGCGCCTTGAGCTCATCGGTGGTCTTATCCCAGGTGTGCAGGAAGTCGCTGCCGTACATACCCTTAAAATCGAGGCCGTTCAGCTGCTCGACGAGCTCGGTAAACTTGGCGTCCATGTAAATGTCCTTTCTAAAGGTGAAATAATCGCAATGAGTAGATGTGCCCCGGCATGCGCGTGTGGCTAGAACATGCCGAGCACTATGACGAGGACCCGCTACCGTTGAGGAAGCATGGGAGATAACGACCGCGGGCCCCAAGTCAACAGAAGGTGCCGGGGACACGATCGGCCCCCGGCTCAACAAGATCGAGGAATGGGACTAGTCGATCTTGTTGTTGGTCAGACCGGCGCGGAACACGGTGGCATCGCCATCGGCCTGGCTCGGATCGTAGAGGTTCAGGGCAGCCACATACATGGCGGCAGCGGTGACCAGGTCGTCCTTGTAGGTGACCTCGTTGGGAGCGTGAGCCTGAGACTCGGCACCCGGGCCAAAGCCGACGCAGGGGATGCCATAGCGGCCCTGGATGGAAACGCAGTTCGTGGAGAAGGTCCACTTGTCGCACAGCGGACGACCGGTGCGCTTGTCCATGCTGGGCTCGCAGCCGATGCGCTCGTCACCAAACATGGCCTTGTGGGCGTCGACGAGAGCCTTGACGTGCGGAGCGGTCTCCTTGTTGATCCACGTGGGGAAGTAAGCCTCGGTCTCGTAGACCTCGCCGGTCCAGGACGGACGGTCGTACATGTACATGGAGACCTTCACGTCGTCGCCGTACTTCTTGGCGGCCGGCAGGTTGCGGATCTCGTCCAGGCAGGACTCCCAGGTCTCACCAGCGGTCATACGACGGTCGATGGAGATGGCGCAGGAGTCAGCGACAGCGCAGCGGCTGGGGCTGGTGTAGAAGATCTGGCTGACAGTGCAGGTGCCGCGGCCCAGGAAGCGGGCATCCTCGTAGTGCTCGGGGTTGTACTTGGGGTCGAGCATCTTGACGAGACCCTTGATGTCGGTCGACTCGTCGCAGCCGTTGTTGTTGAGGGCGCGAACGTCGGCGATGATGTCGGCCATCTTGTAGATGGCGTTGTCGCCGCGGTCGGGAGCGGAGCCGTGGCAGGAGGTGCCGTGAACGTCGACGCGGATCTCCATGCGGCCGCGGTGACCGCGATAGATGCCGCCGTCGGTGGGCTCGGTGGAAATGACGAACTCGGGCTTAATGCCGTCCTTGTTGTAGATGTACTGCCAGCACATGCCGTCGCAGTCCTCTTCCTGGACGGTGCCGACGACCATGATCTTGTAGCCCTCGGGGATAAGACCCATGTCCTTCATCATCTTGGCAGCATAGGTAGCAGAAGCCATGCCGCCCTCCTGGTCGGAGCCGCCGCGGCCGTAGATGATCTCGTCGGTCTCGTAGCCCTCATAGGGATCGGCATCCCAGTTCTCGATGTTGCCGATGCCGACGGTGTCGATGTGGGAGTCGATGGCGATGATCTTGTCGCCCTCGCCCATAAAGCCCATGACGTTGCCCAGGCCGTCGACCTTGACCTCGTCATAGCCAAGGTTCTCCATCTCGGCCTTGATACAGGCAACAACCTCGCCCTCCTCGCAGGACTCAGAGGGATGGCTAATCATTGCGCGAAGAAAACGCGTCATATCAGCACGGTGGGACTCAGCAGCGTTTTTAATTGCCTCGAAATCGAGTTCCTTAGTCATAACAGTCAACCTTTCTACAAGGGTTTACCTACAGGTGGATTTCTTTCAGATAGATCACTTGTGCCAAGCAGCGTGAGGTCGAGTACCCGGCAAGCAAGTAAACGTAGGGTGGCGGAGCATATGTTTGCTCCGTCGCGAGTTCCGCACGAGCCGGAGAGCACTTAATGTGCTCTCCGTGCGAGCAGGACTGTCCGAGCAGGGAGCAAACATATGCTCCGTCACCCGGACAGGTCATCCTGCTAGCAAGTGGGATACTCGCCCTCCCAGACGATGCGACGGTACTGATCCGGGTCCGTGTCGCCCTCGGTGGAGAAGCAGAGCACGGAGCTCGTCTTGTCCAGGCCGATGAGCTCCTTGAGCTCGGCGTACTCGGGATCGAGCATGAGAGTCTCGACCAGGCCGGTGGTCACAGCGCCGGACTCGCCGGAGATGACGCGCGGGTCGCCCTTCTCGGGAGCGCCCAGGGTGCGCATGCCGCGAGCGGTGACCCAGTCGGGGCAGGACACGAAGGCGGTGGTGTGGTTGCGCAGGATATCCCAGCCCAGGATGTTGGGCTCGCCGCAGCACAGGCCGGCCATGATGGAGGGCATGTCGCCGTCCACGATGCGCGGATCGCCGTCGCCGGCGGCAGCGCCCTTGTACAGGCAGGCGGCAGGAGCGCACTCGACCACGACGAAGGTGGGCGGGTTATCGGGATACAGGTTGGTGAAGTAGCCCACCACGGCGCCGGCAAGCGAACCCACGCCAGCCTGGACAAAGACGTGCGTCGGACGGTTGATGGCCATCTCGCGCAGCTGCTCGGCAGCCTCGGAAGCCATGGTGCCGTAGCCCTCCATGATCCAAGACGGAATCTTCTCGTAGCCCTCCCACGCGGTGTCCTGAACGATGACGCCGCGCTCGCAGGCGTCGGCCTCGGCGGCGGCCATGCGCACGCACTCGTCGTAGTTGACCTCTTCGATGGTCACCGTGGCGCCCTCGGCGGCGATGTTATCGAAGCGGGGCTTGGTGGAACCCTTGGGCATGTGCACGACGGCCTTCTGGCCCAGCTTGTTGGCAGCCCATGCCACGCCGCGGCCATGGTTGCCGTCGGTGGCGGTAAAGAAGGTGGCCTGGCCAAAGTCCTCGGCCAGCTGATCGGAGGTCAGGTAATCGAAGGTGCAGTCGGCAACGTCCTTGCCGGTCTCGTCGGCAATGTAGTTGGCCATGGCAAACGAGCCGCCCAGAACCTTAAAGGCGTTGAGGCCAAAGCGATAGCTCTCGTCCTTAACGCACAGGTTGGAAAGGCCCAGGCGCGCAGCCTGACCATCCAGGCGGGCAAGCGGAGTGACAGTGTACTGGGGGAACGACTGGTGGAAGGCACGGGCCTTCTTCACGTGGTCGAGGCTCATGATTCCCAAGTGCTTGTCATCGCTCTTGGGCATCGTGTTGCCCGCCCACTGGATCTTATCGGCCATACGGTGAACTCCTTAAGTCCTCTCTTGCCGGCCCCCGCATACGCGTTTCAGCCCATTCCCATTCATACGACTGAACTTTTATGTGGATGCCAAACAAAAAGTTTGTTAGTAATGTTCTATCACACTTTTTGGTTGGTATACCTAACGAATTGTTTGTTGCCGCAATCGGTACTTTTTCGCCGCCGAACGGTCATGAATTGCCTTGTTGATGGATTTGTTTGCGGTCATGTGTGGTTTATGGCACAGTGAGCCCAAACTAATTTTTAGGAAGGCACCTATGACCCCCGCACAGATTGAGTTTTATAAGCGCCTTGCACACGGCCTGGCGCTCCAATTTGGCCCCAACTGCGAAATCGTCGTCCACGATCTGGAGACCGAGGATGTGGACCACTCCATCGTAGTGATCGAAAACGGCCACGTCAGCGGACGCAAACTGGGTGACGGCCCCAGCCATATCGTGTTTGAGTCCATGCACGAGGGCGCCACCGACGTACACGACCGCGAGCCATACCTCACCAAAACCACCGATGGCAAGCTGCTCAAGTCCTCGACGATCTTTATCCGCAACGATGAGGGCAAACCCGTCGGCATTTTGGGCATCAACTTTGACATTACGCTTATGAAGGCTTTTGAGCGTTCGCTCGACGCCTTTACCGGCACCGGCGGCACGGGCTATACCGAGCCCGAGCCTATTACCAAGAACATCGGCGACCTGCTCGAGGACCTGCTGCACGAGTGCGAGCAGTTTGTGGGCAAGCCCGCGGCACTCATGACCAAAGACGAGCGCATTCGTGCCATTGGCTACCTCGACCGTCGCGGCGCCTTTCTCATTTCCAAGTCGAGCGAGCGCGCCTGCGAGTTCTTTGGCATCTCCAAGTACAGCTTCTATAGCTACCTCAATGAGGCCAAGGCGGCGGCCGGCGACAAGTAGGTACTCGCCCGGATTGCCCCTCCCCCTTTTGGGTGCGAGTTCTGGAAAGCACGAATCCAAGACCGGGCCGCTTGGGAAGTTCCATATAATCGATGTCATTAGTATTTCGAAAGGATGGAACAGAATGGCGTTGAGCAAGGCATCATGCACCGGTCGCGGATTGATTCCGGCAATTGGTGGACATGTGCACCGCATGTTCGATGAGGGTGAAGACGACCTGTTTTCGCTAAGCCTTGACGACGTGATGGATGATCGCCCGTGGACCGCCGACGAACTCATGGGCGGCGGGGCTCGCCCGTCAAGCCCCGATCCCACACTTGCGCCTAAGCCCGTATCTGTACCGACTCCTGCGCAGTCGCCTGTTTCGACGCCAGCGCCTACGCCCGCACCCACTTCGGCGCCCACGCCCGCTCCCCGCCCCGCAAGCGACCCGTCCGAGACTGCGGCATTTCTCGCTGCAGCGACGCAGGGCAAATCGGCCGACAGCACCGTTATGTACAGCGCCCAGCAGTTGCCTGTTCCTGCGGCACGCAAGCCTCCGGTCGCAAGGCTCGATGAGCCCGTTGCCCATCAGGTTGCCTACGATTCCTGGGCTGCAGCCGATCTGGATGAGACCTCTACCGGCATGCCGGCGCTCGATGTTCCAGTTAACCCGCTTTTTGCCGCCAACACGAGCGCCGCGGACTATGAGGGCGGTGCGGCATATTCCGATTATTCCGATGGCTATGCTGGCAACGGTCGCATCGAGACCGAGGATTATGACACCGCATCGAGCGATTATCTCAACGATCCGTACGCTGCCACGCCTGCACCGGAATATGACCCGGAGGCCGCGCCCGCACCGGCATATACCAAAAGCACGGGCGAAGAGCGCTTCGCCGATTATTACGCCGAGGAAAAGGCGCTGCGTTTCTCGGAATTTCCGCAGGCAGTCAAGGTTGCCTTTATCGCCATTATCATTGCCCTGCTCGGCGTCATTGCGTTTGAGGGATTCCAGCTGTTCCGCGGCCCCACCCAAGCGGAGTCGGAGACCCAGCAAAAAGAGGACGATAACCAGTACCTGGACATCAACACCCTCAAGGGCGACCCCAACGACGGAGACGACGAGTAGCGAGAGCTGAAGGCGGCCGCAGGATCCCGCATCCAGCACCGGCTTCTAAGTGCTGTTTTGTCATCCAGCCACACTTTTCCGAAGTTTTAAGGTGCCTATTTCGACACTTTTCCGGATGAAAGCCGAATAATCACTTGGGAAACTAACGCCGTTCACACGTCATTTCACAGGCGGCGTTTGATTTCCGTCCGTACACGCCGATAGACTTCCTCTTGCCCGCAAAGAGCGGGCGCGTTTTATCCAGAGTCGGGGTAGAGAGTTGGCTCCACGATCCCGACGCCAACCGGCCAAGAGGCACGGTGGCCCTGCCAACATCGATGAAAGGAGTCCGTATGGACAATTTCTCCGTGCGCAGCGAGCGCAACTTCCACAACTTGGACGCACAGCCAAAACCCATGCATCTTCTGGACAAGCCGAATGGCTACGCCTCGGCCATGATCAAGAGTAGTCTCTCCCACCAGATGCGCTTTACGGTGCAGGTGCTCGAGAAAGAGCTCTGCGACGCCGGCGACCCGCACGTGCTGCAGATCAAGCTGCTCGGAGACGACTTGCGTGAGCCGTCTAGCTGGAAGCTCTTTGCCGACGGCGCGTGCGTCGCAAGCGGCTCGGGCGACTTTGCCCGCGAGTGCTTCTGTGAGGGAGCTGAGGTGTTCCTGGACCTGTGCCGTGACGCCGTACGCGCGGCCGAGCTGCGGCAGTGGAGCGAAAGGGAGTATGAGCTGTTGAGTGCGGCCCGCGGGATTGCGATGGTGTAGGCAGACAGACCAGACAGCTCGTCATACTGGTTGACGCTTCGATTCAAACAGCAGTGCGAAGTCGCGCTTACAGCCCTGCCATGCCAAACCGAATGGCGTTCTCAAAAGGCCTACCTCCCCTCCGCCTTCAGCCTCAGCAGCAGGTCGCCCAGCTCGGGGCACTTGCTAGAAAGGCGCGTCTGAGCTCGCTCGCCCATCCCCCACCGCTGGCGGACTTCCTGGGCGCGCGGGCTCACGCGGTAGTCCCCGTCCATCACCTGCTTGAGCAGCTTGGCGGTCACGCGCGCATCGGCAAGGGCGCTGTGGGCGTGACCCGTCGACTCGTCGAACTCGATGCCAAACCACGTCGCCGCGTCACTCAAAGAGACGCACCCGTGGCTGCCCACGTCCATGATCGAGGTGTAAAACGCCTGCAGGTCGGCCCAATCCGTAGGAAATGCGGAAAGATCGATGTGCTTTGCCTGGCACTCGGTCAAAAGCTGTCGACGGTCCGCCCCGCTCCAGCAAACTACCTGTGCGGAGTAGCGACCGATCCAATCGCTGAGCCTTTTGATTACCATGTAGAGCGGATCGGCCATCGCAGTGTCCACGGCCGATATCCCCGTAAGCTCGCGGACGGAAAACGCAACGCCTTCGGTAAATTCCGTCTGCACAAACTGCGAGAACTCGCCCATAACGTTGCCGTGGTAATCGAGCTTGACGGCGCCGACCTCGATAATCTCATTACGCAGCCCACGTCGCTGGCGCTGCTTTGGCACCGGCGCAAACTCAAAGTCCAGCACAATCTGGCGCGCAAAGTTCGTCGTATCGATAGCCGAGATACACGGCGTCTTTTCAGCTGACACGGTTAGGGCCTTTCTCCGTTGCTTGCCGCTTGTTACATAAGCGGCTACATTGCCGTAAGGTTAGGCGCTCGTGCGGACATGAAATCGGAGCGCAATGCCACGCGCGCCAGGCACACGCCATGCAGACGGCCCCAAGAGAGTCGCCCGCTCTATTCAAATGCATGAAAAAGATTTAGGCCCGGTGACTTGAATCAGCGGTCATCCCGGGCCCATCAGAGCTCGTAGAGCTCTTGGTTGCTTTGGTCTCGCTCTTCACGGCGCTTATCGAACTTTCCGAGGCACTCAAGCAGCATTCGAAGCATAACAAGTCGCTGCCATTAAGGCACTGACCTCTTGACCAAGCAACGGCGCTGCCCAGCTATCACCCTTGGGCTGCCGTCAACTTTATTCTATCCGCGAGCATCTGGTTTACCAAATGGATTTTCGGTAAAGGAAGCACGGCACGCCCGCAAAACCACTACGCCCCAAGTGCCGCCATGGGAATCACCGCCACGCCGTCGTCGCGTGTGTAGGCAATGCTCCCCTTTCCAACCACGACCGCCAAAAACGCCGGCGCGGCATTCTGGGCGGCAGGATTGGAGAGCACTTTCCTCTCCAGCGCCTTGAGATTTCTCGCTCCATCGTCTGCTTTCGCATCACTCAGCTTGACCTCGATGGCTCCCCAGCGCCCGTCGTGCTCAACGATCAGATCGACCTCAAGGCCCTTCTCATCTCGGAAATAATGGACACTGTTGTCGACACCGCCGTAGGTGGAAAGGAACACGCGCACGTCGCGCAGGACGAGATTCTCAAAGAGCATCCCCAGCGTTTGCATATCGCCAAGCAGCCGCTCAGGGGTAGCCCCCAGCAACGCCGCCGCAAGTGACGGGTCACAGAAGTAGCGCTTGGGGCGCACGCGAACGCGGGCCTTCGAGCGCATGGGCGGCTCCCATCCGCACAGGTCCTCGGTCAGCTTGAGCCTGTTGAAGAGGTCCAAGTACGCAGCGATGGTCCTCTCGTCGGGGCCCGCCTCACCGTACGAGGCGTCCTTTACGAGCGTCTTGTACGTGACAGCCTGGCTCTCGTTCATGGCAAGAGCTCGCAAAAGGCCGTGTGCAAGCTCGGGCGACATGCCCTCGTCCAGCACGTTGACGTCGAGCACCGAGTGCACGTACTGGCTTGCCGTCTCTCGCGCAAGATCTTCCGAAAGCCCAAGATTTGCAGGCCAACCGCCCCTGCAGCACCAGCGGGCGACGTCATCCACCGTGCTCTCGCGACGCTGAGGGGCAAAATCCTCGCCCTTAAAGAGGCTTGCCAGTGACACGAGCGGCTCGCCGTCGCCCGACTCACACAGGGCCATGGGGCGCATTGACAGACGGGCGATCCTACCCGTGCCGGAATGACGAACATGGCTGCGCTCCTCGCTTTTGAGCGCGGTCGAGCCCGTGAGCAAAAGTGTCCCCCGTTCGTTGCCGCTCGCGTCCACGAAACGCCGGGCGGCATCCCAAACCTCGGGCACCTCCTGCCATTCATCGACCAGGTGTGGCGCATCGCCGATGAGCGCCAGGCTTGGGTCGACCTCTGCCGCCGCACGCTGCGCAGGCTCATCGAGCCTGGAGACGCTCGCCGAGCGAGAGAGCGCCGTCCAGGTCTTGCCGCACCATTTGGGGCCGTTGATCTCCACACAGCCAAACGCCCGCATAAGGGTGTCGAGGCGCTCCTCTATGAGCCGGGGCCTATATCCCTTTTGGGTCAATCTCTTTGGTGCATCCATAGACGGCCGTCCCTCTCTATCACGCGATATGCGAAATTACGCCATTCTCAATGCTGATTTTACGCTACTTTCAATGTAGTTTTTACGCCATGACAGATGTAGTTTTTACGCCATTTTCATTGAAGGTTTTACGCTTGGCATCCTTAGCGCGACCCATTCCGAGCATCACATCAGAGCGTGCTTGGTTATCTCCGCTCGCACATCTCGGCAAACGAAATCAGCTTGGCATCTCCCCTGCTCGCCGCAGCTTCCTGACATCCTTGCGTAAAGCCTCGCTTCGAGAAGATCGCATAGCTTTTGTGCTGCCGTCTAAAGAGCTCGCTGCGGTGCACGAGCTTTTGCAGCACGTCTTCGCCCACCGGTTCATTGCGCCATTTGCACTCCGCAAACAGCGCAGTGCCCTCGCCATCGTCAACAATCAAGTCGATTTCTTCCTGCGTATGCGTGCGATTATCCGTCCCCCACCAGCGCCCGACGCTCGCCGGAACCACATCGAGCTGGCCCGCTCGCGCGAGTTCGTACACGTATTGTCTGCATATAAGCTCAAAGACCGTACCCATGTAATCCGATACGTGTGGCTCAATGCGCTTATACGCCATCTCGGCCATATCGTTTTGAATCAGCCCGATGTTCTGCGGAACAAACTTGTACCAGAACCTAAACATCTGGTCGCTCAGCAGATACACGGCTCGCTTATTGCTCGTCTCGTTTAGGGGCAGCTCGCGCTCGACAATCCCAAGCGACGCCAGCTTATCCACATAGCTCTTTACGTTGCTCGCAGGGATTCCCGTAGAGCTCGCAATCTCCGAGATCCTCGAGCGCCCCTGGGCAATTGCCTGCACGATCGCATCATATTGCTCGGGATTGCGGCACTCTTGCAACAGCAGGTTACTCGGCTCCTCAAAGAGATAGCCCGTAGGAGTAAGAAAAAGACGTTTGATGTTGTCCTTGAGCGATACGGCAGGATCGACTTTCTCGATATATGCAGGAATGCCGCCCGTCATGCCATAGCAAACTGCAGCGTCTTCGCGACTCATGCTCTGCCACAGGCCGAGGGTCGTCATAAAATCGAGCGGCATGATCTTAAACTGGGCCGTACGCCTACCGTATAGCGGGCTCTCGTAGCCCAACACCTGTTCCTCCATAAACGAAAGAGACGAGCCGCATAGAATCAGCATGAGCCTGGTCTCTTTGTACAGGTGATCAATCTTGTCTTGCAGCAACGAGCTGATCTCGGGATTCGATTGGGCGAGATAGGGATACTCGTCAATCACGACAATCAAACGTTCCGTGCGAGCCATGGTGGCCAATGCATCAAACGCCTCGTCAAAACTACGAAACGACACGCCAGCAACACCAACGGAGCCCGCAAGTATCGCCTGGCTAAAGCCATGCAGGTTTGCCTCTGCATTGGTACGACGAGCTTGAAAGTAAATAGCCTTCTTGCCTTGGATAAACTCTGTGATAAGACGCGTTTTACCCACGCGACGGCGGCCGTAGATTACGGGCATCTCAAAGGAGCCCGTGCCATACAGTCGATTGAGCTCGGACATTTCCGCCGTTCTTCCGATAAACATAGGGCCATCCTTCCTTTACGTTATAGCTAGCTATATTATACCTTTCTATAATATAGCTAGCTATAACGTAATTCGACAAGCGGAGCACGCAAAAGGAGCGGTACACCAGCGCACGTGGACCGTTCCGGAAAGCGCGTCCCGTTCCGAGCGGCAATTCCGGGTCACGGTTTCCTCAGGTACAAGACGACGATCCGCCGCCCTTATCACATGCCTTCAAATATGCGATCCAGAAACACAAAACAGCAGATAGAATGCTCTTTTTCAAAAAGTACACGTCCCGAAACTTACCAAGACTTCATATCTAGCTACCGTTCAAGGTCGCCGATTACCGTCCGCCGATTCGGATGTAAAAATGTCGCCGAAAACAGGCCATCTACCTGCATGGTTAGATTTTGGTCAGCTTTTGGTCAGCTGGGCAGCAAGTTGCGGCTGATACGTTTTTGCTACCCAAAAAGGAGGCGGTAGTTCATGACCCATTGCAATGACCAATTCATCGACCAGCTGTTGGACCAAGCCGAACAAGAGGGGCGCTGTCTGATTCCCCCGAGCGCGGCGATCCGAAAAGCGCTCCTTCGGCGCATCGGCGGCGTGGTCGTCTCCCCCATGCCGGGTTTGTTCGCGCGCAAAATGCGCTGGGATGAGCTCAACCGGGCGCAGCGTCATTGCGAGATTATCCGCGCCCTTGCGATCATCCATCCCGATTGGACGTTCTGCTCGTTTTCGGCAGCTTGCCTGCTGGGGCTCGAGGTCTCGTGGCGACACCTGAACGTCGTGCATGTTTGCAGCTCGACAAAGCCGTCGGCTCGTCCGGGCGCACATATTCAGCGACACCAGATTGAGCCGGCCGGAGCAATACGCAGAGCCGGCATATCGGTAACGCCGCCCATCCAAACGGCCACAGATTGTCTGCTGCAAACTGGTTTTGCCGACGGCATGCCCATTGCCGATTCGGCGATCTCAAAGCTCGGCCTTGCGCGGGAACAGCTGATGGAGGCCGTTGAGCAACGAGCGACTGCCCGCAATGGTCGTGCGATTCGCACCGCCCTCACAACGCTTCGATATGCCGACGCCCGCGCCGAGAGCGGCGGGGAATCGGTCGCCCGAGCTGTCATGATCGAGACGGGCTTTGCGCCCGACTGGCTTCAATACGAGCTGACGGACCCCTTCGATTCGGCCAAGCCCATACGAACGGACTTTGCCTGGGAGCGCCAGGCGCGGGAACTCACGCTGGGCGAGCTCGACGGGCTCATCAAATATACCGACCAGACCATGCTGGCCGGACGCACCACCGCCGAGGCGCTCGTTGCCGAACGACAGCGCGAGGCGCACCTATCGCTCTACGGCCACCCTCTGCTGCGCTTTACCATGAACGAGGTCCGCTCGACAGGAATGCTCGCCAAAAAGCTGCAGACGGCAGGCATCCGGCAGACCGCGCTGCCGACATGGCTCAACGATATTGAGCTGTAGGAGCTGCTGAGCTTATGCCCGCCTGCCCACCAAACTGGGACACACTTTCCGGTTGGCAGCACCCGCGGAAACCATGTCCCAAATTGAGCGCTCAAAACGGGATGCACTTTCCGGATGGCGGGCCTAGCGGAAAGCACGACCCGTTCCGAGACCGAATTCCGGGACGCCGTTTCCGCTTGAGGCTTCAACCGGAAAATGCATCCCACGCTGGAGCCATATTCCGGGACACAGTTTCCGCCTGAGGCCGATCCGGAAGTTGCATCCCATTCTGAGGCATGATTCCGGGACGCAGTTTCCGTATGCGGAGGCGCTCCAAACAAAAGGCCCCGGCTCGCGATGGAGCTGGGGCCAAAGGCGCAGCATATGTAGTTGATGCTGAGCGCGAACAGCTCGTCAGTAATGACCGTCCGCGCTCCACCCTACCCGCGGTTGCGGACGCGGCTGTAGGGCGTATCCACCATGGGCAGATCCGGACGCAGCTTGCCGTCAAACGCGCGGTAGGCGTTCTGCACGGCGGGCGCCGTGGGAATCGTTGCGATCTCGCCGATGCCCTTGCCGCCGTATGCCACGGGCAGCAGCTCGTCCTTCTCCACGTAGATGGCATGGATATCCGGAATCTCGGGCGCACGGAACAACCCGAGCGTACCGTACCTTGCCTGGGGTACGCAGTCCTTGAGCGGCCAGTCCTCGGTAAGTGCGTAACCCATGCCCATGAGCACGCCGCCTTCAATCTGACCCTGGATGGAGATGGGGTTGACCACCTTGCCGGAATCGTGCGCAGCATAGACCTCGCTCACGCGGCCGTCATCATCCAGAATGACCACATGCGTGGCAAAGCCGTAGCAGATGTGGCTCTTGGGATTGGGAACGTCGGCGCCCAGCTTGTCGGTCGGCTCCAGATACACGTAGCCAAACTCGCATCCCTCGAGCGCCTTGATGGCGGACGTGGGATCCTGAGGATGCATACCCTGGCCGGCGACGAGTTCCTGCGTGCGCAGCTGGTAGGCGCGGCCGTCGTCGTACTCGATCTTGACGCCGTCGCCATGCGCGCTCACGGGAGTATCGGGTGCAGGCTTGCCGGCCTCGATGTCAAGCATGGCATCGCGCAGCAGGAAGGCGGCGCCGCGCACGGCCTCGCCGGTCACGACCGTCTGACGCGAGCCAGACGTGGTGCCGGAGTCGGGAGCGTTCTCGGTGGAGCACTCGCCGTTGGCGATGCAGCGAAGCGGCAGGCCGCAGGCCTCGGCAACGTCCTGCAAAAAGACGGTGTTGCAGCCCTGGCCGATGTCGGACGTGGCGGCATAGACCACGGCCACGCCGTTCTCGATGCGAATCTTGCAGCGGCCGGCATCGGGCAGGCCCACGCCCACGCCGGCGTTCTTCATGGCGCAGGCGATACCGGCGTGTCCGGGATGCGCGTAGTAGGCATCCTTGACCTCGAGCAGCGTCTCCTTAAGCGCCGTGGAGCAGTCGGCGATCTGGCCGTTGGGCAAAACCTCGCCCGGCTCGATGGCGTTTCGGTAGCGGATCTCCCACGGATCCAGGCCGACCTTCTCGGCCAGCAGGTCGATCAGGCTCTCGAGCGCAAACTCGGACTGGCAAACGCCAAAGCCGCGGTACGCGCCAGCGGGCGGGTTGTTGGTGTAGTAGCCAAAGCCGCGGATGTCGGTGTTCTGGTACTTGTAGGGACCGACGGCATGCGTACAGGCGCGCTCGAGCACCGGGCCGCACAGCGACGCGTAGGCGCCGGTGTCAAAGTTGATCTCGCAGTCCAGACCGGTAAAGTTACCCTCGGCGTCGCAGCCCAGCGTAAAGGTGCCGTCCATGGCGTGGCGCTTGGGATGGAACGCGAGCGACTCGGCACGCGTGAGCTTGCACTTCACAGGACGCTGGAGCTTATAGGCAGCAAGCGCGGCCAGGTGCTGGACTGAAACGTCCTCCTTACCGCCAAAGCCGCCGCCCACAAGCATGGTCTCGACGACCACGCGCTCGGGCTCGTTGTCCCAGCCAAACATGTGGGCGCACTCTTTGCGCGTATCGTAGGCGCCCTGGTCGGTCGACTGCACCTTGACGCCGTTCTTGTACGGGAAGGCGACGGCGCACTCGGGCTCCAAGAAGGCATGCTCGGTAAAGGGCGTGGTAAAGCGCTGCGTCACGGTGAACGCGCTCTCTGCCAGCGCCTTGGCGGCGTCGCCGCGCGTCACGTGACGGCTCTGGCACACGTTGTCCTTGAGCTCCACCGTGTTGCCAAAGGCAAAGAAGCTGTCGTGCAGGCGCGGGGCGTCAGCAGCCCTGGCCTCGACAATGTTACGCACGGGCTCCAGCGGCTCGTAATCGATCTTTACGAGCTTCTTGGCCTTCTCGAGCGTCGCCTCGTCCTCGGCAACCACCAGCACGATGGCATCGCCCACGCAGCGGGTG
The DNA here is from genome assembly GCA_959028445.1 of uncultured Collinsella sp. GTDB lineage: Bacteria > Actinomycetota > Coriobacteriia > Coriobacteriales > Coriobacteriaceae > Collinsella. The sequence goes on along the minus strand of CAUFRY010000008.1, from coordinate 12,487 downwards.
ATATCGCCCTGGGCGATCATGACGTCCCAGTCCTGGATAAGGTGGCCGACTTGGTTGACCGGCACGTCCTCGGCGCGCAGAATACCCACCACGCCGGGCAGGGCCTCGGCCTTGGAGGTATCGATGGAGAGCACACGGGCGCGCGGATACTTGGAGCGCACGGCGCTGGCATAGGTCAGGCCCGGCTGGTCGATCTCGTCGATGTCGTCGGGGTACTTGCCCTCGCCGAGCACCTTCTTGCGCACGTCGATACGGAAGGCGCGCTTGCCCACGCCGTAGTCATCGCCGCGCTCCAGATCCTCGTCGATCTGTTTTTCACCACGGAGCACCGCAGATGCCAGCGAAATGCCCTCGATAATCTTTTTGTAGCCGGTGCAGCGGCAGACATTGCCACGGATGGCGTACTTGATCTGCTCCTCGGTGGGCTCGGGGTCCTCGGCGATGAGCGCTGCACCCGCCATGACCATACCGGGGATGCAAAAGCCGCACTGTACGGCGCCCACGGCGCCAAAGGCGTACACAAATGCCTCGCGCACGTCCTCGGGCAGGCCCTCGACGGTCACGATGTTACGGCCGGCGGCAAGGGCGGTGGTCAGCACGCACGCCTTGACGGCCGCACCGTCCACATGGATGGTGCAGGTGCCGCAGGCGCCCTCGGAGCAGCCGTCCTTGGCGGAGTGAATGTGCAGGTCGTCGCGCAGATAGCGCAGCAGCGGCTTGTTCTGAGTCGTCGTGCGCTCGACGCCGTTAACGGTAAAAGTGAATTCCTGTGCCATGGTGATTCCCTTCTACACGCCGGCGGCGATGCCGGTGCGGTCGTGGATGGCGCCATGCGGGCAGACGACGGCGCACATGCCGCACGACAGGCAGTCCGCGCCATCGATATGGGCGCAATTGTCCTCGATGCGGATAGCGCCGGCAGGGCACTTTTTGGCGCACATGCCGCAACCGATGCAGCTCGTGTCGCAGATCTTGCGGGCAATGGCGCCCTTATCCGTGTTGTTGCAGCGCACCAGGATGTTCTGGTAGCCGGGAACAAAGGCAATCACGCGCTGCGGGCACGCCATGCCGCACAGACCGCAGCCGGTGCATTTGGAGCGGTCCACGCGGGCGACGCCATCGACCAGTACGATGGCACCGTGGGGACAGGCCGTGACGCAGGCGCCACAGCCAATGCAGCCTTCGCTGCAGCGGGCGTCGCCGCCTGCGGAGGCGCAACCGCTTCCGCAGGCAACGTAGGCCACGTTATGTTGAATGGATTTGGCCATAAGAGACTCGCCTATTTCTTAAGAAGGTACGAATAGTTGTCGCGCACAGCCCTGATGGTCAGGCGGACGGCCTCGGGAAGACCGGTGTTGACGGCATCGACCGAGACGGTGCGGACCGTGCCGGCGACGCGGACCTTAAAGTGATCATCGCCCACGGCCAGGAAGCCCTCGTTCTCGGAGTTCTCCATGTCCTGCTCGCTCCAGAACAGGGTGAGCTTGTCCTTGTAGGGACGACCCTCCTGGTAGGGGCAGAACACGGCGCAGTTGCCGCACTCGTTGCACATGCCATCGACGTGAACGACCTGATGCTTGGCCAGACCCGGCACCTTAATGGCAACGTTGGCGCGGTTGGGGCACACGTCGCAGCAGACCTCGCACACCGAGCCGCAGCCCAGGCAGCGAGTCTTGGTGCAGTTGCGCTTGTCGCGGCACAGCGACCCCTTGCGCTCGTAGCAGGTGTCCTCGCGGCCGGCCTGCTCGTTGCAGTCGGCGTACTTGTTAAAGTCCACGCCGGCGATGGCACGAGCGACCTCGGCGGCGTCGGCGATAGCCTCGACCACGGTGGCCGGACCGCGGCGGCAATCGCCTGCAGCCCAGACGCCCTCGACGCCGGTGGAGGTGGCGGCAAGGCGGCCGCGACGGTCGTGCTCGACGCCCGCGGCATCGTACAGGCTGGCGTCGATGCCCTCGCCCACGGCGCAGATCACCGTGGTGGCGGAAAGCTCGACAGTCTCGCCCGTGGCGACGGGGCTACGACGGCCGCTTGCATCCGGCTCGCCAAGCTCCATAACATCGCAGGTCAGCACAGCGCCGTTGAGCGCCTTAGGCGCCAGCAGCTCGCAGAACTCAACGCCGTCGGCAAGGGCAAAATCGAGCTCTTCCTCGTCGGCGGGCATCTGCTTCTTGGTGCGGCGATACACCAGGCGCACGTTCTTCACGCCGGCCAGGCGCTTGGCCACGCGAGCCGCGTCCATGGCGGTGTTGCCGGCGCCAATGACCACGACATCCTCGCCCAGCTCGAGCTTCTCGCCCTTCTTGGCAGCCTCGAGGAACTCCAGTACATCGAGCTCGGCACCCTCGCCCAGGCCCGCAGAGCCGGGCATCCAGGCACCAGTGGCCACGACCACGTCGGTAAAGCCCTGGGCCTTGAGCTCGTCGATGGAATCCACGCGGGCGTTGAGCTGCACCTTGGCACCAAAGGCCAGACAGAGCTCGGCATCGTGGGAGATATCGTCGCTCGCAATGCGGAACTCAGGAATCACGTGACGGACCACGCCGCCGAGCGAATCGCGGGCCTCAAAGATGGTGACGGGCACGCCGGCGCGCGTCAGGAAGAACGCCGTCGCCAGACCGGCCGGGCCGCCGCCGATAACGGCAACGTTGCGCTCGCCGTCGTTGGCGATGGCCTGGGCGCGCAGCTTGGGCAGCACGGCGGTCATGGCCTCGCGGGCGGCCTTGAGCTTGCTGGCGCGGATCTGGGCGCCCTCGGGCTCGTAGAACGCACGCTCGCAGGCACGGCCGCAGGGATGCGGGCAGATGGTGCCGGTAATGAACGGCAGGGCGTTGCGCTCGATGATGATGTTGAGTGCGTCCTCGTAGCGGCCCTCGTCAACAGCCGCCAGGTAGGCGGGAATGTCCTGCTGGATGGGGCAGCTCGTGCGGCACGGCGTGGTAAAGCAGTCGGAAAGCGGGGTCTTGCCGGCGACCTTGCGATCGGGCAGCGGGCGCAGCGGCTTCTTGTAGAGCGGGTTGGTGAGCGAATCAGTCTGGATCGCGGTCACGGCGTCGAGAGAGACGCCCGCGAACGGCTTGCCGTCCAGGTCGGTAAACTCGCCGACCATCTGGCTAAAGCGCTCGTAGCCACCGGGCTTGAGCACGTCGGTCGCCAGGGTGACGGGCCAAATGCCGGCGTCATACAGGGCGCGGATGTTGTAGACCGTGGCGCCGCCGGAGTAGCTGATGCGCAGCTTGCCATCGAACTGCTCGGTAATGCGGCGAGCAGCCTCGATGGTCAGCGAGAACAGCGAACGGCCGGACATGTACATCTCGGTGGAGGGCAGCTCGTTCCTCGTCACGTCGACGGGGAACGTGTTGGTCAGCTTGACGCCAAACTCCAGGCCGCGCTCGGCACACAGGGCAATCAGGCGCTCGAACATGGGCACGGCGTCGGCCCATTGCAGGTCCTCGCGGAAGTGCGTATCGTCGAAGACGATGTAGTCAAAGCCCAGCTCGTTCAGACGCTGGCGGGCAAACTCATAGCCCAGCAGCGTGGGGTTGCACTTGATGTAGGTGTTGAGGCCCTTCTCGGTGATCAGATAGGTCGCGATGCGCTCGATCTCGGCGGGCGGGCAGCCGTGCAGGGTAGACTCGGTGATGGAGTTGGAGACGCGTGCCGGGATGGATTCGACAAACGCGGCGTCGACATGCTCAAACTTGTCCAGGTTGGCAAGCGCCCATGCGCGGCACTCATTCCAGACGTCAGAGCCGCTGGCGTCCTTCATGCCCTCGATGTAGGCGTCGACCTTGGGGTTCTTGATGCCCTCGAGGTCATAGCCCACGGACATGTTAAAGACAAAGCCGTCCGGGCTGCCCAGGCCGTACTCGCGAGCGATCAGGTGGCAGGCAAACCATGCCTTCACGTACTCGGCAAAGGCCTGCGGAACCTCGAGCTCGGTCGACCACTCGCAGTTGTAGCACTCGTCCTGCGCCACAATGCAGGGCTTGTTCACACACTTGGAGAGCTCCTCGCCGTCCATAACCTGGACGGTCTTGAGCTCAAAGAAGCGGGAACCGGCCACGTAGGATGCCACGATGTTCTGGGCAAGCTGCGTATTGGGGCCGGCGGCCGGGCCAAACGGAGTCTCGATGCGCTCGTCAAAAATGGGAAGCGCGCCCTCCTGATTGGTCGTGACCATCTTACGCACGCCAAAGATGGCGTCCTGAGTCTTGTGCTCCTCGATGATCCAGTTCATCAGCTGCGAAAACGGGATCGGCCTCATGATGTCGCTCATAGTGAGCTCCTCTCTGTAACGCCCGGCGAGACCGCGCGGCGGGCGCAAATACGGTGTAGCGCTAGCACAGCGCCGGCGACCCCGCGGAGGTCGCCTATACGCGCGTCGGATGCGGCGAAACATCCGGCGCGCGTGAATCTACTTGTAATTAGTAGGTGCGATCGTTGAGCGTGCTCCAGAGCTTCTTGGACTCAGCCATGGTCCACGCGTTGATCTTGTCCTCATCAATGCCAACGAACTCGCGATCCTTGTACAGGACGCGGCCGTTGATGATGGTGGTGCGGCAGTTTTTGCCCATCATGCCAAAGAGCATGTGGCCGTCGATGTTCTCCTCGCTCAGCGGCGTAAAGGGCTTGTAGTCCATAACGATGACGTCGGCGGCAGCGCCGGCCTCGAGCACGCCGAGCTTGCGATCGAAGTACTTGCTCGCCATCTTGGCGTTGTTCTCGAACAGCATCGTCATGGCCTCGCACCAGCCCACGTTGGGCATGGCGGCGTTGTGGCGCTGAATGATCAGGAAGACCTTAAGGCTCTCGAGCATATCGTGGGTGTAGGCGTCGGTGCCCATGCACACGGGAATGCCGCGGCGGAAGAACTCGAGCACGGGGGCGCAGCCCACGGCGTTGCCCATATTGGATTCGGGGTTGTTGACGAGCCAGGTGCCGGACTCCTTGACGATATCCATCTCGGCAGGCGTCACATGGATGCAGTGACCCAGCATGGTGTCGGGACCCAGCAGGTTGTGCTGCAGCAGGCGCTCGACGGGACTGATGCCGCCGCGGTTGAGGCGGGAGTCCCACACGTCGTTCATGCCCTCGCACACATGGATGTGGAAGCCGGTCAAGCCGTTGTTGGCCTCGGCCATCTTGTCCATGGTCTCGTCCGACAGCGTAAAGGTGGCGTGACCGCCAAACATGGCGGCGATCATGTGGTTGTCGTTATCGCGACGCTCCTTGGCGGCCCACTGGGCAAATTCGGCGTTCTCGGCAATGGCCTGGTCGCACTTTTCCTGACCGCGACGGTCGGAGACCTCGTAGCACAGGCACGAACGCATGCCCAGCTCCTGAGCTGCATCCTTAATGGTAAAGAGGCTTCCCGGGATCTCACAGAAGCTCGCATGGTGATCGAAGATCGTGGTGACGCCATCGCGGATGGAGTCAAGAATCGTGGCGTAGGCGCTGGCCTTGGTGCCGTCGAGTGTCAGGTTGTCGTCGATCTTCCACCACTGCTGCTCAAGATTCTCCAGGAAGTTAGTGGGGTTGCAGCCCTTAATGGCAAGGCCGCGGGCCAGACCCGAGTAGATGTGGGTGTGGCAGTTGATAAGTCCGGGCATGATGAGGTTGCCCTGGGCGTCGACGTACTCGGCATCCGGGTACTTGGCCTTGAGCTCGCACTCGGGGCCCACTTCGACGATCGTATCTCCGTCAATGGCGACCGCACCGTTTGGAATGAACGGGGCCTGAGCGTTGCGGGTAAAGACGGAACCGTTAGCGACCAGAAGCATGGATGCTCCCTTCGACATCAGAGGCGGGGTTTGACACCTCTGACATGGCGGAGTGCGAAGCGCCGGCCTACACCGGAAACGGGCCCTCTCCCGTCAACGCTTCACCAAAGGGACAAACCCTTTGAAGTGCGGCTTGGCGCCGCATGACGTCGGCGGACGAGGCGATGCGTCCACCGACGAATAGCACCGAATTGGTTACTTCTTGCTCTCGGGCAAGACCAGATCCACGGCAGCGTCCTTGGCAGCATCGATGTGTTGAGCCACGACCGGCGTCTGCGGAAGGATCAGGTTAAGGACAATGGCCATGATGGCAGTGGGAGTTACGGCATTGGAGCCGATGACGGTGGACACCCAGGCGGGCATACCCTCGCCGGCAAGGCAACCGCTGGCCATCCAGATACCCAGGCCAAAGACGACGGAGGTACCGACGATGGTGGTAGTGCGCTGCGTGAGGCCCTCGCGGGTGAACATGCGCACGCCGTTCATGGTGATGGTGCCAAAGACACCGACGGTCGCGCCGCCGATGACGGGCTGCGGGATAGCGGAAAGGACGGCAGAGAGCTGCGGGAACAGACCGGCGATGGCAAAGACGGCCGCAATAATCACAAAGACCCACTTGTTGACGACCTTGTTGGAGCAGATGATGCCCACGTTCTGGCCAAGGGCGCTGGTGGGAAGACCGCCCAGCAGGCCACCGACCATAGAGGTGAGGCCCTGGGACACGATAGCGCCGGAGAGCTCGCGCTCGGTGGGCATACGGTCGATGGAGCCCAGGCAGGCGGCGGAAACGTCACCGATAACCTGGATGGCAACCATGGGGAACACGACGGCGAGGGTAATGCAGACCTCGGGATCAAACTCGAGTGCGTAGGGCATGAGCTTGGGAAGGGCGAAGACCTGAGCGGTGGCGACGCTGGAGAAGTCGATCATGCCAAAGGGGATGGAGACGATCATGCCAACGATCATGCCAAAGAACACAGATCCCAGCTTGAGCGTGCCCTTGCCAAAGTTGGCGAGCGCAAAGACCACGGCGAAGGTGATAAGAGCGACGCACCAGGCCTGCGGGGTGCCCCACAGCGGCGTACCCATACCGCCGGCCATATACTTGACGGCCGTGGGATAGAGAGAGACGCCAATGGAGAAGATGACCGTACCGGTCACGACGGGCGGGAACAGCCACTTAATCTTGCTGTAGGCCAAACCAAAGAGGACCGCGACGGCACCGCCGACAATCTCGCCACCCAGCAGCGCACCAAAGCTAAAGCCCGAGGCACCCATGGCCTGCAGGGCCGGCAGGAACGCGAACGAAACGCCCATGACGATGGGCAGGCCGCCGCCGATGCGACGGAAGGGAGCGAAGGCCTGAAGGGCCGTGTCGATTGCCGAAAGAATGAGCGCAACCTGAATGATGTCGGTGCTCTGCTGGCTATTAAAGCCGTAGACGCCGGCCATGATGACCGCCGGGGTGATGATACCGGCAAACGAAGCCAGTACGTGCTGAAGGGCACACGGGATCATTTCCTTAACGGGAGGCATGCCTTCACGAGTAAACAGGGCTTCAGTGCCGTTCGTAACCGTCTCCTGGGTCATTTGACCACCAATCCTCGAAATAGTTGTTTTCGCATCTAACGCTCTATTGTGACGCAGTGCGGGGTTGAGGTTGTGCCTTCGTTGCATATCGTATTAAAGATGATTCTCATTCTCAATAATAATTTTTTGTTATCAGACTATTCTTCAGCTGAGATAACGCATTTCCGCAGGTCAGGAAAGTGTCTGATCAAAATAACATCTTACTTTTCTTTTGGTCGACCGTTTACCGCTAAATTCCTACCGTTCGTCTGTATTACGCAATGTACCTGCGGATATACGAGATGATGAGCAGCGTGTTACCATGATAAAAAATTGTTATGAACACTTCGATAGAACCAAAAGGAGTTGCCCGTGAACGAGACCGTACGTCGCTTTTTGCCGATGGTCGATTTCCTGGAGCAGATACTCGGCAAAAACAGCGAAATCGTGCTGCACGATTTCTCGGATCCCGACCACGCCATCGTCGATATCCGCAACGGCATCGTGAGCGGCCGCAAGGTCGGCGGTCCCGCCACCGACCTGGCACTCAAGATCATGCACGACGCCAAGTATCGCGACCTGCCGTTTATTACGGGCTACGAGGGGCGCGGTGCCGGTGGCAAGACGTTGGAGTCGGCGACGTACTTTATCCGCGAGAATGACGAGATTGTCGGTATGCTCTGCGTCAACACCGACCTCTCGACCGTGCGCTCCATCAACGCCATGGCGCAGCAGCTCATGGCGTGCTTCGACGCTGCGCCGAGGCAGGCGGAGCCCGCTTCCATTGAGGTCGAAAGCCTTTCGGAATCCACGCAGGAGCTCATCGATCGCAGCATTGCCGAGCTGCTGAGCGCGCGCGGGCTGGATGTAGCGTCGCTTGGTCAGAGCGACCGCGTGGACGTCATTCGCCACCTCAACGGCAACGGGGTGTTCATGCTCAAGGGTGCCGTGGCCTGCGCCGCCACCGCGTTGGGCATCTCGGAGCCCAGCGTCTACCGCTACCTGCAAAAAGTCCGCAAGGAGGGCTAACCCGCTGATCCCTTGGGGACGGAGGAAAACGGATCATTTTGCCGCATCGCCTGACAAAAGACCCTGCAGTTCACACGCGCTGCAGGGTCTTTTTGCATGTCATGTTTAGTTGTTGCCAACGCCTTAGAGAGCGGCGACGACCTCGATCTCAACCAGACCGCCGGCCGGAAGGGCGGCAACCTGGAAAGCGCTGCGCGCGGGGAACGGAGCCTCGAACTTGGAAGCGTAGATCTCGTTCACGGCAGCGAAGTCGGCGATGTCGGCCAGGTAGACCGTGGTCTTGACGACATCGGCAAAGGTGGCGCCGGCAGCGGTCAGCAGCGCCTCGACGTTAGCAAGGGACTGCTTAGCCTGGGCCTCGACGCCCTCGGGCATCTTGCCGGTTGCGGAGTCGATGCCCAGCTGGCCGGACAGGAACACCATGTTGCCGGTCTGGATGCCGGGGGAATACGGGCCGATGGCTGCGGGTGCGTTATCGGAAGACACGACGGTCTTGCTCATGTTTTTCTCCTTACGATCAAATAGAGAGCGTGAGCGCGGCGTTCGCACCGGGAGGCACAGTTCGGTCTGAACACCGCGCTTGATTGGGATAGTAGGGGATGATTTTGCGCGGTGCAAGATTATTATCACATTGCGAGAATATTTTATCGCCCAACGGCGCGTACGGGCCGATGAACGGCGTGACCGGCAACGCGCCCGAATACTGATCCCTTTTCCTCCGTCCCCTTCGGATCACGTGGTCCCTTGGGGACGGAGGAAAAGGGATCAGTTTTGCCTGAACTTTGTCCTGCTTAGGCTGCGGGCATCGTCCATCGCGACGGCGCCACTATACTTTTGAGTATCTGAGCATTTTGAAAGGCAGGATATGATCGCAACCGCCAGTCGAACCACCAACCGCAGACCCGAGCTCTTGGCCCCCGCCGGAGGGCCCGAGCCCTTTGCCGCCGCACTCGCCGCCGGGGCAGACGCCATCTACTGCGGCATGGGCAGCTTCAACGCCCGCCGCAAGGCAACGAACTTTACCGACGAGGCCTTTGAGCAGGCCTGCCGCGCTGCGCACCTGGCCGGATCGCGCGTCTACGTCACGGTCAACATCGTCATCAAGCAGTCCGAGATGAGCGATGCGCTGCAACTCATCCACCGCTGCTCCACGCTGGGCGCCGATGCCTTCATTATCCAGGACTGGGGTCTGTTCTTTGAGGTCAAGCGCACCATGCCCGACATCGAGACACATATCTCGACCCAGGCGAACATCCATGACGACCGCGGGACCATCTGGTGCCGCGAGCAGGGCGCCGACCGCGTGACCCTCTCGCGCGAGCTTTCCATCGACGAGATTGCCGCCATTCACGATGCCGCGCCCGACGTTGACCTGGAGGTCTTTAGCCACGGCGCCATCTGCTTTTGCTACTCGGGCCTGTGCCTGCTTTCGAGCTTTGCCATGGCGGGCCGCTCGGCCAACCGCGGCATGTGCGCTCAGCCCTGTCGCCTGCCTTACGAGCTGATCGACGAGAACGGTCGCACGCTCTCCCCTGCCGGTCGCGAGCGCGCTCTATGCCCGCGTGACACCAACACTTCGCAGCTCGTTCGCCGTCTGTATAACGCCGGCGCCGCATCGCTCAAGCTCGAGGGCCGCATGAAGGCGCCCGACTACGTGTATTCCATCGTTGATGTGTATCGTCATCAGATTGATGACATGCTGGCCGGGGTCGCCGTAGATAAGGACGAGGACGCCGCTCGCCAGCGCCAACTCAAGCGCTGCTTTAACCGCGACTTTACGCACGCCTATCAGGACGGCACCTCGGGCGACGAGATGATGAGCTATGAGCGTTCCAACAACCGCGGCCAGATCGTGGGCACGGTGCTGGGCAGCCGTCTGGCCAACCGCGACGTGCGTGGGCTCAAGCCCGACGACCGTCGTCGCCGCGCCGCCATCGCCCGCGTTGAGTTGTTTGAGCCCGTGGGCAAGGGCGACCTGTTGGAACTTCGCCACGACGACGAGTTCGACCAGTTCCTAACCACTATCGCTGCCGATGATGCCGCCGCCGGCGACATCATCGAGTGCCGCGTGCCTCGCAGCATGCCCGAAGGCTGCCGCGTGCGCGTCATCCGCAGCCAGCGCGCCATCGACGCTGCCGGCGCCGCGCTCAAGCGCGACGTGCTGCGCCGCCGCGCCGTAGACGTGACCGTCGTGGCGCGTCTGGGCGAGCCGTTTACCGTGACGCTCACCTGCTGCGACGACCCCACGCTCGCTGCCGCTGCGACCGGCTTTACCGTCGAGGCCGCCAAGACCCGCGCCGTCGAAGCGTCCGATCTGGTTGAGCATGTAGGCCGCATGGGCTCCTCGCCCTTTGAGGCCGCGAGCTTTGACGTTTCGCTCGACGCCGGCTGCGGTATGGGCTTCTCCGCCGTGCACAAGGTGCGCGCCGCCGCCTGTAAAGCATTGGAGGAGGCCATTCTGGCGCCGTACGAGGAGCGCGCGAAAACGCTTGAGTTGCCGGTACTCGACAAATGTACGCACGCCATGCCCGAGCATTACCGCGACGAGCCGCATATCTGCGCCACCGTCACCACGCTCGAAGCCGCCGAGGCAGCTCGCGCCGAGGGCGCCGCGCGCATCTATATGACCACCGACGCGCTCGAGACTGTCGGACTCTCCCCTGCCGATGCATTTGAGCAGGGTATCGTGCCCGTACTCGACGAGGTCTGCCGCACCGTCGACCACGAGCGCGTCGATCCCTGGATCAATGCCGGAGCCACCGTCGCCGTCGGCAATATCTCCGAGCTCGCCGTAGCCGCGCATGCCGGCGCCACGGCCGAGATTCGCTCTTGCCTGCCGGTGCACAACACGCCCTGCATGGAGGCGCTTGCCGAGCGCGGAGCCGGTGCGTTTTGGCTCTCGCCCGAGATCACGCTCGACGAGATTGTCTCGCTCGGCGCCACCGCGCCCGCGGCTCTGGGCATCACCGTCTTTGGCCGCCCGCGCGTCATGACGAGCGAGCATTGCATTCTGCAGGTTGCCAACGGCTGCATCCACGATTGTGCCAACTGCCGCCTGCGTGCCCGCAAGCTCTCGCTCAAGAATATCGACGGCAAGGTCATGCCCGTCCGCACCGACACTCACGGCCGCTCTCGCCTGTACGATGCCTACCCCATCGACCTCACGCCGCAGGTTGCTCAGCTGCTCGATGCCGGCGTGCGTCGTCTCATGGTGGACGGAACGCTGCTCGAGGCGGATGAGGTGGGCCGTGCCGTCGCCCGCGTCCGTCGTGCCGTCGAAGCAGCGCAGGCCGGCCGCAAGCCCGCCGCCCGCCTGCGCGGGGCGACCTCGGGCTGCATGTTTGTGGGAATCAGCTAACCGAAAGGCTTACACGTGAACGAAGAACCTCAAGTCCTTTACTGCGACGCCTGGCTCATGGCCATCGACAAGCCCGCCGGCATGATCGTCCACGGCGACGGCACCGGCGAGCGCACGCTCACCGACTACGCCAGCGACCTGCTGCTGGCGATGGGTGACGGCTTTGCCGCGACCGACATGCAGCCGCTCAACCGCCTGGACCGCAACACCACCGGCGTGGTGTTGTTTTCGCTCGACAAACAGACGCAGCCCGCCTTTGACCAGATGGTGATCGACCACGCCTTCGAAAAGCACTATCTGGCGCTGGCCGAGGGCAAGATCGACTGGAACGAGAAGCTCATCGACAAGCCCATCGCCCGCGACCGTCACGACAGCCGAAAGATGCGCGTCGGCGCCAGCGGCAAGCCGTCTCAAACTCGCGTGAAGGTGCTCAAACGTCTTAAGAGCCGTCGTGGCCTGCCCGCGCGCTCGTATATCGATGTCGAGTTGCTCACCGGCCGCAAGCACCAAATCCGTGTGCACCTGGCAAGCGAGCATCATCCCCTGGTTGGCGACGACCTGTACGGAACGCCGCGCCCCTGCGGCCTGATGCTCCACGCCCACAGCGTGTCCTTCACGCATCCCGTAACCGGCGAGCACATCCACATCGAAGCCCCCTGCCCCTGGGAGCCCTAAACCACCACAATGGGGACAGTGAACTGCCTCCCATTTCTTGGACATCGGGAAATGGGAGGTTTTTCCATGAGTA
>CAUFRY010000007.1 GCA_959028445.1 uncultured Collinsella sp. | reverse complement strand
CAACGCGTTGCGCTGAGTCCTGAGGCTGTTGCAATGAAAATGAGAATCAAGGGTGTTCAAACAAAGCGTTTGTTGCACAACACCTCTTCAGCGAAGCAGGGGGTTAGGTTATACTAAATTGCACTGAATGCCGTTTGTGATGCAAGAGGCTTCAAACACGGCATTCAGTGGGCACCCGTTTTGCTATTTGGGCGTCCATACGGCCATTGGTGTCTCGACGCAAGCTCGGCCCCGGAGCTCGTTCGAGCTGTTCCTATTCCTTGAAAGGGGAAAAATGGACATATCGAGGAAGACTGATTACGCCCTTCGCATGCTCGCGATGCTTGCCGAGGACCCGGAGCGTCTGCTTTCTGTTCGCACCGCCGCCGAAGAGGTCAATGTCCCGTATTCGTTTGCTCGTTCGATCCAGCATGGTTTGGTTCAGGCCGGTATTGTGGAGAGCCTGCGTGGCGTCCATGGCGGCATGCGTCTTAAGGTCAGCCCCGACGATGTCACCATCCGCCAGGTCGTCGAGGCCGTTCAGGGCCCCATGGTCATGAACGATTGCACCGCGCCCGATGGCGACTGTGCACGCATGGGTACGTGCTGCTATCATCCCCTGTGGGCCGGAGCTCAAGCGCTGATGCGCGACTACTTCGATTCCGTTTCGCTGGGCGATATCGTCGCTCACCGCCAGTTTCCGGCCGTCGATTCTAAGTTCGCCGACCGCGATGCGTTTCCCGAGTACGCCACCTGTACGTGCGCTTGCCGGGAGGAATAACGCCGCATAAGGAGCATAGCCATGATTCAGGACCCCTTTCGTTCGATGATTCGTTCGGAAGGGGTCCTGCGTTATCGCGACCTTCCGTGGCGCCGCACGCGCGACCCGTACATTATTTGGCTTTCTGAGGTTATGCTGCAGCAAACGCAGGTGCCGCGTGTGGAGACGCGTATGCCCGCGTGGCTCGACCGCTTTCCGACCGTACAGGCGCTCGCTCAGGCCGCTCCTTCCGACGTTTTGGATGCTTGGCAGGGGATGGGCTACAACCGGCGTGCCCTGGCGCTTCACAGAGCCGCTCAGTGCGTTATGGAAGACTGGGGTGGGGAGTTTCCACGTGAGACGCGCGACCTGGTTGCTCTGCCCGGTATTGGCCCGGCGACGGCGCAGGGCATTCGGTCGTTTGCGTTCGATCTACCGGGTGTGTATCTGGAGACCAACGTGCGCACGGTCTTTCTGCATCATTTCTTTCCCGATGTGCCGGCCGTTCCCGATCGCGAGCTGGTGCCGCTGATCCAATCCGCCTGTCCGGCGGCCCCTGGTGCGACGGCGGATGAGATTGCGCCCTTTGCCGCGCCTCGAGATGATGCCGACACGCCGCGCGCATGGTATTACGCGCTGCTGGATTATGGCGCGTATCTTAAGAAGACGCTGCCCAATCCGTCCAGGCGCTCGGCGAGCTATAGCCGTCAGTCCAAGTTTGAGGGCTCGCGTCGCCAAAAGCGCGCCCATATTGTGCGCATGCTGCTGGCTGCGCGCGATGGGCGGCCGTCGGGCATTACGCTCGATGAAGCCGTTGCAGGCGTTAACGAGATGGAGACGGCAGCCGGCCGAGAGCCGGTCGATCACGATCTTGTCGCAGACATTTTGGCCGACTTGGAGCGCGAGGGCTTTTGCCGCTCCGAGGGTGATCGCTGGCTAAGCGTGTAGCCAACCCGAATCTGAAGAAGAGGATTGTAAGGTTTAAATTCTCGGCTTGAGGGCATCCTAAAGACAAGGCCGCTCGAAGCCTACGGGCGGCATGTTGAAGGGAAGTACACCTATGGATTTTGAGAACTCTCAAACCAAGAAGAACCTCGAGACCGCTTTTGCCGGTGAGTCCCAGGCGCACACTAAGTATCGCTACTATGCATCCAAGGCCAAGAAGGACGGCTACGTTCAGATCTCGAATATCTTTGCCGAGACCGCAGGCAACGAGTCAGAGCACGCCAAGCTGTGGTTTAAGTATCTGCACGACGGCGCCGTTCCCGACACCCTGGACAACTTGCGTGATGCCGCTGCGGGCGAGAACTACGAGTGGACCACGATGTACGACGAGTTTGCCAAGACCGCCGAGGAGGAGGGCTTTACCGAGATCGCCGCAAAGTTCCGTGGCGTCGGTGCTGTCGAGCAGGCTCACGAGGAACGCTACAACAAGCTTGTCGAGCGCATTGAGTCGGGCGAGGTGTTTGAGCGCGAGGGCGTGAAGGTGTGGAAGTGCCTGAACTGCGGGCACCTGCATGTTGGTGCCGAGGCGCCCGAGGTGTGCCCGGTTTGCAACCACCCGAAGGCGTACTTTGAGGAGCAGGTGGTGAACTACTAGCGCGTGGCGCTGGCTGCTGCGGAGCGCAGGGCGGGAGGCCGGACTACCTTCCCTCCCCGCTCACGGCTTCGCAGGGCAACTGCTGGTTTCACCGTTCCGGGCGTCAGACCCGCGGCGCATCCCTTTCCCTCTCGCTCACGGCTCCGCAGGGTCGCGCGAGGCAAAGGCATGCGCCGCGGGTCTGACGACACGGGCTAGCCAACGAGTTTTGGCTAATAGATTGGTTTGTGTGCCGCCCCTTTTGGGGCGGCACTATTTGTTAGGGGGTACACTGGATAGCGGCTTTTTGTTTATCTACTACCTGATGGGGTGTTTTTGTATGGGTAAGAAATCTCGGGCTCGGGTGGCTGCGGTGGGGACTCGCAGGGATCCTGGTCGTCGGGTTGCCGAGGGTAAAAAGGTCGATCGTGTCGAGAAGGACAAGAAGGTTGGCGCGCATGCTCATCCTGAGTGGGCGCCTCACCTCAATACGGCTAGCGAGGATCTGACTGCTAAGTTGTTTACTCTGGTCGAGGTTATCTTGGGCGTGGTGCCCGTGGTGGTCATTGGCTTGTTCTTGGCTTCGAAAGATGCCACGAGTGTCGATAAACTCACCGATGTCTTTTCTCAGGACCCCTCGATGGTGGTTACGTTTATCTCTGCGTGCCTGCAGCCGTTTGTGGCGTACATGTTGTACATGATTTATCGCAAATACTGCGAGGGCGACGCTGGTTTTGCCGCCGGCAACCTGATCGGTCTTTTGTGCTCCGAGATCCTACTGCTCAATATCCCAGGCGTCATCGGTATGGGCATCTTGCTGTGGCGTGTTTGGCGCAACGTCGCCCCGCACTTTGAGAGTTGGCTGTTTGAGCGCCGCTTTGCGGGCGTGGTGGCCGATATTGCGGGCTCGCTCGTGATTCTAGCCTTGGCGTTTCTGTGCGCCACCGCCGCCCGCGGTCTCGCGGGCATGTAGTCTGTTCTCACCGACCACGGGGCGCAGGGCGGGGAAACCTTCCCCTCTCGCTCACGGCTTCGCAGGGTCGCGCGAGGCAAAGGTTTCCCCGCCCTGCGCCCCGGCGTTGAGTCGTCGCATGCTCGTTACAGAAAAGCTGATAATAAGTTTGTGTGCCGCCCCTTTGGGGCGGCACTTTTTGTGTGGGGTCCCGGTCTCCACAATTTTCGTCAAGCTTTTGGTTAGATTTTGGTCAGTTGGCGTAAGGGTGGAAGGCCAAAAGATTGCTGGCGAAAAAAGCTCAGAGAAAGTGCTGGTAGGGGAGTTGTTGAGCTTTTCGACAGCTTTTGAGCAAAAGAAACTTTGTGGCTATTGCCGGCGATTGCGTTGTCGCGGTCATGGCGGTGCGGGATGCTGGTCGTAAGCGTCGAACGCTCCGATTTTGGAGGCCAACATGGACCTGTTTCTTGAGACCCCACAGCAACAAGCCGAGCGCATGCTGCGGCAGCAGCGGCGGCTTATAGAGATGCAAATGCAAGGGGTTGCCAACCAGGCGCCCGTGCAAAACGTCGTGCCCGCTGCTGTACCTGCAGCCGTGCCCGGGTGCGAATCGGCACCAGAGGCCTATTCCGTACAGCAAGATTCATATGCGCAGGAGCTCGCGTTCGACAAGCGTCGTGCGCGTCGTCGCCGCGTGGGCCAGCGCCTGCGCACATTGGCGATGATCGTGCTCATTCCGCTAGGACTTGCGGCAATCTTCTTGGCCTCATATGCCCTCACGTGCATTCTCAACGGTGCCTCGCCCAATGAGGTGCTCCAGCATCTAGCGGCCCTGGGCCAGCGCCTAGGCGATGTCGCAACAACCATCCGCGCCGGCTGGGAGAGTTAGCGTTTGTCACATTAGGACTTCCAGGGTGTACGAATTATCGCCACGAGCAGAATTCTTGCATCCTGTGGGTCCTGTCGTGCGACTGAATAGTATTATTGAAGATAAATAATAATAGGATTTGCTATGTATAAGCAGGATTTAGAGCAGACTCTTTTGGGCATTGACGAAGAGGCGGAGCTGGAAATAGGTCCAAGAGACGACAGGCCGAACGTTGTATTGGTGGGAGGAAGCGCCTTCATGCTAAACGATGTGACGAATCGTTCGGTTACACATGACATTGATGTGTTTGAGGCAGATAGGTGCCTCCGCGAGATCATAGCTCGATACCCCGAGGTGAATGGTATGGCGGTGGCATATTGTAATCAGATGCCGTTCAATTACGAAGATCGTTTGATTCCCTTGGATATTGGGGCGCGCTTTATCAGGTACTTTACGCCATCCTTGGAGGACCTGGCGGTAATGAAGCTCTATGCCTGTCGTCCGAACGACATCATCGATCTTCATAGCCAGGCATTCGTCGACCGACTTGATTGGGGACTGCTCGAACGGCTTATATTCGACGAGGGCGAGGCGCTGGCGTCGTCGCCTTCGGAGCGGAGTTATCAAGAGATGGTCTGCGCATACAGCCAATACAAAAAGGAGGTGCTCGGTTGAATCTGACCTTTGAGGGATTCTTAAAAGGCTATTGCCGAGAGCTATCCGGACAGCAGTCGCTCAGTTTTAGAAAACTGGTTAAGCAAGCGACGACGGTTGCGCCGCGCGTGGCGGAGCCCCTGTTTTTGCTCGCTTTGGCACAGGGTAAAGCCGAATACGTTCTGGGCTTATCCGAGGGTTCGTGGATGGAAGAGGGTTACCGAGGCGTTTTGTCCTTGTACGCCCAAACGGGTAGCCTGGCATCTCTATGCGCCGAGGACAAACTTCCTAATCGTTATGCCAACGTTTGGCGTGCGTATAGAGCGGTGAAGGAAAAGCCAGTGGCGGACAGAAGAATCAACGCCCTGATGCGAAAAAGAACGTTGGGAGCGCTAGAGGAATCGGGTGTAACGCGCTACGGTCTCTGCCGCGATTTGAATCTGAATAAGGGAAACGTGTACGCATATTTAGCCGGTGATGACTCAAAGGTGAGCAGGGAGACGGCGCGCCGCATTATGGAATATGCGGAGGAGAGGGGCGCCCAAGAAGGGGCCGGGCGCCCGGTGCGTATGGCGGGGTAAGATTGATCGCGGTTTTGATTGGTGCTCGATTGGGTTTGTTGGGCGGAGTTTATGTCTGCTATTGATATTGTGCTTGTTGTGATCGCCTTGGTGGCGGTGGGGGTTGCTGTGGCTTGCGCCCTCCAGCTCAAGAGCCTGCGTGCCGAGTTGCGGGAGCGTGGCGACAGTAGCGCGGAAACGCTGGCAGCACTCGAGCAGGCCAACAACGCGCTCGATGCCCTGAACGTCGCGCTGGCCGAAACTCGCCGCACGGCCAATGCCATCGCGCAGCAGCAGACGACAGATGCGGCCGTGGAGCAGCAACGTTACCTGACCATCGCACGTGAGTTTTCGCAAGCTGGTGACCGGATGGATGACCTGCGCCGCGAGACGGCCCAACAGCTCGGTGCCAACCGCGAGGGTATCGAGCATCGCCTGGACAAGGTGCGCGAAACGGTCGATGCTCAGCTGGGCGCCATCCGCAAAGACAACAACGTGCAGCTCGATCAAATGCGTGCGACGGTGGACGAGAAGCTCTCCCGCACGCTCAACGACCGACTGTCGGCATCGTTTAAGCAGGTGAGCGACCAGCTCGAGGCCGTGTACAAGGGCCTGGGCGACATGCAGTCCATCGCCACCGGCGTGGGCGACCTTAAGCGCGTGCTGGGCAACGTGAAGGCGCGTGGCATTTTGGGCGAGGTGCAGCTGGGTGCAATTCTGGCGGACATCCTTACGCCCGACCAGTATCTGGAAAACGTCGCCACCAAGCCCGGCGCCTCGGAGCGCGTTGAGTTTGCCGTCAAGCTGCCGGTGGACGAGGGCGATCCCGTGCTGCTGCCGATCGACTCCAAATTCCCGGGCGACGCGTACGAGCACTTGCTCGACGCGCAGGAGTCGGGCGATGCGGAGACCGTGGCGGCTGCGCGCAAGACGCTCGACACCATGGTCAAGCGCGAGGCAAAGGACATTTGCGAAAAGTACCTGAGTGTGCCGGCAACGACCAACTTTGGCATCATGTTCGTGCCGTTTGAAGGGCTGTACGCCGAGGTCGTCAGCCGCTCCGGGCTTATCGAGACCCTGGGCCGCGACTATCACGTCAACGTTGCCGGCCCCAGCACCATGGCGGCCATTCTCAACAGCCTGCAGATGAGCTACCAGACGTTTAGGCTGCAAAAACGCACCGACGATGTACTGCGAGTGCTCTCCGCCGTCAAGGCCGAGCTGCCGCGTTATCAGGCGGCGCTGCGCCGCGCCCAGCAGCAGATCGAGACCGCGGGCAAAACGGTCGAGGGCATCATTACCACGCGCACCAACGTCATGGAGCGCAAACTCAAGGATATCGACGCGCTGGAAGACGCCGACCAAGCCGATGAGATCTTGGGACTCACGCCCGCGGGCCTTTCCACAGACCAAGAAGACGAGGACTAATTGCAACAAGGCAGCGGGGCACCGGCGCAAACGCGGGCACCCCGCTGCCTTTCACATCGCGCTTGCCTGAAGTGCGCTTTAGTGTGCAACAATGGCGTTTCGCCCTATCAGACGCGAAAGGAAGCCCATGTCTCAGAGAAACACCAGTCCGCTGAAACGCTCCACCGTGCGCCGCACGCTGCAGCGGTTTTGGGGTGTCACGCGCACGCAGCCGCTGATTGTCTTTCTCTCGGTGTTCTCGTCGGCGGGCTACATCTTTTTGCTGACGTTTGCCAATACCTATGTGATGGCCCTCATTGTCGACCGCGTTCAAGCCGGTCCCGTGGCGGGTGATCAGGTGTTTGAGGTCTTCGGCCCCTATATCCTGGCGCTCGTACTCGTTAACCTGGTGGGCCAAATCCTCTCCAAGCTGCAGGACTACACCGTCTACAAGCTCGAGATTGCGGGCAACTATCACCTGGCGCGCCTGTGCTTCGACACGCTCTCCAATCAATCCATGACATTTCACACCAGCCGCTTTGGCGGATCGCTCGTGAGCCAGACAAGCCGTTTTATGAGCGGCTACACGGGTCTGGTTGACGTGACGGTGTATTCGCTTATCCCCACCATCACCTCGGTCATCTGCACCGTGGCCGCACTTGCCCCGGTGGTGCCGACGTTTACCGTGATCCTGGTGTGCATCATGGTCGTCTACATCGCGTTTGTCTGGCTTATGTACAAGCGCATCATGCCGCTTTCGGCCGCGACGTCCGCCGCGCAGAACAAGCTCTCGGGCGTGCTCTCCGACGCGGTCACGAACATCTTGGCCGTCAAGACCTGCGGGCGCGAGGACTTTGAGCGCGACCTGTTCGATACCGCCGACCGTGCCGCGCGCGACGCCGAGACGGTCTCGATGCACGCCATGATGCAGCGCAACTTTACGACCTCGGGCCTTATCGTCATCACCATGGCCGTGGTGAGTGCGTTCGTGGCGGGCGGCAACGCGTGGTTTGGCATCTCGGCCGGCTCGCTCGTCATGATCTTTACCTACACCTATAACCTCACCATGCGCCTGAACTACGTGAGTTCCATGATGCAGCGTATCAACCGCGCGCTGGGCGATGCGGCCGAGATGACGCGCGTGCTGGACGAGCCACGTTTGGTGGCAGACGACCCGGACGCCCCTGAGCTCAAAGTAACCGAGGGCGCGATTGATTTTGAGCACCTGGGCTTTGCGTACCGTGACGCTGCGGCGGGCGAGAGCGTGTTCAACGATCTGACGCTCCATGTGTCGGCGGGCCAGCGCGTGGGTCTGGTGGGCAAATCGGGCTCGGGTAAGACGACGCTCACCAAGCTGCTGCTGCGCCTGGACGATGTCCAGGGCGGCCGCGTGCTCGTGGACGGTCAGGATGTCTCGCGCTGCACGCAGCAGAGCCTGCGCCGCCAGGTTGCCTACGTGCCGCAGGAGGCGCTGCTGTTCCACCGCTCCATTCGCGAAAACATTGCCTACGGTCGTCCCAACGCCACTGATGAGCAGATTCGCGAGGCCGCGCGCCTGGCCAATGCCCTGGAGTTTATCGACCGATTGCCCCGTGGCTTTGACACCATGGTGGGTGAGCGCGGCGTCAAGCTCTCGGGCGGCCAGCGTCAGCGCGTGGCTATCGCCCGCGCGATTCTCACCGACGCGCCGATTCTAGTGCTCGACGAGGCGACCTCTGCCCTCGACAGCGAGTCCGAGGCGCTGGTGCAGGAGGCGCTCGAGAACCTGATGCGCGGGCGCACCTCCATTGTGGTGGCGCACCGCCTGTCCACCGTGGCGGCGCTCGACCGCATTGTGGTGCTGGCGGACGGCGAGATCGTCGAGGACGGTACGCATGCACAGCTCGTCGAGGCGGGCGGCGAGTACGCGAGCCTGTGGAACCGCCAAACCGGCGCATTCTTGGAGGCTTAAGGTTCCCGGACGTGGGACAATCGTGTCCATGAGTTTGTTGTGCCGTTGAGCCGAGGAGTCGTTATGCCACGCGAGACCAATGCCGCCAAGCGCGAGCGCGCCATCGAGGTGTGCGAGCGCCTTAACCGTCGCTATGGCCCGGTTGAGTGCTTTTTGGACCACGAGAACCCCTTTCGCCTGCTGATCGCGGTGCTGCTCTCGGCGCAGACGACCGATGCACAGGTTAACAAGGTGACGCCGCGGCTGTTTGCCCAGTGGCCCACGCCCGAGGCCATGGCCGGGGCGAGCGTGGCTGACGTGGCAGACACTATCAAGTCACTCGGCTTCTACAAGAGCAAAGCCAAGCATGCCGTCGAGGCCGCGCAGATGATCGTCGCCGACTATGGCGGCGAGGTGCCGGCGGACATGAAGGAGCTCGTCAAACTGCCAGGCGTGGGGCGCAAGACGGCGAACATTGTGCTCAACGTGGGGTACGGCATTGTGGAGGGCATTGCGGTGGATACGCACGTCAACCGCATTGCGCACCGCCTGATGCTGAGCCCCAAGACGCACGCCAAGGAACCGCTCAAGACCGAGCAGGACCTGCTCAAGATCTTGCCGCACGAGTATTGGGAGTCGGTCAACCACCAGTGGATTACCTTCGGCCGCGAGATCTGCGATGCCCGCAAGCCCAAATGCGACGAATGCCCGCTGGCAGATTTGTGCCCCAGCGTGCGCGTGACGGGGTAGGGCGGAACGCATCTTCGTCTGGCGTTTTTTGCGGGGCCGGGTTTGCCCTTGAGCCGGAGTTCTCTCCATGCGCTACCATGACAGGCAACGAATTTGACGAACGACCCGCCGAGCTTGCCCCGGCGGGCTTTTGGCGTTGCAATGCCGGAGGAACAGCATGCTCATTCACCGTATAGCCGCGCAGCTCTACACTGCCGAGGCGCTGCAGACCGTCGAGGCGGGACTCGATGCTGGCGAGGACGTGACGCTGGCCGTGTCGCAGTCGGGCCGCACGCTTATGGCGGCCGCCCAGTTTGCGCGCCGTCCGCGCCCGACGGTCTACATTGTGAGCGGCGAGGATGCGGCCGATCGCGCCGCGCGCAGCCTTGCCGCCTATGTGGGCCTGGCGCACGTGTGCCGCTTTCCCGAGCGCAAGGACTATCCGTGGCGCGAGCAGGCGCCCGACGACGCCGTGGTAGCGCAGCGCTGCGAGGCCCTGGGACGCATCGTGCGCGGGGACAACTGCATCATGGTTGCCTCGGCTCGCGCGTTGCTGCGCTGCGTGCCGCCAGTCGAGAGCCGCTACTGGGAGTCCACGATCTTTGCGGTGGGCGAGGAGATTCCTTTTGACGAGGTGCCGCATCGCCTGGTGGGCATGGGCTACACCAATGCCGGCGCCGCTGATGCGCCCGGTCTGTTCCGCGTTCACGGCGACACCGTCGAGGTGTTTCCCGCGCAGGAGAAAGCGCCCGTGCGCATTGAGTTCTTTGGCGACGAGATTGACCGCATCCGCCGCATGGTGAGCTCAACGGGGCAGACCATCGGTAACGAGGACAGTATTGAGATCTTCCCCTGCCGTGAGCTGGCGCTTACCGACGAGGCCGTCCACAACATGCATGTGGCGCTCTATCGCGCCAGCCAGGACGACAGCAAGCTGGCGGCGCTGCTCGAGATGGTGGATGCGCGCATCGTCACGCCCGAGCTCGACCGCTTTTTGCCGGTGATGTACGGCCAGACCGTGAGCCCGCTGGCACACGTGAGCGGCAAGGCGCTCGTGGTCCTGTCCGAGCCGCGCTCGCTGTTCGACGACTGTCTGCGCGCCTACGAGGATATCGAGGCGCGTGCCGGCGAGGCAGGGATTGACCGCCTGGATGGTCTGTATGTGCGCGCCCAACAGCTCGATTTTGGTGCCCAGCAGCGCCTGAACTATGTGAGTCTCATCCGTGCCGGTGGTGCGGTGACGGCCGAGCTCAAGATTGAGCAGCCGGCCATCGCAGGCTCGGACAACCGTTTTATGACGCGCATCCAGGAGGTCGTGGGCAAGCGCTATGCCTGCGTGTTTGCCATCCCCGACCGCGGTGCGCGCGAGTCGATGGAGCTCACCTTTGGCGACGAGGGCATTACCTTTGAGGAATCGCTGACGGCCGCGCCCGAAAATGCCGGCGTCATTGGCGAGCGCGTGCGCGTGGCAGCGGCGGATTCCGCCGACCGTGCCGCACGCCAGGAGGCCCATGCTTCCATTCGCGAGCGTAAGGCCGACGCGCTCAACGCCCGCTCGCTTGAGGCGGGTGCCGCCCAGGCTGCCGCCGGCGCCGCCGTGCCCACTATTTCGCGCGGACGTGTGACCTTTGTCGATGCCGCCTTGCCGCAGGGCGTGGTGGTGCCCGATGCCAACCTAGCCGTGTTCTCGATCGCCGACCTCAACGCCCGCATGGACGCCAACCGGGCCCGCAGCCGCCGCAAGGTTGACATTACGCAGATCACCTTCCCGTTTAAGCCGGGAGACTACGTGGTGCACGCCACCCACGGCATCGCGCTCTTTAGCGAGGTCGCGCGCCAGGAAGTGGGTGGCAAGGAGCGCGACTACTTTTTGCTGGAATATGCCGACGGCGACAAGCTCTACGTGCCGCTCGAGCAGGTCGACCGCATCACGCGCTATGTTGGCCCCGACGGCGATAAACCGCGCTTGACCAGGCTCAACGCCGCCGACTGGACGCGTGCCACCAACAAGGCACGCAAGAATGCCAAAAAGCTGGCGTTTGACCTGGTCGACCTCTATACGCGCCGCTCGTCGATCGCCGGTATCGCCTGCCCGCCCGATACGCCCGAGCAGATCGAGATGGAGGAGAGCTTCCCCTACGACGAGACGCGCGACCAGCTGGAGGCCATCGCCGACATTAAGGCCGACATGGAGGCGCCCAAGCCCATGGACCGCCTGCTGTGCGGTGACGTGGGCTTTGGCAAGACCGAGGTCGCCCTGCGTGCGGCGTTTAAGTGCGTGGACTCCGGCCGCCAGGTCATGGTGCTCTGCCCCACGACCATTCTGGCCCAACAGCACTACGAGACATTCTTTGAGCGCTTTGCCCCGTTTGGGCTTGAGGTCGAGGTGCTCAGCCGCTTCCGCACCCCGGCGCAGCAAAAGCGCGCGCTCAAGGCGTTTGCCGAGGGCACGATTGACGTGCTCATCGGCACGCACCGCCTGCTTTCGGCCGATGTGAACCCCAAGAACCTGGGCCTGGTGATCATCGACGAGGAACAGCGCTTTGGCGTGCAGCACAAGGAGCAGCTCAAGAACCTGCGCGAGCAGATTGACGTGCTCACGCTTTCGGCCACGCCGATTCCGCGAACCATGCAGATGGCCACGAGCGGCGTGCGCGACATGAGCCTGATCACCACGCCGCCGACTGGGCGTCGTCCCGTGATCGTGCACGTGGGGGAGTACGACCCCGATGTGGTGAGCGCGGCGATTCGCCTGGAGGTGGGTCGCGGCGGCCAGGTGTACTACGTGTCCAACCGCGTCAAGACCATCGACGACGCCGTGGCGCGCGTGCACGAGGCCGCGCCCGAGGCGCGCGTGGGCGTGGCGCACGGCAAGATGAGTCCGCGCGAGGTCGAGGACGTGATGATTGAGTTCGCGACCAAAAAGATCGACGTGCTCATTGCCACGACCATCGTGGAGAGCGGCATCGACAACGCGACCGCCAACACGCTGATCATCGAGGATTCGCAGCGCCTTGGCCTGGCGCAGCTCTACCAGCTCAAGGGCCGTGTGGGCCGTTCTGCCACGCAGGCCTACGCGTACTTTATGTTCCCGGGCGAGCTGCCGCTCACCGAGGAGGCGACGGCGCGCCTGACCGCACTTTCCGAGTTCCAGGACCTGGGCAGCGGCATGCGCATCGCCATGCGCGACCTGGAGATCCGCGGCGCCGGCTCGCTTATGGGAGCCGAGCAGCACGGCAACCTGTCGAGCGTGGGCTTTGACCTGTTTACGCAGATGCTGGGCCAGGCCGTGGCCGAGGCGCGCGGCGATGACGATGCCGGCGTGGAGGCGGCGAGCGTGGGCATTAACCTGCCGGCCGATTACTTCTTGTCCGAGGAGTACCTGCCGGCGGTGGATCAGCGCGTGCTCGTGTACCGTAAACTCGCAGCGGCCGAGGACCTGGAGAGCATCGATGAGGTGCAGGAGGAGACCGAGGCTGCGCATGGCGAGCTGCCGCTGGCGGGACTCAACCTGTTCAATCGCGCACGAATCCGCATTCGCGGCGAGCGCCTGGGGCTCGAGAGCGTCACGCTCAGCGGCGGACGCATCACGTTCTTGGGCGTCGACGTGCCCAAGAAGGTGGCCTATGAGCTTAAGACTCGCTATGGCGCGGTGAACTTCCCCAAGAGCCGCAAGCTCTCGGTGCCCTACAAGGCGGGCGCCGGTGCGGGCAGCGGCCTGGGCCGCGGCCTCGATGCCAACGACGGCACCGGCCCGGTGGCGGCCGCGCTCATGCTGCTGCAACAGCTGGGTGCCAGCGACGACGACTAACAAGTAGGAGGCGTGGCGGGACGAAGTCATCTTTGTCCCGCCACGTTGCAGGTTGATTCCAGCCCCATCGAAAGGAAAGCATGTTCGGATACATCTACAAGAAAGATGTCGCCATGATCGCGGTTGTCCTGTGTCTTTGTCTGGGCGTGGGCAGTTTCTTCGATTATCAGATCTCGAGCGCGCTGTTCAATATCGGCAGCATGTACGGTCGCTTTATCGAGGCCGCCGGCGAGCTGCCGTTCGAGCTGACGGCGAGCATCGCGGGCGTTATGCTCGTGCGCGCGGTGCGTCCTGATTCCAGGGGGAGCAAATGGCTCGCCGTGCTCGGCATCCTCGTCAATGTTGGCCTGGCCGGCTACGAGATCGTCTCGTCCCTGAAGGTTGGCGGCAAACTCATCGCTGTTCAGTTGGTGCTGACATTTGTGCTGGTTATCGCCGCCAACCTTATCGTCTATCGCCTCACGCGCACGACCGAGTCCGACGAGCTCACGCGCTGGGCGTTGATGGTACTTGCCGTGTGGGTTGCCCAGGCCATCATCCTCAACGTGGTCGTCAAGCCGTTGTGGTCGCGCCCGCGCATGCGCGTGATCGAGGTCACGCCGGGGCTCAATTATCAGCCGTGGTGGGTGATCGGCAATCCCGACAAGTGGACCTATATCGCCGCCGGCGTGATCAAGGACGGGTTCAAGTCGTTTGCGAGCGGACACACGGCGCATGCGGCGATCGGCCTTATGCTCGCCGGGCTTCCCGCGGCAGCCTTTAAGGAAAAACCTTCGCGTCGCCGCGTGATCTTTTGGGCGGCGGCTATGGTCGCGGCGCTCGTCGCCTTTGGGCGCATCGTGATTGGAGCACACTTTTTGAGTGATGTGAGCTGCGGTTTTGCTCTGGTGCTGGCACTTGAGTGCCTTGCCGCGTGTATTGCCTATCCCAACGGCGTACAATAGCCCCGTTTGAACCATCTGGCCGATACCCGGTAAGAGAGGATTGCCATGCTCGCGTTTAACAACGACTATTCCCACGGTGCACATCCGGCGGTGCTGCAGGCGCTCGTCGATACCAACATGGAGCCGCAGCCCGGCTATGGTACCGACGCGCATACCGAGCATGCCAAGCAGCTCATCCGTGAGGCTTGCCAGGCCCCCGATGCGGATGTGTTCTTGCTGGTGGGTGGCACGCAGACCAATGCTACGGTGATCGACATGCTGCTCGCGCCGTACCAGGGCGTTGTTGCCGCCGAGACTGGCCACGTCGCCTGTCACGAGGCGGGCGCCATCGAGTTTGGCGGCCACAAGGTGCTCACCATTCCCGGCTACGAGGGCAAGATGCACGCCGAGGACCTCGAGAGCTATATCCAGGTGTTCTACGAAAACGAGAGCTACGAGCACACGGTGTTCCCGGGCGCCGTGTACGTGAGCCTATCGACTGAGTACGGCACGCTGTATTCCAAGGCCGAGCTCGCGGCGATTCATGCGGTGTGCCAGAAGCGCGAGATTCCGCTGTTTGTGGATGGCGCCCGCCTGGCCTATGCGCTGGCGGCCGATGAGTGCGACATTACCCTGCCCGAGCTGGCGCAGCTGTGCGACGTGTTCTACATCGGCGGCACCAAGTGCGGCGCGCTCTGCGGCGAGGCCGTGGTGTTTTGCGGCATGCACGCCCCGGCGCACCCCATTCCGCGAATTAAGCAGCATGGCGCACTGCTCGCCAAGGGCCGCCTGACGGGTGTGCAGTTTGAGGCGCTCTTTACCGATGGCCTGTATTTTGAGATTGGTCGACAGGCGATTGAGACGGCCCAGGCGCTACGTCGTGTGCTGCACGAGCGCGGTTACCAGTTCTTTTTGGAGACGCCCACGAACCAGCAGTTTGTGATTCTGCCCAACGAGGACATGGCCCGCATTCGCGAGCATGCGGCGATCGAGTACTGGGAAAAGTACGACGAGACCCACACGGTGGTGCGCTTTTGCACCAGCTGGGCCACGACGCGGGAGGACATCGACGCGTTGGCGGCTGTCCTGTAGCCTGATGTAATGACGAGGGGCCGCCTTGCGCTTGGGTTTGGCGCAAGGCGGCCTTTGTTTTTGAGGGAGAAGGGTTGTATGACCGAGATGTCCGAGCCGACGATTCGCCTGGCGACGCCCGAAGACGCGTCGGCGTTGCTTGCCATCTATGAGCCGTATGTGCGCCAGACGGCGATTACCTGCGAATACGAGGTGCCGAGCGTTGAGGAGTTCGCCGGGCGCATCGAGTGCACGCTCAAGCGCTATCCGTATCTGGTGATGGAGCTGGACGGGCGTCCGGTAGGTTATGCCTATGTGAGTCCGCTCAACAGCCGCGAGGCCTATGACTGGTCGGTCGAGACGTCGATCTACCTGGCGCGCGACGTGCGCCACGGCGGGCTGGGCCGCAAGCTGCACGATGCGCTCAAGCAGTGCCTGATCGCGATGGGCATCACCAACATGTGCGCGCTCATTGCCGTGCCGCACGACAAGGACGATGAGTACCTGACGCACAACAGCCAGGATTTCCATGCCCATATGGGGTATCGCCTGGTGGGCGCCTTCGATCGCTGCGCCCAAAAGTTCGGCCGCTGGTACGACATGTGCTGGATGGAGTTGGTCCTAGCCGAGCGCACGCCCAACCAACCCAAACCGACCTGGTTCCCCGACCTCCCCAAACCTACCATTTAGGGACAGGTTAGCCGATGGGCTCGGTGTATTTGGCGCGGTCGGTGCGTTGGATGCGCTTGGAGACATGGAGCGGGCGGCCGTCGGTGTCGTAGACGTAGTCGGTGATTAGGATCAGGGCCTGCCCGCGCTCAACGTTGAGCAAAAACGCCTCGTTTTGCGAGGCATAGCACACCTCAAAGGTCTTATGTCCCTGTGCCGGTGCACGATGGAATTCTTGGCGCAGCGTGGCATAGAGCGAACCGTTGATATCGCGATCGATGAGCGTCTCGAGGCTTGGCGGCAGATAGGTGGTCTCCAGGCACAGTGGCGCATCGTCCAGATAACGCAGACGGACAAGTTTGACGAGCTTGCTGCCCACGGCGGCATCAAAGAACTTAGCTATGCTGCCGCCCGCCTTGGTAAAGCCCGAGTCCACCGTGCGCGTGGTGGGCTTCATGCCCTGGCCTTCGACCTGCTTGGTATAGCTCGAAAACACTAGGTTGTTCTCGTGGAGCGCCGGTGTGTCGGCCACAAAGGCGCCGCGCCCGCGCTCGGTGCGCACCAGGCCCTCATCAACGAGCACCTTAAGGGCGTGGCGCACGGTGCTGCGCGACAGCCCCGATTCGTCCATGAGTTCCATCTCGGACGGCAGCTTGTCTTCGCGCGCGTAGACGCCGGCGGCGATGCGGTCACGCAGCATGCCCGCCAAGCGCTCGTATTGGGCCAAGTTCTTTTTCGACGAAGCGCTCATTCGATCAACCTGTATCTAACTTATATGCTTACCGAACAAAGCATGTATCCAATATGACAACAAAACCGCTGGTAATTGATTACCGAAAACCTTACCAGTAAAAATTCTAAGACAAATATAGCATACAACTAGTCGACATAACCAAAACATGTATGTAACTTGTATGCCATCGAGAGCATCAAACGAGAAGAAAGGCTGATGCACGATGACTACTCAGGAACAGGTTAAGGACGTCGTCTCCCAGGTTTTGGCCGACAAGGCAGACAAGGGCGGCATCAAGCGCGTCGTGTGGATTGGCGCCGGCGGATCCAACGGCGGCAACTATCCTGCCCAGTACTTTATGGAGCACGAGGCCACGCAGGTCGTGAGCTCCAGCTACACCAGCAATGAGTTCGTGCACGCAACTCCTGCCTACGTTAACGAGAACACCCTGGCCGTCGTCGTGTCCATGCGCGGCACCAAGGAGACCATCGTCGCCGCCCAGGTCGCCAAGGACCACGGCGCCAGCACCATCGCCATCTATGTTGACGAGTCCGGCCTCACCGAGGTCTGCGACTACAAGATCCAGTACGACAGCCTGGCCGTCGACGAGTCTTGCATGGCTCGCACCAACTCTGCCGTCGTGACCATGATCGCCATGGAGCTTACGCAGCAGACCGAGGGCTATGCCGAGTACGAGACCGCTATGGCCGCGTTCGACTTGGTCGACCCCATCTATCGCAAGGCCGTCGAGTACACCCGTCCGCTCGCTGCCAAGTGGGCCGAGCAGAACGCCGACAAGCCCTGCATCAACGTCATGGCCCAGGGCCCGCTCTTTGGTGCCGCCTACGTCTTTAGCATCTGCAACGTGCAGGAGATGCTGCAGATCGACTCCTGCACCATCAACACCTGCGACTTCTTCCATGGCCCCTTCGAGATCCTGGACAAGCGCACCTCGCTGTTCCAGCTCATTAGCGTCGGCCGCAGCCGCTGCAACGACGAGCGCGGCATCCGCTTCGTCAACCAGTACGGTGGCGAGCGCGTCTATCAGCTCGACGCCAAGGAGCTCGGCCTCAACGACATCAAGGACAGCGTGAGCGAGTACTTCAACCACCTGATCTTCGCCCCGATCCTCAACAATGTGTACATGCGCGCGCTCTCTGCCGTCACGCACAAGGACTACATGACGCGCCGCTACATGTGGAAGCTGGACTACTAGGGGATAGAGCGGCCTAACAGCTCGATGTCCTCATAAGTTGCGGTGGAATAGTTCCTGCTTGGGGGTTTGAAGCCTCTATTTAGGAACTATTTCACCGCAACCGCCAAGTAATCCGCTGGGGACGGAGGAAAACGGATCACTTTTCCGCTCACCGATTTGTGTCTTGAAAAATGTATATAACGACTATAACGTAGTACGAAACATATTGGAAACAATACCGAGGAGGCTGCGTTGAAGAAGAGCAATCTGGGCTATGTGCTGGTGCTGATCGCCGCGCTTATGTGGGGCAGCATCGGAATCTTTGTAAACGGCATCTCGGCCATGGGCGTTTCGTCCCAGAGCATGGCTGCCTTTCGCTTGTTGGTCGGAGCGCTTATCTTGGCGCCGGTCCTGATGTTTATGGGCTGCCGTCCGGGTGAGGGGTCTACCGTGGCTCAGGGTCCGCTGGCCCTGTTTAAGGCAAGCCCTAAAGAGCTTGTTCCTTGTGCGCTTGTTGGCATCGTCGGTTTGGCCGCCGCCAACACCTGCTATTACGAGTGCATGGGCGAGGTGGGCATGTCCACGGCCTCGGTGCTGCTCTACACCTCGCCGGTGTTTGGCGTCATGCTCGGCCGCGTGCTTTATCGCGAGGACGTGACCCCCAACAAGCTCGTTGCCATTGTCTTTAACATCGTAGGCTGCGTGCTTGCAGTGACCAATGGCGACCTTTCCGGTTTTCATTTTTCGGTTTGGGGCGTCACGTCGGGCGTGATTGCAGGTCTTTGTGGTGCGTCGCTCGCGGTGTTTAGCCGAATAGCAACCAAGACGGTCCACCCGCTGGCTGTCACGTTTTGGGGCTTTGTTTTTGGCGGTGCGGTTATGGCAGCTATCGCGGCTCCGTGGCCGGATGTCGCCGCGGCAATGTCGCCACAGCTGCTGCTGCTGTTCCTTGGCTTTGGACTCATCCCCACAGCCGTTGCTTACATCTTATATATGCAGGGTCTGTCCATGGGGCTCGAGACATCGAAAGTTCCCGTCGTAATGTCTTTCGAGACGGTCGTCACCGTACTGGTGGGCATTGGTGTCTACGCCGAGCCCGCCGGCGCGATTAAAGTCCTGGGCATCGTGCTGGTGCTCGCGTCCATCCTGATTATGAACACCGACTTCTCCAAGCTGCGCAACAGTGTGTTTGTCGGTCATGTCATTGAGAGCATGACCTTTAAGCCCAACGCGTGGTGGACCGAAAAATCTCAGGACATGGATCTGTTTAAGGAACGCACCGGCATTGCGCTGGAACCCACCGTACAGGAAAGCCCCTGGTACTTCGTGCGATAGGGGATTGCGCGCAGGGTCTGACCTGGGGTTATCCAGCTAGCGCCGGCCTACCCAGCC
This sequence comes from uncultured Collinsella sp., assembly GCA_959028445.1. GTDB lineage: Bacteria > Actinomycetota > Coriobacteriia > Coriobacteriales > Coriobacteriaceae > Collinsella. The sequence continues at coordinate 47,852 of CAUFRY010000007.1, read as the reverse complement.
CAACGTTTCGAGTACGTTAAACCCGTCAACGGTCGATTTTCACCCGCGAACGGTCTTTATACTAATTAACAATATAAGCAACGTATAAGACGTTATAATGACCATAACGAAAAGGAGGAGGCAAGATGAATCAGATCATTCTCGCATCTCATGGCGGCCTGGCCGCAGGCGCCAAAGACACGCTCGAGATGGTTCTCGGCGACGTGTCGAACGTCCACGTCGTGTCGCTTGCTCGTGACGACAAGGAGCCCATCACCAATAAGGTTGAGGCTATGATCGCCACGTTCAACGCGGACGACACCGTCTATGTGCTGACCGATATGCTCGGCAGCTCGGTCAACAACAACATGGTCGAGCTTTCCAAGAACGGCACGAAGTTCACGGTTGTCAGCGGTTTCAACATCCCGCTGGCTCTCACGCTCGCTATGAGCCCCTTCCCCGTCAAGGGCGCCGAGCTCGCGGCCCTCATCAACGAGGCCCGCACCGGTCTGACCAACCCCAACGCACCGGTCGAGGCCGCCGCGGCTCCCGCCAAGAAGGCCAAGGCGTCCCGTCACAGCTCCGGTCCCGCCAAGATCGTCCTCGCACGTCTTGACTACCGTCTGCTGCACGGCCAGGTCGTCTTTACCTGGACCACCAAGGTTCAGGCCGAGCGCATCATCGTCGTCGACAACGCTGCCGCCAACGATGACATCAAGAAGGGCGCTCTTAAGCTGGCCAAGCCCCAGGGCGTGCGCCTGAACGTCTTCACCGTCGAGCGTGCCCTCGCCAAGATGGACAAGCTCAACACCCTCGGCGAGCGCGTCATGTTCGTCTTTGGCAACACGGCCGAGATGCTGCAGTTCTGCCAGGGCTACAAGCTCGACGCCATCAACCTGGGCGCCACCGCCAACCACGACGGTGCCGATCAGGTCGGCGGCAAGGACAGCTCCGTCTTCTTCGACGCCGCCCAGAAGGCCGACGTCAACCAGCTGCTCGACATGGGCATCAAGCTCTATGTCCAGCAGACCCCTACGTATCAGAGCGTCGACATCGACGCCAAGCTGTAATCAACCAGGCTTTTGCCTGACTGAAAGGAGAAGGGTATGAATACGTTCATCAGTGCGGTGCTCGTCGGCCTCGTCGGCGTGTTCTGCATGTGGGACTCCCGCCTGCTCGGTCGTCTTAACTTCGAGCAGCCCCTCGTTGGCGCTACGCTCGTCGGTCTGCTGCTGGGCGATGTGCCCACCGGCCTTGCCGTCGGTGCCGCCGTCGAGCTCGTGTCCATGGGCCTGGTGCAGGTCGGCGCTGCCGTTCCGCCCGATATGGTCCTGGGCGGCATCGTGGCCGCTGCCTTCGCATGCCTGACCGATGCTTCCGCCGAGACCGCCATGACGATCGCCATCCCGGTCGCCGTCCTGGGTCAGCTCCTCGGCATTGTCTTCCGTTCCATCATCGCCGCCCTCACCCATGTGGCCGATAGCGCGATCGATAACGGAAAGTTCAAGACCGCCTACCGTATGCACATCTGCGCCGGCTCCGGTCTGTACGCCATCATGTACTTCCTGCCGATCTTCCTCGCCGTCTTTGTTGGCACCGACCTGGTTCAGGCCATCGTCAACATGGTTCCCGAGTGGCTGTCCACTGGTCTTAACGTTTCGACCAAGATCATGACCGCCTACGGCTTGGCCCTGCTGCTCACCATGATGATCAAGAAGGGTATGACTCCGTTCCTGTTCATCGGTTTCCTGCTCGCCGCTTACCTCAACCTGTCCGTCATCGCGGTCGCTCTGATCGGTGTGTGCCTGGCTGTCGTCTTCATGGGCTTCAAGTTCAACGGTTCCCATGCAGCCGCCGGTGTCGATTCCGACTACGATCCGCTCGAAGACGACGAAGACTAAGGAGGAACACACTATGGCAACCGCAACCAAGGACGTGTCCCTGAACAAGAAGGTCAGCCAGTTCTTCTGGCGCTCCTGGGCCATCCAGGCCTCTTGGAACTACGAGCGTCAGATGAACATGGGCTTCCTCTACGGCATGGTTCCCACGCTCGACCGCCTCTATCCGGACGAGTCCGACCCCAAGCAGCTCGCTGCTAAGAAAGAGGCTTACCACCGTCACATGGCGTTCTACAACTGCACCCCGCAGACGAGCGCCTTTATCCTGGGCCTCACCGCCTCCATGGAGGAGGAGTACGCCAAGGATCCCGAGAACTTCGATCCCGATTCGATCAACGCGGTCAAGACCTCCCTCATGGGTCCGCTTTCCGGCATCGGTGACTCCTTCTTCCAGGGTACCATCCGCGTTATCGCTTTTGGCCTGGGCGTTCAGCTGGCTCAGCAGGGCTCCATCATGGGCCCGATCCTGGCCATGCTCATCTCCATCGTCCCCTCTGTGCTGATCACTTGGTTCGCAGCCAAGATGGGCTATCAGGGCGGCCACGAGTACCTGAGCAAGCTTCAGGGCGGCGACCTCATGGAGAAGCTCATGTATGTCTGCGGCATCGTGGGCCTTATGTCCGTGGGCGGCATGATCGCTACGCTGATCGGCGCCACCACCCCGCTGCAGTTCGCTGAGGGCACCGTCGTTATCCAGGACATCCTGGACGGCATGATGCCCCAGATGATTTCCCTTGGCCTCACCGGCCTTATGTACTGGCTCATCAAGAAGAACGTCAACACCGGTTGGCTTCTCGTGATCGCCATCGTGGGCGGCATCGCCCTCTCCGCGGCCGGCATTCTGGCCTAGTCGCGACCAAGCGCCTAACCGCTTTCCCCCGGGGGCCTGCCTGGCATCCCATACCCCAGGCAGGCTTCCATCCGCAAAATGCGACAATGGGACAGTCCCCTTGTCGCATCCTCAACGGACCGGCGACTCGGTCCAAACCACGGTAACCCTGCGAGCGCCCGGCAATGTGGCGCCGCAAAAATCGAAAGGAATGTGTCAGATGTACGAGATCGACCTTAACCTCCCTAAGCAGATCGTCGCTGACGTCCTGTCCAACCACGAGATCCACAGTGTCGCCTTCGTCGGCTGCGGTGCTTCCATGTCCGACCTGTACCCCGCCAAGTACTTCCTGGCCAACAACACGGACAAGCTGAACGTTCAGATCTTCACCGCTAACGAGTTCAACTACGACACGCCTTCCTGGGTCAACGAGCACACCTTCGTGATCACCTGCTCCCTCGGTGGCTCCACGCCCGAGACCGTCGAGGCCAACAAGACCGCCAAGAAGCACAACTGCCCGGTCGTCTCCCTCACCAACAAGGCTGGCTCCGCTCTGACCGTCGACGCCGACCACGTCATCGTCCACGGCTTCCATGCCAACTATGCTGCCAAGGCCGAGAAGCCCGCCTACGCCATCGCTCTTGCTCTCGAGATCCTTCAGCAGACCGAGGGCTATGATCACTACGAGGACATGATCACCGGCCTCACCAACATCTTCGAGCTGATCGAGAACGCTGCTCACTCCGCCAAGGGCCTGGCCAAGCAGTTCGCTCAGGACTTCAAGGACGACAAGATGATCTACTTCATGGCCTCCGGTGCCTCCGAGAAGATGGCTTATTCTAACGCCGCCTTCCTGTTCACCGAGATGCAGTGGATCGACGCCGCCGCCTACAACACCGGCGAGTACTTCCACGGCCCGTTCGAGGTTTCCACCGAGGGTAAGCCCTACGTCTTCCTCATGTCCGACGGTGCTACCCGTCCGATGGACGCTCGCGCCCTCACCTTCCTGCAGCGTATGGGTGCCAAGGTCGCTCTGATCGACTCCAAGGACTACGGCCTGGCTGACGCCGTGCCCGCGAGCGTCGTCACCTACTTCAACCCGCTGCTGCACCTCGCCGTTATGCGCGAGTACGGCAACCAGATCGCCGAGGCCCGTCAGCACCCGCTGACCATGCGTCGCTACATGTGGAAGCTTTCCTACTAATCACAAGTAAGTAGACCTTACGGGTTGATTGAGAGGGGATGGGGTTTGCGCCCCGTCCCCTTTTTTGCTCTGGGGAGGGCGTGTCTGTCGCGTCGCAAATCCCAGATAAAACCTACCAAAATAAACCTGTCCCTTTTTGGCAGGTGGGAGGAGATGCGTATGATCAAGGCAGTGCTGTTCGACATGGACGGCGTGCTGGTCGATACCGAGTGGTTCTACAACCGCCGCCGCGTGGCGTTTATGGAAGAGAAGGGCTTTCACTTTGACGAGATCCCCGATCTTTCGGGGTCTAACGAGCCCGCCATTTGGAAGTCGCTGGTACCTGACGATGTTGAGCTGCGCGAGCGCCTGCGCGTGGAGTACAAGCAGGTCTATAGCCCGGACCATCCCGTTCCGTATGCCGAGCTGCTCAACGAGCAGACGGAGCCGGTGATGCGCGCACTGCACGAGCGCGGCGTGAAGTGTGCCATCGCGAGCTCGTCCTATCGCGAGTTGATCGACGAGCTGGTGGGGATTGCCGGTATCGCCGACGTGCTGGACTACACCATCAGCGGTCACGAGTGCAGTGCGTTTAAGCCCGACCCCGAGATCTACCTGCGTGCCATGGAGGCGCTGGGTGTGGAGCCTACCGAGTGCCTGGTTATCGAGGACTCGCCTTTGGGCATCGAGGCTGGCAAACGTTCCGGCGCCCGCGTCCTGGCACTGCGCCCGCACGAGGGCGTCAACCTCGATCAATCGCGAGCCGATGCCGTTATTGATAATCTGACCGACATTTTGGCCGCTTTGTAGTGTCAATCCGCCGCGAGAAGCACGGGTTCAAACGTTTTTTGCGGTGGACTGGCTCAATTTGGTTTCGATTTTGATCCGTTTGGCTTCGATTCGGACTAAGTGAGTAGACTTTTTGGTGCAGGACGAGCACAAAGCGCATCTGCTCTAGTAAAACCGCAGGTCACAGGGGTGGCGGTTTTGGGTGTGCTCTGCAGGTCGCGTAAAGTCTACTCACTTGTAATTTGGGCCTTTGGTCGTGGGGTTGCTGGTCCCGCTTTGGTTGTCGAGAGAGGGTGAATTGAAGCGCCCCCGCACGCTCCATGCTACAATCGCGGACATACCCCACAACTACATCTGCCTTCGAAAGGAGCCTGCGTGGCGAACGCCATCGATCAGCTCACGGACCGAGTGCTCGTACTCGGCCGCCTCACCATCGTCCGCCGCGCTATTACTGCCGTGGCGGTCACGATTTCCGCCGTTCTCCAGACATTCCTGATCCAGGCGTTCATTCAGCCCGCCGACTTGCTTCCGAGCGGCCTCACCGGCGTTGCGGTCCTGCTCGATCGCGTTACCTCGCTGGGCGGCGTTCACATCGACATCTCGCTCGGCATGCTTGCGCTCAACATTCCCGTGGCGCTCCTATGCTGGAGCGGCATTAGCAAGCGCTTCGTCATCTTCTCGATGATGCAGGTCGTGCTCTCGTCGCTGTTCCTCAACGTCTTTCACTTCGCTCCATTTTTGGGCGACAAGATTATGCTCATCATTTTTGGCGGCGTGGTCTCGGGTCTGGGCGCTGCCATCGCGCTAAAGTCCGGCGCATCTACCGGTGGCACCGACTTTATCGCGCTGTGGGTCTCCAACCACACGGGCAAGACCATCTGGGGCGTTATCTTTGGTTTCAATTGCTTTATCCTGGCGATCTTTGGCTTTATGTTTGGCTGGGACAACGCGGCGTACTCCATCGTGTTCCAGTTTATTTCGACCAAGACCATCGACAGTTTCTATCGTCGCTACGACCGCGTGACGCTGCAGATTACGACGCGCAAGGCAGACGAGGTCATGACTGCCTACGTAAACCATTTTCAGCACGGCATTAGCTGCGCCGAGGTCGTCGGCGGATACAGCCGCGAAAAGATGTACCTGCTGAACACCGTTGTTTCGACCTACGAGAGCCAGGACATTATCAAGTTGGTGTGCGACGTTGATCCCGGCGCCGTGATCAACGTGTTCCACACGCTCAACTTTGTGGGCGGCTGGTGGGGCGGTCATGTCGACGAGCCCATGCCCACGGCCGTTCCCGATCCCGACAAGCCCGCACGCATGGCCAGCAGGCAGGCGCGCCTCAGCGAACAGGACAGCCTGCAGCAGGATGACGGCAAGTAGGGTATTGGCATTTTGCCGGTCCTGCGCAACCCATCCGAACGAGCCCCCCGAAAGCCCCGTTGCTTTCGAGGGCTCTCGTTTGCCCAGATAAAACCTACCAAAATGAAGCTGTCGCTTTTTGGTAGGGAGGGTGTATCGTTTTATCAATATGAGGTAACATGAAACTAGACGTTATATACGTATTAGAAATTTAGCTATTTTGATAAGAGTGATCAGATATGCCTGCGCCCAAAAATGCACCGCTTTACCAGCAGATTTATGACGAAATCAAGGATGCGATCGAGAAAGGTGTTTATGCACCCAAGGAGCGTATTCCGTCCGAGCTTGAACTAGCCGAGCAGTACGAGGTGAGCCGTATTACGGTGCGCCGCGCTGTCGAGGAGCTGTGCTCCGATGGTTACCTGGTTAAGCAGCAGGGCCGCGGCACCTTTGTCTCCACGCCGCACATCAACCGCCAGTTTCACGCCTCGACGCTGCAGACGTTTACCGCGCTGTGTGCCGGCAACGGCATGAAGGCCGGTGCGCACGTGATCGATCGCCAGATCGTTCCGGCGCGCCAAAACGAGATGGAGTTCTTTGGCCTGCAGAAGGATGCACTGCTGCTGCATATCAAGCGCGTGCGTACGGCCGACGGCGAGCCCATCTTTGAGGAGAACATCTTTGTGCCGTTTGACGCCTACCGTGAGCTGTTGACGGCCGATCTTGAGGACAAGTCGATTTTTGCCGAGGTCGAGCGTGTTGGCGGAACGCCGATTGTCTCGGTTGGCTACCGTACGGTCGAGGCCGTTCGAGCTAACGCCGAGCAGGCGGCCGAGCTGGGCATTGCTCCGCACGATCCGCTGCTCAACCTGCGTGCCGGCTTTACCGGTCCCGATGACGAGCCGGTTTTGATGGGTAAGCAGTACTACGTGGGATCGCGCTACGTTATGGTCATGTAAGTTACGCGGTTTTACCAAACCGCGTAACGGCTCGACGCTGCAAGCGCCCCTAAGCGGCAATCTGACGTTCAATCGTCGGTCGCGTACCGAAGTACGCTTCCCTCCTCTTTCACGTCACCTTGCTCACCTAGGGGCGTTTTCGCTCATATGACCCAATCCGCTGTCAAGAGCCACAATGGCCCCGCCGACCGCTTGCAATCGGTCGGCGGGGCCTGCCGTTGAACCCGTCCCGGTCCGCCCCCGGCATGTCGTCGACGCCTTCGGCTCAGTCTCATATCCGCGGATACCGCTCCGGCGGCCCGCAATCCTCTCCTTCGGCGGGGCTCCCCAAGTCTGACTACGCGCATGCGGCCGCTGCCGCGCGCCCAGCGAAAGCGGGGGTATCCCCGAAGGCTGCCCGGCTCGCCGGGACGGTGGCTATGTCTATTCGGTTGCCTCCCGGCACATCGCGCCGAGGGCCCACAGCCACCTCACGAGCTCGGCGGCGGTGGCGGCGTTCGCCTTCGCCTGGGGCATGCCCCTGGCGAGCATCTCCTCGCGGCGCCGGAGCAGGCGCTCGGAACCCTTCCTCCCGTGCATCCTCACCTCGAGCGGGACGCCGCTGCCCTTGGGCATCAGCTTCGGTTGGTGGCTCGCCTGGACGTAGCTCCAGGACCCCTCGACGGCCAGCCTCCTGACGAGGGCGTTGCCGGCCCCGCTGATCCCGCCGAGGCGCACGGAGTCCGCGCTCGACCTCTGCTTCGGGGCGAGGCCGAAGTAGGACGTCACCTGCCTGCCGGAGCGGAACCTCGAGAAGTCGCCGACCTCGGACGCGAAGGCGGCGGCGAGCGCGAACCCGCATCCCTTGATCGACTGGAGCCCCTCGACCTCGGGGGACGGCACCCATACCGGGGTGACGTCGTGCGACAGTATCGCCTTGGCCATCCTGGCCGCGTCGTTGCGGTCGTTCTTGGACGAGAGGTCTGCCGCCGACCTCGGGACCCTGGAGACGGCCGCGACGACGCAGTCGACGCCGAGCCCGGAGAGCTCCCTCTGCGGGGCGAAGCCGAGGTAGCCGCTCTCGTAGGCGGCGAGCGACGGGCCCGGGAAGCCCGACATCCACTCCGCGACCTCGCCCCACGGGTTGCCGCGGAACCTCCTCGTCACTGTCTCGCCCGTCTCCGCGTCGAGCGCGCAGACGGTGGTGGACCTGAGGTGTACGTCCATTCCGAAGGCGGTAGAATATCTAGGCACGGGAGCCTCCCAACCTCGTTGCGGCGCGGCTGCGCCTCTGGCACTTCAACAACATTGTCGCAGCCCCGACCCGCGGTCACGAGCGGGGGCTCCTGTCGTTTCCGTGCCCTCGGATTGGGTCATAGTGTCTGACTTGTGCTCAACCTGCGGGGTTTCCGCGCTTGTCAAGAGATTGCTTATTGGGGACGTTCTTAAACGACTAGTCATTCAAGAACGTCCCCAATGACTACCTGCAGAATGAGCGTGGATAATCTCCCGTTTTTGGCTTGGTGACGGGTTCAAAGTGGGAGATTATCCACGCTCATCCGGAAAGTGTCCAAAAATCCACGCTCATTCGCCTTGGATTGCGTTGCCCGTGGCCGACGGCCGTGCGGCACCGGTCCGCGTGGCGGCGTATAATCGGCGGCAGATGACTTGGACGTTAGGAAACCATGACCGATAGCATGCAGCAGATGGCGCTTGACACGCTCGGCGCCTATTTTGGCTACACCTCGTTTCGCCCGGGGCAGGACCGCATGGTCGATGCGATCCTTGCCGGTCGCGATGCGCTGGGTGTTATGCCCACGGGCGCCGGCAAGTCCATTTGCTACCAGGTGCCCGCGCTCATGCTGCCCGGCATTACCTTTGTGGTGAGTCCGCTGCTGTCGCTTATGGAGGACCAGACCCGCGCGTTGCTCGCGGCGGGTGCGCGACCCAGCTATCTCAACTCCAGTCTTACTCCGGCCCAGCAAAACACCGTGCTCAAGCGGGCGCGCGAGGGCCGCTACCAGCTTATGTACGTGGCGCCCGAGCGCCTGCTCGAGCCGCGCTTTTTAGCCTTTGCCCAGGAGGCCGCGGGTTCCGCCGGCATTGGCGTGCCGCTCGTGGCTATTGACGAGGCCCACTGCGTAAGCCAATGGGGCCAGGATTTCCGTCCCGCCTACCTGCAGATTCGCGAGTTTATCGATTCGCTGCCGCGGCGCCCGATCGTGGCGGCGTTTACCGCCACGGCGACCGAGCGCGTGCGCGCCGATATCCAGCAAATGCTCGGCCTGCAAAACCCGGCGACCGTGGTGACGGGTTTTGATCGCAAGAACCTCTACTTTGGTTGCGAGGAGATGGGCGACAAGGCCAAGGCCGCGTGGGTGCGTGACTACGTGATCGCGCATTCGAGCGAGAGCGGCATCGTGTATTGCTCGACCCGCAAGACGGTCGACGCGCTGGCCGCGGAGCTTGCCGAGGCACTGGGCCCCAGCGGCATTCGCGTGGGCCGCTACCATGCCGGCATGGGCAACGACGCCCGCCGCCAGAGTCAGCGTGCCTTTATCGACGACGACATCCAGGTGATGGTTGCCACCAACGCCTTTGGCATGGGCATCGACAAGCCCAACGTGCGCTACGTGATTCACAACAACGTGCCCGAGAGCATCGAGGCATACTACCAGGAGGCGGGCCGCGCTGGCCGCGATGGCGATCCGGCCAGCTGCCATCTGCTGTGGAACGGTAACGATTTTCGCATGCGCCGCTTTTTGATCGACCGCGGCGATGCGGCCGACGAGGCGCTTGACGACGAGCAGCGCGCGTGGGCGCTCCAGAACCGTTATCGCCTGCTCAGCCAGATGGAGGGCTACTGCAATACCACCGGCTGCCTGCGCGAATACATGCTGCGCTACTTTGGCGACGAGGCGGCGGCCGAGCATGCGGCAGCCGCCGCGGGCGGCACGGCAGACGACGCCGAGGGCTGCGGCAACTGCAGCAACTGTCTCACGCAGTTCGACGTCGAGGACGTCACCGATATGGCCCGCGCCGCTGTGCGCTATGTGGCCACGCGTCCCATGCGCTTTGGCAAGTCGCTGATCGCCGATGTGCTCCACGGCGGCAACACCGAGCGCATTCGCCAGATGCATCTGGACGAGGACCGCGGCTACGGTGAGCTGTCGAGCGAATCGGTCGGGTGCATCAAGGATATCATCGGCCAGCTGTGCGGCCGCGGCTATCTGGCCACCTCGCAGGGGCAATACCCGGTCGTGGGGCTGGGCCCGCGTGCCGCCGAGGTCGAGGATGAGGCGTTTGCCTTTACCGTTAAGCGTCGCGCGTCCAAGCGCAAGGCCTCGGCCCGCGCCCGCCGCGCCGTCGATCTGCTGCGCGAGGAGGCCGAGCTGGATCAGCGCCCGCGCGTGGGCGACGATGCCGAGCTGTTCGAGCGCCTGCGTGCCCTCCGCAAGGAGATTTCGACCGAGCTGGAGATGGCGCCGTACATGGTCTTTTCCGACAAGGCCCTGCGCGGCCTGTGCCGCCTGCGCCCGCAGACGCGCGACGAGCTGATCCAGGTCAACGGCATTGGCGAGAAAAAGGCCGACGCCTTTGGCGAGCAGTTTATGGCGGCAATTGAAGAGTTTGAGTCCGAGCATGCGCGGGATGGAGCGTAACGATGGTAGCCGATAGCAAGACCGACCGTACTGACGTGTCCGCCGTACCGCTGTACCAGCAGGTCATGGACGACCTAAAGGGCGAGATCGCGCGCGGTGTGTACCCTGCCGGCTCGCGCATTCCTTCCGAGATGGAGCTCGCGAAGTCCTATGGCGTGGGACGCGTCACCGTGCGTCGCGCCATCGAGGAGCTGTCGCGTGCGGGGTATCTCAACCGCCAGCAGGGGAGGGGCACCTTTGTGTGTGCGCCCAAGCTCAAGCGCAAGATTCGCCAGAAGGGTGACGTCCAGAGCTTTACTGAGGGTTGTGCTGCCAACGACATGGTGCCGGGTGCGCGTCTGGTGTCGCGCACGGTGGTCGCGGCGACGCACGAGGATGCGGCGTTCTTTGGCGTGGAGCCCGGCTGCGAGCTTATCGTGGTCGAACGCGTGCGCACAGCCGACGGCATCCCTGTCATGCTCGAGAACAACGCCTTTGTGCTCGCCGACCATCCCTACCTGCAGACGCTTGCCGACAAGGACCTCACGGACAATTCCATCTTTGCGCTCGTTGCCGAGCATTCGGGTCGCGCGCCGCTCAAGTCCGACCCCTGCACCGTGGAGATTGCGCTTGCCGATGCTCAGACGGCCCCGCTGCTGGAGGTGCCGGTCGGTGAGCCGCTCTTCTATATGGAGGCCTACTTTACCGACGCCGGTGGGCGCCCTCTACTGCTCGGCCGCCAAAAGATCGTGGGCTCGCGCTACGTCTTCGACATCTAACGTCCACAGATAGAACAACATAGAACAACTTTGCTAAGATGACTTCACGGGCGTTGTTGCACGTGTTATAAATAGGACAACATAGAACGACAGCAGGTACGAGCTGCCGTCGCTCAAGGCCGCCCCACAAGGAGGAACATCAGGATGAACGCACATGATCTGGTTCAGGAAATCATCGAGCGCAAAGGCAGGATCAAGAACGTCTTTTGGATCGCTTGTGGCGGTTCGATGATCGACCTGATGCCGGCCAACGAGCTGCTCAAGCGCGAAGCCACCACGTTTACCTCGGCGGTCTACACGGCACGCGAGTTTTGCCTGATGGCCCCCAAGAGCCTAGGGCCGAAGTCGCTCGTCATCGCCTGCAGCCACAGCGGCAACACGCAGGAGGTCGTCGACGGCTGCGAGATGGCGCTGGCCGCCGGTGCCGAGGTCGTCGCCATGACCGACTGCGAGGGCTCCAAGATCGACAACGGCAAGTGGACCACCTGGGTCTACCCCTGGGGCGAGGGCGTGCCGCAGGCCGAGGTGCCTCAGGGTATCGGCGCTCTGATCGCCGCCGAGCTGCTCGACCAGCAGGAAGGCTACGAGGCACTCGCCGACATGTACGCCGGCCTTAAACAGATGGATGCGCTGCTGCCCGCCGCTCGCGAGAAGGTCAACGCCGAGCTGGGCGCCCGCTTTGCCGAGCTCTGCCAGCAGCACAAGTTCTTCTATATCCTGGGCTCCGGCCCCAACTTTAGCCAGACCTACGCCATGGCCATCTGCTCGCTCATGGAGATGCAGTGGCAGCACTGCTGCTATATCCACTCCGGCGAGTATTTCCACGGCCCCTTCGAGGCCACCGAGCCCGGCGTGTTCTACTTTGTGCAGCTTGGCGCGGGCGAGTGCCGCCCCATGGAGGAGCGCGCCCTTGCGTTCCTCAACACGCACACCGATACGATTATGGTGCTCGACGCGCTTGAGTACGGCGTGGGCGACGTGCCCGCCAGCGTGCGTTCGTACCTAGAGCCGATCTTCTTCTACAACATGAGCTGCGAGCTGCGCGCCGCCCGCGGCAAGGTCTTCGACCACAGCCCCGAGGTTCGTCGCTACATGGGCATCGAGCAGTACTAAGTAACGGGAAAAGCATTCACCTTCGATTCGCAAGCGGGCCACATGAGTCAAAAAGCGGGCCGCGCCGGGGATTTCCGGCGCGGCCCGCTTAGTATCGCGCATAGATTCGCAAGGTTGCGGTAGCCAGCGGCCTACTTTGCGTCGTAGGCCTCGGCGTCCCACCAGTCGAGCTGGGCGATGTTGTCGCGGATGTGCTGGCAGCTCTTGTGGAAGCCCTCGAGCTCGTGCTCGGACAGGTCCAGCGTGTAGACCTCCTCGACGCCCTCGGCACCGATCGCGCACGGCAGGGAGGTGAAGATGCCCTCCTCGCCATACTGGCCGGTCATGAGCGTGGAGGCGGAAAGCACGGCGTGCTCGTTATGCAGCACGGCGGCGCAAACGCGCGCGGCGGAGTTGGCGACGGCGTACTCGGTGCACTGTTTGCCCTGGTAGGTTACGTAGCCGCCCTTGCGCGCGAGCTCCTCGACCTCCATGTGGTCAAAGGCGTACTTGTCGGGGTTCTCGGCCTGAAGCTCGTTAAGGCTCTTGCCGGCGATGGTTGCGGCCTTAAAGGCGGCCAACTGGCTAAAGCCGTGCTCGCCGATCATGTAGGCGTCGATGGACTTGGGGCTCACGCCGACCTTCTTGGAGATCTCGGTGCGCAGGCGGGCGGAGTCCAGGCCGCAGCCCGAGCCGATGATCTTCTTGGGATCGTAGCCGGTCAGGTGCCACAGCTCGGTGCACACGACGTCGCAGGGGTTGGAGATGCTCACGAAGATGCCGTCAAAGCCGGCGTCGACGATGCGCTTGGCAAAGGTGCGGGCGGCGTCGGTGGTAAAGAACAGCTCGCCGTCGCGGTTGCCGGCGGCCAGCGCGACCTTGCCGGCGGCGTTGACGATGACGTCGCAGCAGGCAAGCTCCTCGTAGTGGTCGTAGCAGTTGACGATCTTGGTGTTGTACGGGACAAACGAAAGGGAGTCGCGCAGGTCCTGGACCTCGGACGTCACCTTGGCCTCGTTGATATCGCACAGGTACAGCTCATCGGCAATGCCCTGCATGAGCAGACTGTTGGCAACATGTGCTCCTACGTGGCCCTGGCCGACCACACCGATCTTACGCGTTTGGTACATATATGTATCCTTTCGGCCGAGTTTTTCGCGTCGAACCATTGTAGCGTCCTGCTGCCACTTTGCTAGGCTAAAGCGCCATAGATTTTTGGGCATGCCTTAATCTCTACTTTTGGAGTGATTTGGGCCGCTGACGGCATCGCCGGGCGATGTACTCGCGCGGATGGGGCCGGTCGTTGTACCATAACTGCAACTGACTCGTAAGGAGCATTCATGCCCATTCGCATCCCCGACGCCCTCCCTGCCGCCGCGCAGCTCGAGAGCGAGAACATCTTTGTCATGACCGAGTACCGCGCGCTGCACCAGGACATCCGTCCGCTGCGCGTGCTCATCCTCAACCTCATGCCCACCAAAATCGCTACCGAGACGCAGATCATGCGCAAGCTCTCCAACACGCCGCTGCAGGTGGAGGTGGACCTGCTGCGCACGAAAACGCACGAGGCCACGCACGTGAGCGCCGGCCACCTGGAGACGTTCTACCGCACGTTCGACGACATCCGCGACATCCACTACGACGGCCTGATCATCACGGGCGCGCCGGTGGAGCAGATGCCGTTCGAGGAGGTCGACTACTGGCCCGAGCTCTGCCAGATCATGGATTGGTCCACCACGCACGTGCACTCTACGCTGCACATTTGTTGGGGCGCGCAGGCCGGCCTGTACCATCATTACGGCATCCAGAAGTACGACCTGCCGGCAAAGGCGAGCGGCGTGTTCGAGCATTATCTGGTGAAGCCGCAAAGCCCGCTGGTCCGCGGCTTTGACGACCGCTTCTATGCCGTACATTCGCGCAACACCGACGTGCGCCGCGAGGACGTGGAGGCCGAGCCGCAGCTTGAGGTCGTGGCCGTGTCCGACGAGGTGGGCCTGTACATCGTCAAGTCGACCGACAGCCGTCGCTTCTTTGTCTTTGGTCACCCCGAGTACGATACCGACACGCTGCGCCTGGAGTACGAGCGCGACGTGAAGCGCGGCCTCAACCCTCAGGTGCCGGCGCATTACTTCCCGGGCGACGACCCCTCCGCCGATCCGCGCAACGTCTGGCGCAGCCAAGCTCAGCTGTTCTACACCAACTGGCTCAACTACTACGTCTACCAGACCACGCCCTACGACCTGGCCCGCGCCGGCGAGGAGCACTAGGCTGCGGCTGTAGCTGTGGTTGCTGCTGCGGCCGTTGCTGTGCTCACGGCGTGACGAACGTGGATTTTCGGACACACGAGCGTGGATTTTCGGACGTTTACAAATCGAGCGTGGATAATCTCCCACTTTTGGCCGAGGAAGGGGCCAAAAACGGGAGATTTTCCACGCTCGATTTTTCGTAGCTGTCATGCCGGCGGCCTCATTACACGTCGAGTGCATACGGGCCACGTTGCAAACAAGGTAGTTTTGAGCCACAGCATATTTTCTTTAAAAGAAATCGACGGCTTTAGAGGCGCCAAATTGTGGAGACAGGGACCTCTCGACAACTACCCTACCTGCAGATATAAGCCATCAGCCTAAAACGTCCAAAACCGTCAAGTATTTGGTCAGCGCCCGGACAGCATTTGGTCAGACTTCGCATGAAACCGTCTGGTACGTTTGCGCCGTTCCAAGAGTTGGGAGGCGACATGGGAAACATGACGGCGAATCAAAGACTTACAAGCCACATTAAAGCGTGCGAACAGCAGATGAGCTGCGTGTACGCACGCACGGCGGCGGAGGCAAAGCAGATTGAGCGGCGTGTGGCGGCGGGAAGTCTAGAGGCGGTCATGCCGGGGCTGTATGCGCGTCCGGATTATTGGTCCGAGCTCAAGTTTCGGCAACGTTATCTGCATCGGGTGCGGGCCCTTGCGCAAAAGCATCCCGACTGGACGTTTTGCTCCTATACGGCGGCTGTTATCTATGGCCTTTCGGTTTCGCATGCCAATTTGACGCACATCCATATCGCCGCGGCGCCGGCGCAATCGACGACGCCGGGCTCTCGGGTGATTCGCCATCGTTATGCTCGTCAAACGCGGGCAATCCAGATGGATATTGCCGTGACCGATATCGACCAAACGATTACGGATTGCCTGGTCGATGCATCGTTTGTCGAGGGACTGATCATTGCGGACTCGGCGCTTCATGAGCAGCTGTTGTCGAAGGAGCATCTCGTTGAGGCAATCAACAAGCTTGGCTTAAATCGTCGCGGTGTTGTGACGGCGCGAAGTGTTGCGTGGTGTGCCGATGGCCTATCGGAAAGCGGTGGCGAGTCCAAGGCGCGTGCTCTGATGATTGAGCGCGGCTGGCAGACGCCGGAGCTGCAAGTTGAGCTGTTCGACCCGGTTGAGCCGGGGCGGCCGTATCGAGTTGACTACTTGTGGCGTGTGGGCGACCGGCTGATTATCGGGGAGTTCGACGGATTCGTTAAAAGCGAGAAGGCGGCGGAGGAGGGCAAGCTCGCGAAGGCGCAGTTTGATGAGCGCCAGCGCGAGTCGAGGCTTTCGCTGCTTGATAACTGCAAGATCGTGCGCTTGTGCTGGGATGATCTAAGGGATCCGACAAAGCTCGATCGCAAGCTCAAGGTCGCCGGCGTGCCGCGTGCGTGCTGAGGCAGTTGCAGGGCGTTTGGCTGCACAAGCGTGGAAAATCGGACGGACGAGCGTGGAAATCTGGACGCTTGTTGAATGAGCGTGGATAATCTCCCACTTTTGGCTCGTAAGGGGGCCCAAAGTGGGAGATTTTCCACGCTCATCTTGCGGGTGCGAAACAGCGGCGGCTAGGCGCTGACGATGTGGGACAGCGGCAGGTCGTGCGCATCGGTGGGAACGTGGTCGACGCGTTGCTCGTCAAAGGCGATGCCGACGACCTGGCATGTTGCCGAAAGCGTGGGCAGGTAGCGGTCGTAACAGCCGCCGCCGTAGCCCAGGCGCGCGCCGGTGCGGTCGAAAGCCACGAGCGGCACGACAACCATGTCGAGCTCGGCGGCGGGCACGATGGGGAAGTGGTCGCTGTCGACGTCCGTGGCTGCGAAGGCCCGCGTAGGGTGGGCGATAAACGGGGCCTCGGACGCATCGCCGGCAGAGACTGCCCGCATGCACATGCGCTGGCCGCATGCGGCGGCGTCGCTTGCCGAGAGCATGCACGGATAGGCTACGCGCCAGCCACGCGCGACGGCCGCGGCGGCAAACGCGGCTGGGTCGACCTCGGAACCCATCGCGGCATAGACGGCAACGGTGCGTTGGCCCGCAGCGCCGCTGGGCTCCATCAGCTCAACAAGCCGCGCGCAGATAGCGGCGGACTTTGCCGCCCGAACATCCAAATCAATAGCATCGCGCCGAGCAATCACTGCCCGCCGCAACTCAGCCTTATCCATCCCAGTCTCATCTCCCAAACCTACCAAAAAGGGACAGGTTTATTTTGGCAGCTTTTATCTGGGCAAACGCGATATGGGCAGTAAAGTCACCGCAAATATGCCTGTGAACTGCGCCCTTTGTGGTTGTTTGGGCCTGTGCGTTAATGCTATAACGCCGCAGCAATCGCCTCAGTCACAAACTTATTGAGTGACTCACCCTTCTTTGCCGCTGCCAGCGCTGCTTGCTTGTGGAGCTCAGAGCCCGTTCTTACGTTGAACGACCCCTTAAAAGCCCGCTCGGGTTCCTTGCCCTTCTCGGCGCAAAACTCAAGGTAATCGTCGACGGCGTCGTGGAAGCATTGTTCCACTTCTTTAACCGTAGAGCCTTCAAACACAATTGCATCCCTAATGCCGGTGACCATACCTGTTAGCACATGCTGTTCGGCATCGAACTCGACTGGGGCGAAATAACCCTTGTATGCCAAAACGTTACTCATGACTACCTCCGACATCTTGCAGAAATCGAACGATGTTTCGAATGGTCCCCGCTGTCAATTCGTCAGATGGATGTGGCGCGTGCATTACGAACATCCTGCCATCTGATGGCCTGTAGAAGCGAACGCGCGATCCGGATGTCTTGCCTTTGTTGTCCATTTCAAAGCCATATGAAGCCATGACTTTTAAAAAATCGGTATACCGATACGTCGAAGGGCAGCTAAGTAGTTGGGCGATGAGTTTATCGGTCCGCGTCATCCCGCCTCACATTCTGCAACTATATCCTAGTTGCAATTTAAGTCCGATGCAAGCATCCCTACTATAGAACATGCGTACGTATAGAACAAGTGTTCGAACCACCACAAAGGTGCTTGTCCCCTTTGTGGTGGTTTGGCTCCCGCTTGGCTTTGTTGCGCAACAAGGGCTGCATTTTTGGGTTTACCTTCATGGTGGAAGGAATGAACCGAAAGGAGCCCGCCATGTTTTGTCGCTCGTGTGGCACGCCGCTTGTCGACGACGCCCTCTTTTGCCCCGTATGCGGCGCACCCGTAGCACCCGACCAGGTCGCGGCCACGCAGCAACCCCAGCCTGCTGCGCCCGCTCCTGGGCAATACGTGCCCGTGCAGCAGCCCGCGCGACGCAAGCGTTCCAAGAAGCCCCTCATTGCTCTCGCCGCGGTGCTTGCCGTGGCGGCGGGTGTCGGCGGGGGAGCGCTGTTCTACTTCACCCAGATCGCGACCACCCCAATCGACGAGAAAACCTTTCCGGACAGCGGCATGCGTGCGCTTGTCTCGACCAAGTACGACACGAACGGTGACGGCCGCATCTCACGCGACGAGGCCAAGGTGGTGACGTCGGTCGAGTTGGACAGCGTCACGTCGACGCAGGGCCTGGGCAAGGTGTTCCCCAACGTTTCCAGCGTGGAGTCCGGCGACGACAAACTCGTCAACCTGGACCTTTCGGGTTGCGGAGACCTTAAAACCGTCGAGCTTAACTCGGCGAGTAATGTCACCGTCGTTAACCTGGACGGTTGCGACAACATCGAGAAGCTCGACCTCAAAAATGCCGAAAACCTTAAAAGCATCGATCTTTCGGGCAAAAAGAAGCTCGCCACGTTGGCACTGCCGCAGGATACGAAGGTTAGCGGCATTAAAGACACGCAGCTCGACGAGCTGTGGCTGCCGGTGTCCTACGAGGGTACCGATAAATCGGACCAGTATGGCGATATCTACGAGATCGAGCGTGACGAGAACGGTTACGTTACGGGCTTCACGTCTGCCGTCAAGCAAGGTGGCGGCGTAAGCTACAGCGTCGAACATGACGAGACACATCGCATTTCGGAGATTGAGGAAGATCTGGCGGGCGGTTACGAGAACGTCAACACGTTTACGTACGACGCCGACGGTAACGTCACGCGCATCGATTGCGATGCCGACATTAGCGATTCGTCGAGCACCACGACGTTTACCTACGACGCGGACGGAAACCTGATCAATAAGACGACCCATGCGGGTTACGGTGAGAGCGCGAGCACGTATATTTATCAGGACGGCAACATGGTGACCAACACCGATACCAGCCCGGCCAATCCTCGGACGGTCGTGTATTCGTACGGATACGACAAGGATCGCGTGACGTCCTTTACGCTGGACTGCCAGGGCGACACGGTGGGAACTACGTGGACGATTACCGCGGGCTACGAGTATGACAAGGACGGCAACATTTCGCGTATCTCGCCTGTGGCATATGACTCGCACGGCAACGACTACGGCTCGCTGAACTCGTACGCAGCGGTGGATTATTCGTACAGCGACGGAAAGCTCGACAGGATCGATTCCGAGCGCGGCGGCTATGCGGAGTTCTATTACGACGAGCACGGCAACCTGACGTCGGTCGACGAGTATGCCGGCCGCGGTTCGGATGCCGAGTTTGAGTTTGAGCACGAGGTCGAGTACCAGCGCTACTTCTGCAGCAAGCACGAGAAGAACAAGCCGGAGGAGTGGATTCGTCTGGATGCAGAGTACGACGTCGACCAGGGTAGCTGGAGCAATGACTCCGATTATGGTCGTGAGTGCTTTGCAACCATGTACAAGCTCGATCCGCTGGCGGCCAGGCTGAACCCGTTCATCAAGTAATAGCTCGCCCGAAAACCACCACAAAGGGGACAGGTACCTTTGTGGTGGTTTTTGCTTGCGGTGCGTTAGGCCAGCAGGTCGATGACGTTGAAGCCGGCGTTGCTCTTGGCGATGACGTCGCGGCCGCCAAAGACGCAGGTGGGTGACTCGGCTGCGATGCGCGTTACGTCGGCGCCGAGCGAGCGAAGCTCACCGGGCGTGGCGGCGAGCATCTGGGCGCGGCGCTCCTCGCGTGCATGTGGATCGAGTCCGGCCAGGTAGGTCGTGTTGCGGCGCTTGGTGAGCGCGTACGGCTTCACCGGCGCGTCCATGCCGCTCACGCAGCTTACGATAAAGCCCTCGAAGGCGGCCTCGTCGGGCTCAAAGCTGCCGAGCCATTCGCCTGCGCGCGCCACACGCTCAATCGAGGGGTCGATTGCTGGGTCGCGGTAGGTGTAGAACGCCGTCTGGCGCTCGCCGGCTGCGCGGAATCCGCAGCCGTACGCACCGCCCTTCACGCGAATCTCGTTCCACAGGTAGTCGTAGGAGAGCGCGTTGGCGGCAACCGCCCAGGCGCCCGTCACGTCGATGCCCAGGCGACGCGGGTCGGACGCGCTTGCCGCAAAGCAGATATCGCTGGGGATGACGAAAGCCTCGTGGCGGTCGCGCGGCGTCGGCACCACGAGAGCGTCGCGGCCGGCATCGGCACCATCGCCCGCACCCAGCCCCAGGTCGCCCGCGGCATCCCAGTATGCGTCAAAGTCCTCGTTGCTGCCGGTAAAGCTCGCCATGCAGCCATCGGCCACAAAGATGCGCTCCGCCAGCTCGGCAAGCTTGGTACGCAGCCCGTCCACGCGCTCGTCAAAGTGCTCGAGCAGATCGCGCAGGAACAGGTAGAAATCCACGCCCGAAAGCTGCTCGCGTACCACGGCCGAAGGCGAGCTGTAGCTCATCGCGCGACCGAGCGCCGCCGAGTGGCCGTTGTTGATAAAGCCCTGCTCAAGCCCAATGCGAATCTGCGTGAGCACGTCGCGCACGCGGTCGGCGTCGGCATCTGCCAAAAGCGTGCTCGACCATACCTCGCGCGGCAGGCTCGCCAGCGCATCGATCTTCTCGGACAGGGCGCCGGCGCTCACCAGCAGGTAGGGGCGCACGCCGTCCATTTCGGGCTGCGTCATGACTTCGGTCGTAAGGCTCAAAAAGCCGAGCTTGCCGGCGAGCAAGTTGTCGAGCTCCTCGGCCGAATGCTCGCGCGTGGGCAGCTGCTTAAGCAGACGGCAGAGCAGCGTCACATAGGGCAGGTCCTCAAACGCGACGCAGCTCAGGTCGAAATACTGCATGGCGTAGACCAGGCGGTTGGTGGGGATGCCGTGGCGCAGGCAGGGGATGGGCGCAGTCGTGTCCACGACCAGCGGCGGCTCGGGGCGCGCCTCGCCAATGTCGGACACGCGCAGGCGCGGCAGCGTGGCCTTGGCCTCGGGTGTGTCCTCCGCCTCCTGCGCGGCACGCAGCGCGGCCGTGCGCTCGACCACATCGGCCAGCTCGGCATCGGTCATGGCGTCGCGCTTGACTACCAGCTCGGCGGCCTCGGCACCCTCTGCGCCCTCGGCGGCATCCACCGGCACCAGCTCGACCAGCGCCATATGGTCGTTTTGCAGCACCAGCTCGCGCAGCAGGTCCTCAAAGTAGCTGCCGTCCAGCTCGCCACGCAGCTCTTCGTACACCGGGCCGTACTTGAGCGCCAGCGTCGCAGCGTCGTCATCGTAGAGCCACGTGCTCAGCGCGTCGCACGCAATGGCCACGCCGTCGGCGATGCCATAGTCGCGCTGGCGCAGGTCGTATTCGTTGCTGCTGATGATGGCTACCAGGCGCTCGCGCGGAACGCCGTGCTCGCACAGGTCGCGGCAAGCGTCCTGGAACACGTGACGCAGCTCGCGCGCCATGCCGGGCTGTGCGTTTTGCAGCATGATGAGCTCGTAGGGCTGCAGGCTCTCGGCCGCGGTGTAGCTCACCACGTTGCCGCCCAGACCGGCAGCCAGAATGGCCTTCTTAACCGGCGCTTCGTTGGAGCCCAGCAGCGCCTCGAACAGGATATCCGCCGCGATCGTGCGCTTGCGGTCGAGCGCGCTGCCCAGCACCAGACCCAGGCCCACCAGGGCGTTCTCGGGTGTAGTGGCCATCTCGACGCGCTTGTACTCGCAGGTCACGGGTGCCTGCACGCCCAGCGGATTGGGCGCCATCGTGGACGGGTCCTCGCCGGCGGCGACGGCAGCGTCCATGCGGCGGCTCGCGGCACTCGGCTGCGACAGATAACGCTCGTCCAAAAAGGCCAGTGCGCGGTCCACGTCCAGGTCGCCGTAGAGCGTGATGTAAGAGTTGGAAGGATTGTAGTGGCGCGCGTGCGTGTCCAGGAACTGCTCGTAGGTGAGTGTGGGAATAGCGCGCGGGTCGCCGCCGCTTTCGTGCGCATAGGCGGTGTCGGGGTAGAGCGCGGTGTTGACGGCGTCGTCCAGCACGCTCATGGGGTCGGACAGCGCGCCCTTCATCTCGTTGAACACCACGCCGTTATAGCGCAGCGCGCCCTCACGCAGGCTCGCGGAGCTGCTGTCGCCCTCGCCCTCGGCGCTCTCTGGCAGATCCAGCTCGTAGTGCCAGCCCTCCTGCTCAAAAATGGTGGGCTTGGTATAGATGGCCGGGTTGAACACCGCGTCCAGGTACACGTCCATCAGGTTATACAGATCCTGCTCGTTGGTGGTGGCAACGGGGTAGATGGTCCTGTCGGGGTAGGTCATGGCGTTGAGGAACGTCTGCATGGAGCTCTTGATCAGGTCGACAAACGGCTCCTTGACGGGAAACTTGGCCGATCCGCACAGCACCGAGTGCTCAAGAATATGGAACACGCCGGTGGAATCGGCCGGCGGCGTCTTAAAGCCAATGGCAAAGGCCTTGTTTTCGTCGTCGCACGCCAGGTACAGCAGACGAGCGCCCGAGGCAGTGTGTCGCAGCACGTAAGCGTCCGAGTCGAGCTCGGGCACGGTCTCGCGGCGCTCGACGGCAAAGCCGTGGCAGGTAGTGCCGGGCACCAGCAGTGCAGCGGCTGCGGCGCGCGGGTCGGTTGAGGTGGTGGGCATATGCAGTCTCCTTTGACGCCCCAGCGGGGGCGAATCGAGTCGAATCCTCGAGAGTATACCCATATGGGGCCGCGGCTCTGCGGCGAACTGGAGACGATGTGGGTGGACTAGCCTAGCTAGGTTGATAACGAATGCCGCGGGTAGCCGCTGCATCCCGCTAAAGTGAAATAACACCCCGTTTACCGAATCATTTAGGAAATATATGGACTCCTAAAAAGTTCTAATACAATATAAGCCATCTATCTATAAGCTGCTGATTCCTTGCAAAGGTATGGTTGATATGGTTGAAGCAAATAGCGTTATCCCCCTGTACAAACAGATTGTTCGTGCGCTTTCTGATTCGATCGCCAACGGCACGTACCGCCCG
Organism: uncultured Collinsella sp.; assembly: GCA_959028445.1. Taxonomy (GTDB): domain Bacteria; phylum Actinomycetota; class Coriobacteriia; order Coriobacteriales; family Coriobacteriaceae; genus Collinsella. Next base: position 24,815 of record CAUFRY010000007.1, on the reverse strand, counting down.
GGAGATAAGCTCCCGACCGAGGCGGAGCTCATCGAGCAATTTGGCGTGAGCCGAATAACGGTTCGCTCCGCAATTAAAGAAATGGAAGATGCTGGGCTTGTTGAGAGGGCCCGCGGCAAGGGCACGTTCGTTTCGTCGGACACACAGATGTATGCCGCGGACGACCGTGAGAGCTTTACCCATTCGTGCCAGCTTGCGGGAAAACAGGCGTCTACCAGGGTTCTCGCAATGGGCTGGGACTTCCCAAGCCTGCGAGACGCGAAGTTCCTGGGCGTAGACGATACCCAAAAGGTATTGCGTAGTCGTCGTCTGCGCCTTGTGGATGACAAGCCCACGATGCTGGAAACCAATAGCTATTCCGCTGCGCTTTCTTTTTTGGAGCATGAATCCCTCGAGGATTCGCTGATGGCGGTACTCGATCGCCAGGGGATCAAGATGGGCCCCAACACGCGTACGCTCGAGGTCTGCTATGCGAGCGAGCTCGAGGCGGCATACCTTAACGTGGAGCTGGACTCTCCGCTGCTTCTGTTTGTCGATAGACGTTATGTTCCAAGCGGCGAGCCGCTTTTCATCTCCCGTCAGGTGTACTGCACCGAGCGACTGAAGTTCTATCTGTAAGCAAGGGCGGCCGGTCTGTAAAAGGAGCGGCCGTTTTACCGACCAATTGTTACCGTTCGCGGAATTAGAGAATTAACGCACCGCAAAAAGGAAATTGCTTATATACTTTGTTATGACAATATAGTACGTCTTATTGATATTGGAGAACTATGAATAAGATATTGCTAGCGGGTCATGGTTATCTCGCCCAAGGTATGAAGAGCTCTCTCGAGATCCTGATGGGCGCCAACGACCGAATCGAGTGTCTGTGCGCCTATGTCGATGACGACACGAGGGATGTCGCAGCGCTTATCGATGCTTGGATGGAGTCGAAGGACCCTGCCGACTCTTGGTTTGTCGTGACTGACATCTTTGGCGGCTCTGTAAACAACGAATTCATTCAGAGGCAGACCGCCGGATCGTTTACGTTGATCACCGGAATGAACTTGCCGCTGCTGGTGGAAATGGCTACACAGCTGGACTCCCTGGATGCGGACAAGGCCAAAGCTGCGGTCGAGGGATCACGTTCGTTTATCATGCTTTGTGAGGCGGCGGACATGCTTGCCGATGTCGAAGAAGAAGAGTTCTAGTTAGTTCTGGTTCGAGCCCTAGCTAAGGGCCACGCCTGTCATTACCTTTATTACGTGCGGAGATGATTACGATGATTAAGCTTACGAGAGTTGATTACCGATTGATTCACGGCCAGGTCGCCATGTCTTGGACACATGCGCTGGATGTCGATTGCATCCTGTGTGCCAGCGACGCCGTGGCAAAAGACGACATGAGAAAAGCCGCATTGAGGCTAGCTCGTCCCAACGGCGTGAAGCTCGTCATAAAAGACGTAAACGCTGCTATCGAGGCGCTCAACAGCGGCGTCACCGACAAGTATTCGCTGTTTATCATTGTCGAGACGATCGAGGATGCCTATCGCCTTGCTAAGGGTTGCAAAGACATCAAGGAGATCAATCTGGGCGGAACTCGAAAGTCTCCCGAGACCACGCTTCATCCGACCCCCGCGATCTTTGCGACCGAAACCGATGCCGAGCATATCCAAGAGCTTGTGAACGATGGCGTGGTTATCGAAATCCGTCAGGTTCCCAATGACTCAAAGGTACTTGCCAAGGACGTTTTCTAGCTGGAAACATGCCATTGTCTAGCATTTATTAACTAGGTCCTCCTTTCTTTGGCCCGCCGATTATTTGACCGGCGGGCTTTTTTTTAAAGAAAAATCAAAAAAATCTGAAATAGTTCTTGCATAGTTAGTTATATAAAGTATTATAACGTCATGGGATGAATGAAGGGTTCATCCAAGTGAGTTAGGAGTAAGGGATGTTCAATTTCGATGAGCCTCGTTACGAGAAGGTTGTGAGCGATGCCCTCGCTCTCCGTCCTCAGATTGAGGCTGCCGTGGACAAGGTCTGCGAGCAGGGTTATTCCAACATCTTCTTCATCGGCTGCGGCGGCACCTGGGCCCACACGCTCCCGATGAAGTATTGGGTCGAGACCACCACGGCCGACGTCGACGTCCACTGCGAGATTGCCGCTGAGTTCCTCGCATGCCCGCCCAAGACCTTCAACAAGGACTCGGTCTGCGTCTTCTCCACCCGTACCGGCACCACCCCCGAGATCATCGAGGCCGCCAAGTTCTGCCAGGAGCAGGGTGCCCGCACGCTGATGTATGTCTCCAACGACAACACCCCGGCCACCGAGTACGCCGATTACAAGTTCTTCAGCTTCGCCGAGGACGACGTTCTGTGCGAGGCCATCTACACCTACCAGATCACGCTGGTCGCCCGCTTCCTCAAGAACGCCGGCGCCTTCCCCAAGTACGACACCTTCATGGAGGAGTTCGGCAACATCGCTCCGTACCTCATCAAGGCCAAGGACGCTCAGGACGAGCGCTGCGCCGCCATGGCCGAGGACTTCAAGGACACCGATTACCACATGGTGATCGGCTCCGGCATGCTCTGGGGTGAGGCCTACGACTACGCTATGTGCATCCTCGAGGAGATGCAGTGGATCAAGACCAAGTCCATCCACGCCGCCGAGTTCTTCCACGGCACCATCGAGCTGTGCGAGGAGGGCACGAGCCTCATCATGCTCTACGGCGAGGACGACACCCGTAAGCTCATGGACCGCGTGGACAACTTCACTCATATGCTCGCTGACGAGAAGGGCGTCCATGTCCGCGTGAACAAGTTCGACACCGCCGAGGTCGAGCTGCCGTTCAGCGACCCCGAGTTCCGCAAGATCGTCTCCCCGATGGTCACCTACACCATCACCGAGCGTCTGAGCTGCCATCTCGAGCACGTCCGTAACCACCCGCTCACCACGCGTCGTTACTATCACCAGATGAACTACTAATCCTCTCAAATTGCTGCGGTTGTCTGCAGGCGAGCTGCGCAGAATGCCTCGCCTGCAGACCTGTTTCTGGGGTTGATCGAAATGGTTGTCCAGTATCTTCTAGTTGCACTGGTCGCATTTATTGCGTCCATGGACGAGCAATTATTTGGCATTACGATGCTTGGTCGTCCGCTGTTTACGAGCCTGTTTGTCGGCTTGATCCTTGGCGATGTCCAGCAGGGCGTTATCGTCGGCGCTGCTTTGGAGTCCATGTTCATGGGCGCCATCATGGTCGGCGCGGCGGTTCCTCCCGAGGTCTATGCCTCCGGCGTGCTTGGCTGCGCGTTTGCCGTCATTACGGGTACGGGCACGGCAACTGCCGTCGCACTCGCCCTTCCCGTCTCCGTCTTCCTTCAGGTGTGGCGCAACTTCTGCTACGCCGTTCCGGGTGCCTTTGCCTGCAAGAAGATTGAGACCGCTCTGGCAAATCGTGATCTTGCCAAGGCGAATCTGTACCATCTGACCATCGTGCCGCTGTCGATTGGCATTCCGTCTGCACTGCTGGTGTTTTGCTCGCTGTTCTTTGGTGCCGACCTCATCAACAATGCGCTTAACGCTATTCCGCAGTTTGTGATGGACGGCCTCAACGTTGCGTCCGGCGTCATGGTCTGCATCGGCTTCGCTCTTCTTATTAGGACCATGGGCGACAACAAGCTGCTTCCTTGGCTGTTCCTGGGATTCATTATGGTCATCTACCTCAAGATGGACGTTATCGGCGTCGCCGCAGCTGCCATTTGCGTCGCACTGCTCCTGGCCTTCCGCGAGGGCTCGTCCGGTCCGCAGACGGTTGCTGCAGATGAAGAGGAGGACTTCTAATGGCTACCCAGAACACCGACCTCAAAGAGGCCAAGAAGGACGCGATTATGAGCCCCGATATGTATCGGAGCATGTTCCTTCGCCAGTTTACGAGCCAGTGCTCGCAGTCGTACGACAAGATGATGGCAATGGGCTTCATGTACACCATTCAGAAGCCCCTGCGAAAGATCTATCCCAACGACGACGATTACTATGCGGCGCTTGATCGCCATACCGAGTTCTTTAACATCACGCCTCATGTGCTTCCGTTTGTAGCCGGCCTAACGGTTTCGATGGAAGAGCAGGCGGCTGCCGATAAGAACTTCGACACGTCCTCGATTAACGCCATGAAGGTCGGCCTCATGGGACCGCTTTCCGGCATCGGCGATTCGTTCTACTGGGGTACGTTCCGCGTGGTCGCCGCCGGCATTGGTATTGGCATCGCATCGACGGGCAACCCGCTCGGCCCCATCGTGTACGCGCTCATCTACTCCGTGATTAACTTTGCAACGCGTATCGTCGCCGCCCATCTGGGTTACGACCTGGGAACCAAGTTCCTGCAGCAGTCCGAAGAGAACAACCTTATGTCTCGCATGACGCATGCTGCCGGCGTTCTCGGAATGACCGTCATTGGCGCGATGATTGCGGCACAGGTCTCGCTGTCCACGGCTTTGACCTTTGACGTGGGTGGTTCGGAGATTGTCCTGCAGGATCTGTTCGATTCGATCTTCCCCGGTCTGCTGCCCTTGCTGGCAACGTTCGCTTGCGTTGCTCTCTATAAAAAGGGTGTCAAGACCATTTGGATTATTATTGGCATCTTCGCGATCTGCATCATCGGAACAGGTTTGGGAGTGTTCGCGGCGGCGTAAAGTTGACTGCTATGCTCGCGCGTTGGATAACTAACTGTCCGTTTGAAAACGGGGTTCGGCGTAAGGCCGGCCCCGTTTTTTTGTTTGAGGGATTTTCCGACCGTCCAAAAATCCACGCCCATGCATCACTCACACATCTCTCATCTCTCATTCCTCACTAATACGAGAGATAACAGAAAGACGAGAGATAAATATGAGAGATAACTGATCAGCAAAGAGACAGGCAATCATGGTATTGTCTCAATACTGATTGTTTTACCAGCAAAAACATGTTTAAATGAAACAGATGGCAGACATCTTATCTTTCATCTCTCACTTATCTCTAATATGAGAGATAGCAGTAAGATGAGAGATAATTACGAGAGATAACTGAGAGACGAAGGAAATCTATTCGCGGCATTCTCCGCCGGGCCGAGCGAAAGGACATGCAGATGAACGAAAACGAGCTGACCGGTCTGCTCGAGTCTTTAAAGCGCATGGGCTCGGACGATCTTAACGTCGAGGTCAAGGAGAGCGCCACGACGCTTTCCCGCGACGTATGGGAAACGGTTAGCGCATTCGCGAATACCGCTGGCGGAATTATCGTGCTCGGCGTGAGCGAGCGCGCGGGCTTTGTCCCGGTTGAGAACTTTGAGACCGAGAAGGTGCTCAACCAATTCGTAGCGGGCATGGGTGATGCCGGCGGTCGCGGAAAACTGGCCAATCCGCCCAAATACACCATTGAACGCGTGGAGCTCCAGGGCACCGTGGTTCTGGTCATCACGATTGAGGAGCTCGACCCGTCGAGCAAGCCTTGTTATGTCATAGAGCGGGGCGCTCAAGGCGGCAGCTACAAACGCATCGATGACAAAGATGTTCCGCTCTCGTCGACCGAGGTCCTGTCCTTGTCATCGTATGAACGGACGAGCCCCAGTGATCGCGATGCAGTACCCGGCGCGGTCGCAGGCGATCTTGACGAGGCCCTGGTCGACCGCACGATAGAGCGTGCTTTCTCGCTGACACCCCGTGCAATGCGCGGCGCGCCGGACAAGAAAACGAAGCTGGAGCGCCTGAATTTCCTCGACTCCCAGGGCAATGTCACTAAGGCCGGGCTCCTGGCTGCGGGCGCCTATCCTCAGCAGTTCTATCCCAAGCTCTTTATCGATGTGGCGGTCTATGCCGGAACGCAGAAGGGCGCGGCAGGGTCGTTGAGGTTCATGGACCGTACGATCTGCGAGGGGACGTTGGGTGAAATGATCTCGGATGCCGTCGCGGCAGTCGCCAAGAATTTGCGGCGAACCTCGACGATCCAAGGCGTCTCGCGTGTCGACTCGCTGGAGATTCCCGAGGAGGTTCTGCGCGAGGCAATCGCCAACGCCGTAATCCATCGAGAATACGGGGATCGGTTCTGTGGACAATCGATTGCCGTCGACGTCTTTGACGATCGTGTCGAGGTGACGAATCCTGGCGGCCTTTACGGGGGAAAGACTCGCGAGAACTTGTTTGACGGCAGCTCCCGATGCCGTAACGCGACGCTCGTGAAACTCATGTCGATTGTCCCGCTGCCGGATGGCGCAGGTTCGCCGGCTGAGGGCAATGGCTCGGGCATCCCGATGATGATCGATGCCATGCGCGCGCATGGTCTGGCCGAGCCCCTGTTCTGCCCGGGGTTCGATCGGTTCAAGGTCGTACTTTACCGTTCAAAGATCGAGCCGGTCGATCATGGCGGGGGCTTAATTGTGACGGCACTCAAACACTACGGCGAGCTGGGGACGCGTGAGCTGGCAGAACGTACGGGGCTTACGATTTCCCAGGTTAGGTCGCGCGTCAACGCGCTCATTGCTCAAGGCGAGCTTGAGCCCACGGCGCCGGCGACGAGCCGCAACCGCAAGTATCGACTGTCAGAGCGCGTGGAATAAATGCGTTAGTGGACGAGGCGAACCAATAATCGACTCTCAATTGGCGCCCACTAAGGCAAAGCGGTTGTTGCCCAGTCGACAGTGATGCTAAAGACTCGGCTTACGCCGGCATGGCCCCAAACCCGTCCATCAAGAACAGCCTAAGAACCAGCTTGATGACATATCCCGGTTTGACTTCAGCCGCGTCAAAGACGTGGCGCTCGGCGAGTTCGCTGCAGTATGCATAGATGTCGCGGATAAGGTCCGCGCCCGAAAGCGTAAACATGTAGCCTGCGTCCGAAAGTGCATTGGGCGCGGCGGGCAACTTGGCCATGTGGCAGAACGTTTGCAGGTCGGGCGCCATAGCGTTCTGGTAGTCGAGGTGGCCGTTGGCATCCTGTTCGGCAAGCTCCAATTGGCGCACAAAATCCAGCGCCGCTGCTAACACAAAGCTCGGTGTAGGCGCATTGACGTCCTGAGTGGTCGCCACAAGCCTGCCCGCCGCCTGCGTGACAAGCCAAGCGACCTCGCGCTGGCAGCGCACGGCCTTGCGCGTTACCGGCTTGATGGACGAAGAAGAAACGCTCCCCTTAGGCGGATTCGAAGCAGCCATAAGACCCTCCCATGAACAATCCGGCCCAACAAGCCCGGATGAAACACGTGCTACATCAGTATACAGGGGAGTGGGGTGGAAAAACGGGGTCGACAGCGTGAACTGCCGGCTCCGGATTGCTTGCCTTAGAGGCCGTACACTTCGACCATAGCTTCGCCAATGCGATGGGGCACGCCGGTGACGAGTGCGTTGCCCATGCAGAAGGCTCGATGGCCGTCAGTCATGCCCGTATCGGTCCAGCCTTTCGGGAATCCCTGAAGCTGGTCGAGCTCGTCGGGAACAAGACGGCGGAAACGGCCATCGGGACATTCGATGACGTGCTTGAAGCGGCTCGCTCCCGTGCCGCCTTCTCCTGTGAGGATGGTGCGGCTCGGCTTGTCGGTGGCATCCGGGAAGCTCATGGCTCCCTCGGAATACGTGTACGTAAAGCCTGTCTTTTTGATTGTTTGACGATCGAGCTCCTGCTCCTCGATACCTCGATGTTGCCCCTACAAATAAATCCCCTCACCGAGTTGCCTGTGGAACTCGGCGTGATGGTCGCGTGCCCAGGTAAAGAGCGCCTGGTCAAAGTCGGTGCGCGTGGCTGGGATGCCAAAGACGCCGGCAACTTCGACGCGCACAAACTCCAGTGCCGGCAGCTTGTTGATGGCGGTGAGGGCAAACGGGGACGAGGGCTCTTCGAGCAGATAGCGACTGCCTTGCAACGCGTCGCAACTGGTGCACGTGTTGCCGAGCGACGGGGCTTTGGAGGCTCGCGCGCCTACGGGCTTGTAGCCGCAGCGCTTATGAAGGTAGTCGCGGATCTCGCCCGGCACGCAGCCAAGAGCGGGCACGATGGCGAGTGCGTTGGCGTTGGCCGTGTCGATGACAATGTGCCCGGCTTCGTTGGGCGCGTGCGCGATGGCGATGCTCTCGTCGTTATCGGTTCGATAGGGAATGCCAAAGGCCGCGACCGAGGTCTCTTTGTGACACTTCCAGCACTCGCGCTTGCCCAGTACTAGATATATATACGGCGCTGAGGGGTCGGATCGGTCAACACCGGGCAGCCATTCGGCAAAGGGCTCGGGGTTGACGCCGCTGGGTACATACCAGATCTTCTTGGTCCGGTCCCATTTGGCGCCCAGCGCCTTGGCTTCTTCTTTGTGCGAAAAGGGGACATCGAGCTCGGTGCGCATGGTGGCTCCTTGGTGCTGCAGGTGTAAGTGGCTCAAGGATACCGCAGGGCGCAGACATCGCGGCGTTTTGCTGAGAAGTTGCGGTGCGGATGGGTTCGAGACGCGTTGGCCTCGGCCTCGGTGGCTGTTGACGCGGTTTTGTGTATGGGCAGGGTGGTTGCTTGGGCGGTTGGAGCTGCCAGCTGATTTGGCGACATAAAACAAAACAGCCCAGAGGACATAGCCTCTGAGCTGCGAACATTTGGTGGGCGTTAGAAGATTTGAACTTCTGACCTCTTCCGTGTCAGGGAAGCGCTCTCCCCCTGAGCTAAACGCCCGATCAAGGGTGCGCAAGTGCGCAAGGGATAATATAACGGAGCCTGAACTCGGTGGCAAGAACATTTTTAAAAATCGCTTACATTGTGGAATTCGGGGCTTTGTCGTATCCATTTCAAAAGAGCCTGCTGCCGCGATTTGGCTGTCGCATAATGCAAGGCCATTGCGGTATCGAGCTATGGAAAGACGCCTGCGGAATTGTCCTACCGATAAACGGACAAGCCTCCAGCTGGTGACTTTGCCGTGGTAAGGTAAGCCGAATTGTTTCCAGGCTGTTTCGGGGGAGTGGAATGAGCAAAGAGTGTGTCGAGCAGGTCGAAGGCGCAGGGGCTTCGGTGCCGATGACCGATATATCGAACATTGATGTGCCCGAGGGCACCGACGAGCTCAGCCGCAACACCCGTCGCGCATGGCGCGACCGCCTGAACAGCGCTTCGACGCGCAAGATGATCACGGGCGTCTTGGCTACGCTGGTGGGCGGTTCGTTTTGGGGCTTCTCGGGCACCAGCGCGAGTTTTTTGTTCGATACCTACCATGTCGATACGCTGTGGCTTATGAGCGTGCGTCAGATTCTCGCCGGCCTGCTCTTTATGGCTGTGGTTGTCACGCGCGACCGCGCACGCCTGGTCAAGCTTTGGATGACGCCCGCTGATCGCAAGCAGCTGCTGCTCTTTACCGCTTTTGGCCTGCTGTTCAACCAGTTTTGCTATCTTTCGGCCGTGCGCCTGACGAACGCCGGAACCGCGACGGTGCTCCAGTGCCTGCAGCTCGTTATCATCATGGGCTACGCCTGCGTGACCGATCGCCGCATGCCGCGTACTCGCGAAGTCATCGGCATTGGCCTGGCTCTGGGTGGAACCTTTTTAATCGCCACCGGCGGCGACCCCACCAGCCTGAATATCTCGCCGCTTGGCCTGGCAGCAGGTCTTATGTGTGCGGTCAGCGCCGCGTGTATGGCGGTGATTCCCGCCAAGATCCTGCCCGAATACGGCAGCCCCATCGTCACGGGCTCGGCAATGCTCACGGCGGGCGTGGTCTCGTGCGTCTTCGTGCAGCCCTGGGCGCATATGCCGGCGCTCGACGCTGCCGGCATCGAGGCGCTCGCGGTGTTCGTGGTTATCGGCTCGTTTTTTGCTTACATGCTTTATATGCAGGGCGTTAAGGACATCGGCTCGGTGCGCGCGAGCCTCATCGGAACTGTGGAGCCGGTTTCGGCGACCATCACCAGTGCCGTTATGCTGGGGACGGTGTTTTTGCCGACCGACCTTATCGGCTTTGTCATGATCATCGTGATGATGTTCCTCACGGTGTAGCTAGCGCCGCCGCCAAGACGGAAAAGGTGTTGTGCCGCATTTTCGCCAATTGATGTCCGTGTCTGGAGTTTAGCTGTCGATGCTCAAAATGCCATAAACTAGTAACGTTATGGACTTTTTCATTGCGACTCAATTGCGAGGATTTCTTTATGGCTGGTAATCACTTTAAGGGCAGCGATAGCGGCCGCCCTGCAGTTCCGCCGCGTCCGAACGGGGCTGGTAAGGCCGGCACGCCGGGCGGCGCTGGACAGGGCGGTTCCGGTAAGCGCGTGTCCCCGGGCGAGACGGCGATGTTTACCGCTCTGTACGAGCAGTCTCAAAAGGCAAAAAAGACCGGCCGTGCAAGAGGAAATGTCTTTGCGGGCGGTGCAACCTCTGCGTCGCAGCCGAGCGGGGCTCCTTCGGTACCTGCGAACAACGCAGGTGCTGCCAACGCCGCGAATGGCGCCGGCAACGTTAATGCCGGCAAGGCCGACAACAATACTTCCTCTGCCGGTGGCGCGGGGCTTACGGGTAACCTCGGCACGATTTACACCGGCGCCTCCGAGACAGGCACGTTCGCCCGCCTGGATGATAGCGGTACCGAGTTTGCGGGCTCGGGTTCCAAGGAAGATTATTACGATTTTGGCTTGAACTACGGTAGCGATGCTTCGTCGAGTTCGACCTCTGACGGTCTGGTCCGTCATCGCCATCGCAAGGGCGAGCGCAAAAAGCGTCACACCGGCGCCATTATTGCCGCTGTAGTCGCGGTGCTTCTCGTTGCGCTTGGCGCAAGCGGCTTTATGCTGCTTAACTCGGCAAAGACCGTAAAGAGCGAAGCGAAGGAGGCTGTCGAGATCGTCGGTGGCCTTAAGGACAAGGTCACGTCGGGCGATTTTTCGACGCTGCCTGACGACGCGAAGAAGATCGATGAGCTCTGTAACAGCATGAAGGCGGAGACCTCGAGCCCGCTGTGGACGGCGGCTTCGTTTATCCCGGTGTATGGCAGCGATATCAATGCGGCCCGCACCATGATTGACGCCCTGTCCGATGTCTCGAGCAATGCGCTGGTTCCCATGGCCGATAACCTTTCGCAGGCTACGCCCGGCAAGCTGTTCCAGGACGGCATGATTAACGTGTCCGCGCTGCAGGCGGTCGCCGATTCGCTTTCCAGCAGCTCGAAGGTGTTCAAGAGCGCCAACGAGAAGGTCCAGGGCATTGGCGATACTCATATTTCCCAGGTGACCGAGCTGGTCGATAAGGCCAAGGACGGCTTTGCCACCCTCAACGGCGCGGTTGACGCGGCGGAGAAGGTCGCCCCCGTCCTTCCCCAGATGCTCGGCGCCAACGGCCAGACGCGCAACTACCTTGTGTACGCCATGAACAACGTCGAGATTCGTGCTTGCGGCGGCTTTGGCGGTTCGCAGGGCCTGATTTCGGTCACTGACGGCCAGATGTCGATTGGCGAGTTTGTTCCCCGCATTGGACTCAGTGAGGATGAGGCAGTCGAGAGCGTCGACGAAGAGGATGAGGCGCTGTTCGGCAACCACAGTAACCTGTACAACTCGGGCAATACCTATTCGCCTGATTGGCCCCGCAACTCGCAGCGTGTCGCCGCGCTGTGGAAGTCCCAGTATGGACAGGACGTTGATGGCGTCATCGGTATCGACCCGGTGTTCCTGCAGTATCTGCTGGGCCTGGTCGGTAATGTCTCGCTGCCCGACGGAACGGTTGTCGACGGCACCAACGCCGCAAAGGTCCTCATGCACGATGTGTACTGGAACTATCCGGTCGAGGAGTCGGACGGCATCTTTGCATCCGTCGCCAGCGCTGCCTTCGACAAGATCCTTGGCGGTATCGGCGATGTCGATGTTACGAAGCTTGTCAGCGCCGTTGAGCGCGGTGCCGAAGAGGGCCGCCTGATCGCGTGGATGAGAAACGATGATGAGCAGAATGCCATCAAAGAGACAGGCATTGACGCTTCGCTGCCCGATCCGGAAGATCCGAGTGCCGATCCCGTTGCCGGCGTTTACTTTAACAACCTGAGCTTCTCCAAGCTCGACTGGTATCTGAACGCCGACACTCAGATTGGTCAGGGCATCAAGAACGGTGACGGCACGTGCTCCTATCGCATCACCGTTACCCTGACGAACATCATGACGCAGGAGGAGGCTGGCAAGCTGCCCGACTACGTTGCGGCGAGCGCACCCGATGCCGCGCGTGACGACGAGCGTCTGAATGTCTCACTGTTTGCCCCGACGGGCGGCAACATTACTGATCTGACCGTCGAGGGCACCCAGTTTGGTCTTGGCGCCGCTACGTGGCATGGAATCCCCTTCTATTCGGGCACCGTTGACCTGCATGCTGGCGAGACGACGACGATCACGTATACGCTGACCACGTCGGCCGAGGCGGGGGACAAGCCGCTTACGCTGCGTCAGACCCCTACATGCCAGGCGGCTCGCGACAGCGCGTCGGCGTAGGGTTTTTCTGGTAGCGCAGATAATCGAGTACCATTTTGGGGCGGACAGGCAATCTGTTCGCCCCTATTTTGTAAGGAGAGCGCATGAAGTACTTTGGCACCGACGGCTTTCGCGGCGAGGCCAACGTTGGGCTGACGGTAGAGCACGCTTATAAGATTGGCCGTTTTGTGGGCTGGTATTACGGCGCCAACCGCAGTGCTAAGGCGCGCGTTATCGTGGGCAAGGACACACGTCGCTCGAGTTATATGTTCGAGGCGGCGCTGGTGAGCGGTCTGGTCGCGAGCGGTGCGGACGCTTATATGCTGCACGTGATCCCGACGCCGGGCGTGGCGCATCAGACCGTGGAGGGCTGCTTCGATTGCGGCATCATGATCAGCGCGAGCCACAACCCGTTTTGCGATAACGGCATTAAGCTCGTCAATAGCGACGGTTTTAAGATGGACGAGGACGTACTGGAGCTCATCGAGGACTACATCGATGGCAAGAGCGAAGTTCCGTTGGCCACGGGCAACCACATCGGTGCCACGGTGGACTACATGCAGGGCCGCAACCGCTACATTGCTTCGCTCATTGCAAGTGCGAACTTTTCGCTGCAGGGCGTCAAGATCGGTATCGACTGCGCCAACGGCTCGGCTTCCTCGGTGGCCAAGCCGGTGTTTGACGCGCTCGGTGCCGACGTGCGCGTGATCAATGCCGCGCCCGATGGCTTTAACATCAACGTTGACTGCGGCTCCACGCATATGGAGCGTCTGCAGCGCCATGTGGTGGAGCAGGGCCTGGACGTGGGTTTTGCCTACGATGGCGATGCCGACCGCTGCCTGGCCGTGGATGAGCGCGGTCGCGTGGTAGACGGCGACCAGATCCTGTACGTGTGCGGCGTGTATCTGAACAAGCACGGTCGCCTTTCGGGCGGTACCGTGGTGCCGACGATTGCCAGCAACTTTGGCCTGATCAAGTCGTTGGAGCTTGCCGGTCTGAGCGCCGTGACCAGCGGCGTGGGCGACCGTCACGTGTATGCCAAGATGCGCGAGGGCGGCTACAGCCTGGGCGGCGAGCAGACGGGCCATACGATCTTTGGCGATATCGAGCGCACGGGCGACGGCATTATGACTTCGCTGCGCGTGATGGAAGTGATTCGTGCCGAGCGCGAGACGCTCTCGCAGCTCACGGCTCCGTGCAAGTTGCTGCCGCAGGCGCAGGTGGCCGTGCGCGTGGCGGACAAGGATGCCGCGCTCGAGAACATGGGCGTGCAGAACGCCATCGCCGAGGCCGAGGCTGCGCTGGCAGGCGAGGGCCGCGTGCTCGTGCGCAAGAGCGGAACCGAGTCGGTTATCCGCGTGCTGGCCGAGGCGCCCGACCAAGCATCTGCCGATGCCGCCATGAAGCGCATCGCCGCCGCGCTGGAAGCTCTGTAAGGTAGTCATTGGGGACGTTCTTAAACAACTAGGTGGAAAGGGGGCGCCGCGGATTGGTTCCGCGGCGTCCCCTTTGCGTTGGCGTGTCGGTTATGCCTTACAGCTCGTACAGCGTGGTGAACTTGTCCTGCAGGTAGCTGCAGTAGTAGCGGGCATCGAACGCCATGCCGCACGCGCCCTTGATGAGCTCCGGCGCGTCCTTGGCGCGGCCCCACTGCCAAATGTGCTCGCCCAGCCAGGCGCGGACGGGTGTCAGGTCGCCGCTCGCACAGGCGCCGTTGAGGTCGACACCGTCGCGGCACATGGCCGGCACAAACATGGCATCGTAGGCACTGCCCAGCGCATAGGTGGGGAAGTAGCCAAACGAGCCGCCGCTCCAGTGCGTATCCTGTAGGCAGCCGTGCGTGTCGTCGGGAACGGGAATGCCCAGGTACTCATCCATGAAGCGGTTCCAAAGCGCGGGGATGTCCTTGGCCGTGGCCTCGCCGGCAAACAGCATGCGCTCGATCTGGTAGCGCACCATAATATGCAGCGGGTAGGTGAGCTCGTCAGCCTCGGTGCGGATCAGCGAAGGCTGCGCGATGTTCACGGCGTGGTAGAGCGTGTCCTCGTCGACGTCGCCGTAGACCTCGGGTGCGTGGCGGCGCAGCACCTCGAGCAGCGGTCCCATAAAGGCACGGCTGCGGCCCACGGTGTTCTCAAAGAAGCGGCTCTGGCTCTCGTGGATGCCCATGGAGGTGCCGCCCTCCAGGCAGGTGCGCGCATAGGCGGGATTGACGCCCAGCTCGTACATAGTGTGCCCCGCCTCGTGGATGATGCTGTAGACGTTGGAGATGCAATCGTCCTCGTAGATGTGTGTCGCGATGCGCGCGTCACCCACGGCAAAGCCCTCGCTAAACGGGTGCTCGGTAAAGGCAAGCGTGGTGTCGTCCAGGTTCAGGCCGACGAGCTTCATCAGGTCGAAGCTCATGGCGCGCTGGGCGGCCTCGGGCACGCGGGCGTGCAAAAAGTCGGCAGCGGGCTGCTGGCCGCGCTCGCCGATGGCGTGCACGAGCGGCACGACCGTCGCCTTGACCTCATCGCAAAACGCATCGAAGCTCTCGGCAGAAAGGCCGCGCTCGTACTGGTCGAGCCAAACGTCGTATGGGTCGCGCTTGGGGTCCATGAGTTCGGCCTGATGCTTAAGTTGGGCGACGATTCTATCCACATAGGGCTCAAAGCTCGCCCAGTCGTTGGCCGTCTTGGCCTTGTGCCACACGGCGTCGGCCTCGCAGGTGAGCCTGGTCCAGGCCTCGGCCTCCTCGGTAGGAATAACGCTTGCCTCGCGCTGGTCGCGGCCGAGCACGCGAATCTCGTCGAGCAGCTGCGGGTCGTCTACGTGTCCGCCTGCAACCGTCTCGCGCGCTAACGAGCGTACGAGCTCAACGGACTTCTCGCTGGTCAGCAGCTTGTGATGCTCGCCGGCAAGCGTGCCCATGGCGTCGGCACGGGCGGCAGCGCCGTTGGCAGGAGCAATCGTCGCTCCATCGAACTCGGCAATCTTGAGCAGGTACTCGCGAGTCCACAGCTTGCCCTCGAGTTTGCGGAACTTTTTGACGGCCTTGTCGACTTTAGCGGCCTTGACGCCCTTGGCGGCCTTTGCCACGGCGGCCTTGGCCTTCTTATCGAGTTTCTTTCCCATACCGTATCCTTAATCTCGCAGGCCGAGCGCCGCAGGCGGGTGCGCGGCCAGTTTGCACAGCTACCTGCCTTGTACCCAGCGCGAATAAAACGGAACGCGGCGATGCGCTCGCGAAATGTGTTATCCTATAGCCCAATGCGTTGACGGAGAGGGTTTTGCCCGCCGCGTCGCCGGCAAGAGAGGGAAGGTCATGGGCTGCAAGCCTTCCTGCGGTGGCAAGGGCCAAGCGTTCACTCCCGAGCAGCGACCTCAACGGGCACGCGGCCAGTGGCAGCAAAGTCCCAGTAGGGAAGCCGTGAGCCTCGCGACAAGAGGCACAGAGTGGGCGCGGCGGGCCAGACATCCGCCGGGTCAAACAAGGTGGTACCGCGGAATTCAACCGTCCTTGGGCAATGTACATGCCCGAGGGCGGTTTTTTTGTTACCGAACCGGGCCGCGCATCCGCAACATCGGGCGGCGTCAGCCGTCCCGGAGCGCGGATGCGCGAGAGACGAAAGGGAAGACATGAGTCTGATTGATGATCTGGTCAAACTCGAGGAAGAGGCCAAGGAGCTCGTCACTAGCGCCGACGACGCCGCCAAGCTCGAGGCTGCGCGCGTTGAGCTGCTCGGTCGCAAGGGCCGTATCACCGGCCTGATGCGCATGATGGGCAAGCTCGCCCCCGAGGATCGTCCCATGATGGGCAAACGCGCCAACGAGATGCGCCAGCTGATCGAGGGCATGCTCGACGAGCGCACCACCGAGATGAAGGCCGCCACCCTCAAGCACGCACTCGAGCACGAGGCCGTCGACATCACGCTGCCGGGCATCCGTCCGCAGATCGGTCACCAGCACCTGATCAAGCAGATCATCGAGGAGGCCGAGGACATCTTCTGCGGCATCGGCTACACCGTCGAGTCCGGCCCCATGGTCGATACCTCCTACTACAACTTCACCGCGCTCAACGCGCCCATGGATCACCCGAGCCGCTCGGCTCGCGACACGTTCTATGTGGTTGACAACAACCCCGGCAGCGTCGCGCATCCCGAGGCTCACGCTCACGGCGAGTCCGACGTGCTGCTGCGCACCCAGACCTCGGGCGTGCAGATCCACACCATGGAGTCGCAGAAGCCGCCCATCTACATGATCTGCCCGGGCACCGTCTACCGTCCCGACACGGCCGACGCCTGCCACCTGCCGCAGTTCAACCAGATCGAGGGCCTGGTCGTCGACGAGGGTATCACCTTTGGCGATCTTAAGGGCACGCTCGACTACTTTGTTAAGTGCATGTTTGGCGAGGACCGCAAGACGCGCTACCGCCCGCATTTCTTCCCCTTCACCGAGCCTTCTTGCGAGGTGGACGTGAGCTGCCACGTCTGCGGCGGCAAGGGCTGCAACTTCTGCAAGCACAGCGGCTGGATCGAGATCCTGGGCTGCGGCATGGTCGACCCCAACGTCCTGATCAACTGCGGCATCGACCCCGAGAAGTACACCGGCTTCGCCTTTGGTATTGGCGCCGAGCGCGTCGCGGCACTGCGCTACGACCTGCCCGACCTGCGAACGTTGATGACGGGCGATATGCGCTTCCTGAACCAATTTTAGGCTTGCCCAGGCACCCCATCTTGGCGTTCAAACCGTCGCTCGCGTACCTTTAGTACGCGTCGCTCCTCTTTCACGCCAACCTGGGGCACCTGGACAACCCTAAGGCGAACGTCTTCATTTGATATTCCTCCCTTTGCGGAGATTAAGAACTAGGAGAGCTACATGCGCGTTTCTTACGACTGGCTCAAGACCATGATCGATATTCCGGAGGATCCCAAGACCCTTTCGGACGAATACATCCGTACCGGTACCGAGGTCGAGGCGATTGACACCGTGGGTGAGTCCTTCGACCACGTGGTGACCGCCAAGGTGCTCACCAAGACCCCGCACCCCGATAGCGATCACATGTATGTGTGCTCGGTCGACGTGGGCGACAAGAATCTCGACGCCGACGGCAACCCCGCCCCGCTGCAGATCGTCTGCGGCGCGCAGAACTTCGAGGCTGGCGACCACATCGTCACGGCCATGATCGGCGCCGTGCTTCCCGGCGACGTCAAGATCAAGAAGAGCAAGCTTCGCGGCGTCGTGTCCATGGGCATGAACTGCTCCGCGCGCGAGCTCGGCCTGGGCGGCGACCACTCCGGCATCATGATTCTGCCCGAGGACACGCCCTGCGGCATGCCGTTTGCCGAGTATGTGGGCTCGAGCGACACCGTGCTCGACTGCGAGATCACGCCCAACCGTCCCGACTGCCTGTCCATGATCGGCATGGCTCGCGAGACCGGCGCCATCTTCGACCGCGATTTCCACGTTGAGCTGCCCGCCATCAAGGCCGAGACCGGCCGCGCGACCGACGACGAGCTTTCCGTCGAGATCGCCGACGAGGGCCTGTGCGACCGCTATGTCGCCCGCATCGTGCGAAACGTGAAGGTCGGCCCCTCGCCCGACTGGATGGTCAAGCGCCTTAACGCCTTGGGCGTGCGTCCGCACAACAACATCGTCGACATCACCAACTATGTGATGATGCTCACTGGTCAGCCGCTGCACGCCTTTGACCTGGACACCTTTGCCGAGCGCGATGGCCATCGCCGCGTGGTGGTTCGCGCCGCCCAGCAGGACGAGAAGTTTACGACCCTCGACGGCGAGGAGCGCACGCTCGACGCCGGCATGGGCCTCATCACCGACGGCGAGCGTCCCGTGGCGCTGGCCGGCGTTATGGGCGGCATGGATTCCGAGATCGAGGACGATACCGTCGACGTGATGGTCGAGAGCGCCTGCTTCAACGCCGGCCGCACCTCGCACACCAGCCGCGACCTGTCGCTGATCTCAGATGCCTCCATCCGCTTTGAGCGCCAGGTCGATGAGACCGGCTGCGTGGATGTGGCCAACGTTACCTGCGCGCTCATCGAGGAGATCGCCGGCGGCGAGGTCGCTCCCGGCTACGTCGACGTGTTCCCCGCGCCCAAGACCATCGACAGCATCAAGCTGCGCCTGGCCCGCGTGCATACCATCTGCGGCGCCGACATCGAGCCCGACTTTATCGAGCGTTCGCTCACTCGCCTGGGCTGCACCGTCGAGCGCGACGGCGAGGACTTTATGGTCACTCCGCCGAGCTTCCGCCCCGACCTGCCGCGCGAGATCGACCTGATCGAGGAGGTCCTGCGCCTATGGGGCATGGGCCGTGTGACGGCGACCATCCCAGCTGCCAAGAACCACATCGGCGGCTTGACCCGCGAGCAGAAGCTCACCCGCAAGGTCGGCGAGATCCTGCGCGCCTGCGGCCTCAACGAGACCACGACCTTTGGCTTTGCCGCCCCGGGCGACCTGGAGAAGATCGGTATGTCCACCGAGGGCCGCGGCTGCCCCGTGGTGCTCATGAACCCGCTGGTAGCCGAGCAGACCGAGATGCGTCGTTCGCTGCTGCCGGGCCTGCTGCAGTCTGTGGCCTATAACGAGGCCCACGGCACGCCCAACGTGCACCTGTACGAGGTCGGCAGCCTGTTCCATGGCCGCGAGAACGCCAGCCTGCCCAAGGAGACCAAGTCCGTGGCGGGTGTGCTCTCGGGCCAGTGGAGCGAGCAGTCCTGGACCATGAAGTACCGCAAGCTGCGCTTCTTCTTTGGCAAGGGCATTGTCGAGGAGCTGCTCGCCCAGCTGCGCATCGAGAAGGTCCGCTTCCGTCCCGTCGAGGGCGAGGGCTATGCCTTCCTGCAGCCGGGTCGTGCGGCCGAGGTTCTGTCCGGCGGCACCGTGCTGGGCTGGGTCGGCGAGATTCACCCCGAGGCGCGCGAGGCGATGGGCATCGATGAGGTTGTCGTTGCCTTTGAGCTCGACCTGGACAAGCTGATCAAGGGCGCCCGCAACCAGGAGAACTACCGCGAGTTCTCGCAGTACCCTGCCGTTGAGCACGACCTTGCTATCGTGGTCGACAACTCCGTGACCTGCGAGGACCTTGAGCGCCGCATTACCAGTGCCGGCGGCAAGCTGCTCGAGGGCGTGCGTCTGTTCGATGTCTACCGCGATCCGGTCCGTGTGGGTGTGGGCAAGAAGTCCATGGCCTTTGCGCTTACGTATCGCTCCGACGACCACACGCTCACCAGCGAAGAGGTCGAGAAAGCGCACCAGAAGATCGTCACCAAGGTATGTAAGGGCGTAAACGGCGAGGTCCGCGGCTAGGTCCTGCACTGGGATATGGGTCGGCGGTGGCTGCCGCCGAGTCCTACGTGACCGCTATGCTCGGTATGAGGCACCGTTGAGCCTGTATATATGACACGCGCATTACATAACGGCGTGCTGCTTTGTCGGCAGTGCGCCGTTTTGCTATGATAGCCCGCGTCGTGTTACGAATTTGACAATACGTAACACTGTCAAGGTGATTTAAGCGGCGTTGCAATTCTGTGCGCCGACAACCGGGAGGCGTACATGCACATTCCAGATAACTATCTGTCCCCGCAGACCGATGCCGTCATGGCGGTGGCGATGGTGCCCGTTTGGGTTCACTGCATCAAGAAGGTGCGTGCCACGCTCGATCGCGAGCATATGGCGTTCCTGGGCATCTGCGCCGCATTCTCCTTCTTGCTCATGATGTTCAACGTGCCGCTGCCCGGCGGCACCACAGGTCACGCCGTCGGTGGCGCACTCATCGCGCTGCTGCTGGGCCCCGAGGCCGCGGCTATCGCGGTTTCGGTCGCGCTGGCGCTGCAAGCGCTGCTGTTTGGCGACGGCGGCATCCTGTCCTTTGGCGCTAACTGCTTTAACATGGCCTTCGTGTTGCCGTTTGCCGCAGCCATCGTGTTCCGCGCGCTTAACAGCCGTTTGCACGACAAGAGCTGGGGCACTTCGGTTTCTGCCATCGTGAGCGGCTGGATCGGCTTGTGCGTGGCTGCCCTGTGCGCTGCCATCGAGTTTGGCATTCAGCCGATGCTCTTTACCAACGCTTCGGGCGCGCCGCTGTACTGCCCCTTCCCGCTGTCTATTGCTATTCCTGCCATGATGATCCCGCATATGCTGGTTGCCGGCGTGGTCGAGGGCGTGGCGACTGCCGCGATCTACGGCTTTATCAAGAAGACGGCGCCGGGCGTTATCGTCGGCCCCGAAGCCGCCGATGGACAGCTTGCCGGCGATGGTACTGCCAAGAAGACTTCCCTGGTCCCCACGCTCATCCTGGTCGCCGTGCTTGTCGTGGCCACACCGCTGGGCCTGCTGGCCACGGGTGACGCATGGGGCGAGTGGGACGCCGAGGGCGCCGCGACCGCCGTTCAGGAGGCTGGTGACGACAGTCTGCAGGCTTCGGTCGGCCTTGATACCCCGACCTTTGCCGACGCTCTGCCTACGGGTGATTACCTGCAGGCCTATTCCGAGGAGCAGGGTCTTGGCTTTGCCGGTCAGGCTGCCATGTATATCCTGTCCGGCGTGATTGGCGTGGCGGTGCTCACTATCGCATTCCGTCTGATCTCGCTGACGGTTAAGGAAAGCGGTGCTCATGGCAATAGCCGAGCTGCCTAGCTGGCTTGCAGCCGAGGAGCGATACGAGCCCGCGGGGGCTCGGCATCGTGTGATGCAAAAGAATGTCCTGCACCTGGCGAGCCTGCTTGAGCGGGTTCGCCTGGGTGGGGGCGCGCACGAGGGCGGGACGATGGTCGACCGCGCCCTTTCTTGCGTTTCGGCTCCGGTGCGCCTGGTGGGGATGTTCGTTTGCGTCCTGTGCGTGTGTCTGACGCAGAGCCCTCTGTACCTCATGTTGATGGCGGCTATCGCGCTGGTGCTCGTTGCCGTGCGCCCCGTACGCGGGCTGCGGGCAACCTTTGTGCCGGCGCTTGGCGCTGCAGGGCTCGCGGTGGTTCTGGTACTGCTCGCCTTGCTGCTGGACACTTCTGCCGCGGGCGCCATGCTCAAGATCGCGCTCAAGACGTTTATTAATGTGTCGCTGGTGCTGGGTGTTTCGTGGACGCTCACCTGGAGCCGCATGTCGGCGGCGCTCAAAATGCTGCACCTGCCCGACGAGGTTATCTTTACGTTTGATATGGCGCTCAAGCATATTGAGGTGCTGGGACGCACGGCGCACGATCTGTGCGAATCGGTCATGCTGCGCAGCGTCGGTTCCGCGCCTGCGGGTTTTTCGCGCACCGATTCGCTGGCGGGTATCATGGGCATGACGTTTATCAAGGCGATGGAATGCAGCCGCGCGATGGACGAGGCCATGCTGTGTCGCGGCTTCGCCGGCGTGTATCCGGCGCTTGCACGGAGCGGCTTTGGCTGGCACGATGCGGTTTACGCGGCCGTTGTGGCGTTGCTCGCCGTGTTGTGCGCGGTGCTGTAGCGCGGACGGTCGAACCGTTGATGTGAGTAGGGAAGGGCGACGTTTTGGCAAACGATACGAATAACGCGATGGGTGCGAGCGGTGCTGCCGGCGCCGAGGTCACGCCGCTCATCGAGTTTCGCGACGTGGTGTTTTCCTATGCGGGTCATACGGTGGTCGATGGCGTTTCATTGCAGGTGAACCGTGGAGAGCTCGTTGCTCTGCTTGGTCCTAACGGCTGCGGCAAGACGACGATTATGCGTCTTATCAACGGCCTTGAGCTTGCGGACGCGGGTGCGTACCTGTTCGACGGGCATGCGGTCGATGCGGCGTTTCTAAAGGATTCTGCGGCCGCTCAGCGTTTTCATCAGCGCGTGGGCTTTGTGTTCCAGAATGCCGACGCCCAGCTGTTCTGCGCTACGGTGGGCGAGGAAGTTGCTTTTGGTCCCGCGCAGATGGGGCTGCCGGCAGACGAGCTCGAGCGCCGCGTGCGCGATGCCATGGAGCTGTTCCAGGTTGCCGACCTTGTCGACGTCTCTCCCTATCAGCTCTCGGGCGGGCAAAAGAAGCGCGTTGCGCTGGCTGCGGTGGTGTCGATGAACCCGGATATCCTGGTGCTCGATGAGCCCACCAATGGGCTCGACGAGGATTCATGCGACATCGTGGTCAACTTCTTGCTGGCCTACGTCGCGGCGGGTAAGACGGTCTTGATGAGCACGCATCACCAGGATTTGGTGCGACGCCTGGGTGCCCGTGCAATCTATATCGATCGATATCACCATGTGGTCGAGGCGTCTTCGTCGTCGTATGGAACTGAAAACGGTGCTACGGACTAGTTGCTGCGTAGAGCGTGCGTAGCCGTCCGCGCGGCTTTGCCGTGATGGTATAGTTATCCAGGTTTTTTATGGGGGTGGCTATGCCAAGCTGGAACATTCATATCGCTCAGACGGAGCGTTTGCTGGAGCGCACTGGTGCGCTTGCCAATAGCGTGCGCGACCGCAATGCCTTTTTGTTTGGCTGCGTGGTTCCGGATATCTTCGTGGGCTATATGGTCCCTGGCATCGCCGATCCCATCCCGTACCGCATTACGCACTTTGCAAAGCCCGAGCCTATCCCTAAGCCTCGTGAGCATGAGTTCTGGGATACCTATGTGGCACCGTTGCTTAAAAGTTCGCCCACCGGTGCGCCAGCCGCGGCGACCTCGATTATCGAGGAACGCGAGCGACTGAACCGCGTGCACTATCCCCAGCGCTACAAGGATGCCGAGCCGGTTGTCGGTCCCAGCGCTCGTGAGTTCTCGCTTGCGTCCGAGGACGTGGCGCAGTCGTTGCTTGATTTGACACTGGGTGTCTGGTCGCATCTGGTGGCCGATACCGTATGGAATACACGCGTGAATCAGTACCTGGAGGCGCACGGCGGCAAGCCGTGCGAGGAATTCCGCATTAAAAAGCAAGGCGACTTTGACTGGTTTGGCAAGACGCTCGGCATTGTTTCGATTCCGCGCGCGACCGATCGCCTGTATACCGCTGCGGCACGTTTTGGGCAGTATCCCATCCATAAGGAGTATGTGCTCAAGACCATCGGCGTTATGCACGAGATCGTGCGCGAAAACCCCGGCGAGCCCGATCATCCGCCGTATCGCCTGCTAACCGAGGAGTTTTTCGATGCAACGTTTACCGAGGTCATCGAGCTGACCGAGGCAGGATTTGCGGCTCGCGTTGCCGCTTCTGACATTCCCGCAGTCCCCCTGATCGCTAGCTGCTAGCCGGCCGGCTTAACGGTGAACAGTTCAACCCAATCGACCAACAGCTCCCGTCGCAGGGCATTTTCAGCGGTACGTTCCTGATCGGTCTTTGGGATGTAGGGGAGCCCCGCCTTTTTATGAATGAGCTCGGCGATGTTGTTAAAGCTCTTCTTGTCCTTGATCTGGTCGTAGGTAATTTGTATGACATCGTAGCCCATGCTGGTGAGCGCGGTGGTGCGTTCGGCATCGGAGAGGCTTGCGGCTTCGCCATCGTGGGCGGAGCGGCCTTGGCATTCCAAAATGACGCCCATGCTGTCGGTGGCGCTCTCGATGAGGATATCGGCGTAGCAGCAGGTTTTGTCATACAGCGAGCGCGCGGCGTCGCTGAGTGGGATGCGCACGTTGTTGGTGATGCCGATACCCAGGCCGCCCTCGTCACGGGGGAGTGAGACGAGTATGGATGTTTGGACTTCGAAAGGCGAGGCGGTCTGCCCCGTCATGTGCTCGGCCGCCCAGCGGAGCTGCTTAACGCCGCGCAGGCCTGCGGCCTGCTTAGCGAACGCGGCAATATCCGCCGCGCTGAGGAGCGGTTGGCGCTTCCACAGGTTGGTGTCATTGCCCTTGGTGTCGTTAACTCGCTCCCAGCCGCAGTTGGGTGGAATGAGCTTAAGCGAAATAGATTCATCGAGTTGTTGCTGCGTTCGCTCGCAGGGCTTAAACACTGCAAAGGAGCCGCACATCTCGTAGCAAGCCATGAGTAACTGGTTGCGTGAGACCTTCGCAGCAAGGTTGAGCAGCGTAAACTCGGGCGACGTGACATCAAATCCATGCTCAGTCTGCCTAAACGACCCAGGAGGTGGCTCTTGGGTCAGGAGATGCGATTTAAACAGGCTTCGCGACCCGGATTGTGCCCGGGTGAATACAAGCCTGTGAAGCGGTGCGTGAAGCAGGTCTTTTACAACCGCATGACTTCTGAGGCCGCAACATCTGCGATCCATATTGCCAAGGCTAATGGCAGGGTAAAGACCCAGTATTTGCGGCGGGATGCGGTGATAGTTAAAAGCAGTTTGGCCGCATAGCGTCAGATCCACGATGCCCTCCTGGCTGAAAAGCGTGCCTATGGATTAAGGAGTGCCAGCGTCAATTCGGAAGTATGCGGCAAAATCTGAACCCTGTGAGCAGACCTGGCTTTTGAGGCTAGTTTATCAGGCATTTTGTTGCGAAAAAACGGGGTGTG